>CAYLWH010000031.1:0-38052 GCA_964387245.1 uncultured Mycobacterium sp.
CGTAGCTGGGCGCCGCCGTCACCGTGGTAGGAGGCTCCGTGCATGATCGCCAATGTGGTTGGATCCAACGCGGCGAGTTGGGTCAGCGTTGTCGCCAGGTTCGGTGTCAGGCCGGTGGCGCGGAAGATCTGCTCGGCTTCCAATGCCGGTGCAACACAGTCGGATTCACTCAGGGCAGGGCATTGTCCGGTGTGGGTGAACAGGTCGCCGGCCAGCAGCGTCGAAGTGGTCTCGTCGAACCACAGTCCGGCTTCCCAGTTGTGCGGAACGTGCGGGGTGGCAATGAAGCGCAGGCGGTGGCCGCCGGTGTCGAGGGTGTCGTCGGCGGCCACGACGGGCGGGCGGTCGCACATGTCATTCAGCGACAGCATGCAGGCCAGCGCGCCGTGTATGACCTCGGCGTTCGGAGCCGCCGCCAGGAACTGGTTCACCGCCCCGCATTCGTCGGCTTCGAGGTGGCCGAACGATATCCAGCGGAGTTGTTCGAGCGGAAGGATGCGCTCGACAGCCGCTGAGACCTGCGGGAACAGGAAACGCTGGCCGGTGTGGAACATGAACGGTTGCTCGCCGGTCAGCAGGAACTGGTTGAAGGTGAAGCCTTTGGCGGTGATGTCCGGTACCCAGGTGGACAGGCGGAACACGCCCGAGGCGATCTCGTCGACAGTGGTGTCCATCTCATCATGGTCCGCCTGATGCCCGGTTTTGAGAAGAAGTTGTAGAAATGTCAGGGGGCGTTTCAGGTGGGGAGCAGCGGCCACCGGTTGAACAGCGATCCTGTAGGAATCCATTGAACTTGTCGGGTGATCGCCGCCCGGCCCGCGATGTTTCCGAGCAGCCGCGCACGATGTGGAACCGTTGCCGGCTTGGGCAGGCAGCACGGGGGAGTTCACGACCGCGACTAAGCAGTGCCGCGCCGAAACCGGGCGAGATTGCAGTAGTGCACTACTGGGCTCGTCGCACCCGAACGAGATCGATGATTCGGACCGGAGCGAAGCCCACGCGGTGGTCGTCCATGCAGCGGCTGCGTGAAGCCGCCGAGAAGGCCAAGATCGAACTCTCGAGCTCGCAGAGCACCTCGATCGACCTGCCCTACATCACGGTGGCGCCAAGATCTGCTGGACCGCACTCGCCCGTCTGATCATGCCCACCGGGGTAGCCCGGCCCTGTTATCAGAGGGAATCGTGATGTTTATGAAGCTGTGGACGGGGTCCGTCGGCGGCGTGAGAGTGCGAATAGATACGCCCGGTCGGCGAGTCGCGGATGAAACCGCACGGTGACAGCCGAGGGCCGGGCCAGTGACACCCGGCGCGACCGTGTCGCCACCGTTGCTTGCAATGCCCTCGCGCGATGTCTGGCCTCGGCGCAGTACTGCCGCTAGCATTTCCATTCGTGTGGAATTCTGTGGGTACGGAGATCTGGATTCGTTGAGGAGCCGGATGTCCAGACCCGTCATCAAGCGCACCGGGCGTCGGCCGGGACCCAACACCACCCGACAGCTGATCGCTGACACCGCCCGCAAGCAGTTCGCCGCGTTGGGCTACGACCGCACCTCGATGCGGCAGGTCGCGCGGGTGGCCGAGGTCGATCCGACACTGGTGGCCCATTACTTCGGCACCAAGCTGGATCTGTTCCTGGCGGTCGTCGAGTTGCCGATCGACCCGGCGGCGTTGATCGACCGGGTGGTCAGCGGGGGCGCCGAGGGTGCCGGTGTGCGGTTGGCGACCGCCGTGCTGGACGTCCTCGACGACGAGGTACGCCGCCGCCCCATGGTGGGCATGATCCGCGCGGCGACCGCCGAACCCGAAGCCGCCCGGCTCGTGCGGGACTTCCTGACCCGCAACCTGCTGCTGCCGATCGCGCAGCGACTCAAGGCCGACGGCCCCGAATACCGGGCCGGTTTGGTGATGTCCCAAATCGTCGGCTTCACGCTGGCGCGCTACATCGTGGGGATCGAACCGCTGGCCACCCACCCGCGTGAACTCGTGGCCGCCGATCTCGGTGCCACGCTGCAGCGCTATCTCTTGGGCGAGCTGAGCCGATGACCAGAAGCGCGGTTGGCGGTCTCCTCACCCGGAGATGGATGCTGGCGGTCGCGGTGGTGGTCATCGCGCTGGCCGGGTTCGCCGTGTACCGGCTGCACGGCATCTTCGGGTCCGATCACGACGTCTCGGCCGGCGGTGAGCTGCCCAACGAGGCCGTGTCGCTGAACCCCAAACGCGTCGTCATCGAGGTCTTCGGCGACCCGGGTGCGGTGGCAACGATCAGCTATGTGGACGTCGACGCGCAACCGCAACGCGTCGATGACGCCCCCCTGCCGTGGGCCTATGACGTGACCACCACTCAGCCGGGCGTGTTCGTCAACGTAATCGCCCAGGGCGACAGTGCTTCGCTGGGCTGCCGCATCACGATCGACGGCGAGGTCAAGGACGAGCGAACGGTCAACACGCACAACGCCTACACCTACTGTTTGGAGAAGTCCGGGTGAGTGGGCATCGCGTCGAGGACCGTTCGGTGGCGGGCAGGATCTCGCGGACAATTCGGTGGTGGTCGGTACCAATTGTCTTGGCGTGGTTGCTCATTGCGGTGTTGACCAACGTCTTCGTGCCGCAGCTGGAGGAAGTCGGCGAGGCCCACAATGTCGGCTTGAGCTCTCGTGATGCGCCGTCGTTGCAGGCGATGAAACGCATGGGCACGGTGTTCGACGAATTCGACTCGGACAGTTCGGCAATGATCGTGCTGGAGGGTGAGGAGCCCCTGGGTGCCGAAGCGCACCAGTTCTATGACACCTTGATCCGCACACTGTCCGCGGACACCACCCATGTGCAACACATTCAGGATTTCTGGGGGGATCCGCTGACGGCCGGGGGCGCCCAGAGCGCCGACGGCAAGGCCGCCTACACGCAGGTGTTTCTCGCCGGGAACCAAGGCGAGACGTTGTCGCTGGAGTCCGTCGGCGCGGTGCGCGACATCGTGAACAGCACGTCACCGCCGCCGGGGGTCAAGGTCTACGTGACCGGCGGGGCACCGCTGTTCGCCGATCAGATCCTGGTCGGCGGCGAGGGGCTGGTGAAGGTCACCCTGATCACCATCGGGGTGATCATCGCCATGTTGCTGTTCATCTACCGATCGATGGTGGCAACGCTGCTGGTGATGTTGACGGTCATCGTCGAAATGAGTGCGGCGCGCGGCGTCGCGGCCCTGCTGGCCGACTCCGGGGTCATCGGGCTGTCGACGTTCGCGACGAATCTGCTCACGTTGCTGGTAATCGCCGCGGGCACGGACTACGCGATATTTCTGCTGGGTCGCTACCACGAAGCGCGCCACGCCGGCGAGGACCGCGAAACCGCCTTCCACACGATGTACCGCTCGACCGCCCACGTGATCCTGGGTTCGGGGCTGACGGTGGCCGGCGCGGTGTTCTGTTTGACGTTCACCCGACTGCCGTACTTCCAGAGCATGGGTCCGATAGGTGCGATCGGCGTGTTGGTCGCATTGGCCGCCGCGCTGACCCTGGCCCCCGCCATCGTGACGGTGGCCGCTGCCTTCGGGCTGCTGGACCCGCGGCGTGCGGTACAAACCCGCGGATGGCGGCGTATCGGGACCGCGGTGGTGCGTTGGCCCGGGCCGATCCTGGTGGCGACAGCAGCGCTGGCGTTGGTCGGCCTACTCGCCCTGCCCGGCTACAAGACCAGCTATGACCAGCGTCGATATCTGCCCGCGGACACCCCGGCCAACCTCGGTTACGCCGCCGCGGAACGGCACTTCACGGCCGCCCGACTCAACCCCGAGTTGGTGATGCTCGAAACCGACCACGACCTGCGTACTCCGGCCGGCATGATCCTGTTGGAACGGGTGGCCAGGGCCATCTTCCATACCCAGGGCATCGCTCAGGTGCAGTCCATCACCCGGCCGTTGGGCACCCCGCTGGACCACAGTTCGATCCCGTTTCAGATCAGCGCTCAAAGCATCGGCCAGATCGAGAACCTGCCCTTCCAGCAAGCCCGAGCCGACGACCTGCTCAAACAGGTTGCCGAGATCGACAAGTCCATCACCACCCTGAAGCAGCAGTATGCGCTGCAACAGCAGGCGAGCGCCGCCACGGCCGAACAGACCCAGGCATTCCACAACACGGTGGCCACGGTGAACGACCTGCGCGACAAGATCGCCAACTTCGACGATCAGTTCCGGCCCATCCGCAACTACTTCTATTGGGAGCCGCACTGTTTCGACATCCCGATGTGCGCGGCGCTGCGCTCCGTCTTCGATGCTCTCGACGGGATCGATGAGCTTGCCGGCCAATTCGGAAACGTCACTGCAAGTCTGGACAAGTTGAATGCGCTGCAGCCGCAACTGCTCGCGCTGATCCCGACCCAGATCGCCAGCCAGCAGACCAACCGCGATCTGGCGATGACGAACTACGCCACGCAGTCGGGGATCGCCGCCAACAGCGAGGCATCCCTGGAGAACGCGACCGCGATGGGCCAGGCGTTCGACGCCGCCAAGACCGACGATTCCTTCTACCTGCCGCCCGAGGTTTTCAGCAACCCCGAATTCCAGCGCGGCCTCAAACTGTTCCTCTCGCCGGACGGCAAGGCCGCCCGCATGATCATCACCCACAAGGGTGATCCCGCGACGCTGGAAGGCATCTCGCACATCGACGCCATCCGCGCGGCGGCCGAAGAGGCCGTCAAGGGCACCCCGCTCGGCAGCGCCGACATCTATATCGGCGGCGCGGCGGCAACGTACAAGGACATCAGCGAGGCCGCGAAATACGACCTGATGATCGCGGGCATCGCCGCGATCAGCCTCATTCTGCTCATCATGATGTTCATCACCCGAAGCCTGGTCGCCGCGCTGGTCATCGTGGGCACGGTCGTGCTGTCGCTGGGCGCGTCGTTCGGCCTCTCGGTGCTGGTGTGGCAGCACATCCTCGGGATCCAATTGCTGTGGATCGTGCTGGCGCTGTCGGTGATTCTGCTGTTGGCGGTGGGTTCGGACTACAACCTGTTGCTGATCTCGCGGTTCAAGGAGGAGACCCACGCCGGACTCAACACCGGCATCATCCGCGCCATGGCCGGTTCCGGCTCGGTCGTCACCGCCGCGGGCCTGGTGTTCGCCGCTACGATGGCGTCCTTCGTGTTCAGCGATCTCCGGGCCATCGGCCAGGTCGGCACCACCATTGCGCTCGGCCTGCTGTTCGACACCCTGATCGTGCGGGCGTTCATGACGCCGTCGATCGCGACACTGCTCGGTCGCTGGTTCTGGTGGCCCCAACGCGTTCGTACCCGCCCCGCCAGCCAGATGCTGCGCCCGTACGGATCCCGGCCCGCGGTGCGGCAACTGCTGCTCTGGGATGACGACGACGAGTCCATCGCCCCCCAAGGAGCAAAGCAGTGAGCCTGTTCGGTTGGCTGACGGCACTGTCGTTCGTGGCTGCGTTGGTGTTCGCCGCCACCGCCTCTGTCTACGTCAGGCGGTTGCTGAAGCGCGAGCCCACCTCGGTGGGCGAACAGATCGGCAGCGTCAAGAAGGTGCTGCACAAGTTGCGCAAGGGTACACCGATGTCGGAGGACGAGGTGGATTTCGCGGTCCAGACCATTGCCGAGCGTCGGTCCCCGATGGCCTACTCCATTCCCGCAGCGCTCTTCAGCATCGGATGCCTGTACGTGTTCGGAAAACTCGACCAGTTGCATGGCGCCGCACCGTCGTGGGCGACGTTCATCGGGGTGCTGCCCATGTTGGCGGCCATGAACCTGACCGTTCAGCTGCTCAAGATCGCCCACTTGAAGGGCCGTGCGGAGGTGCGGCGCCGAGAATCGGGTATGGCAGATTCGTCGCCGGCGAGGGTGTCGAATTCACGGTCGTAGTGCAGCACTCCGACGCCATGCCGATCCGCCAGCGCGGCGATGAGGAGATCCACGGGTGGTGGTCGGTGGTGTCCCGCTCGGGCGAGCGTCGGGAACAAATCCGCCGCGGGCCCCGTTGAGCCTTTCGACAAGTTGAGCGAACTACACTCAAGTATGGCTTGACAGCCCGCCCTTCGGGGGACTATGACTTGAGCGCGGTCCACTCAGACCCCTATCAGGCTATTTCAGGAGGACTAACTATGGCTCGTGCGGTCGGAATCGACCTCGGGACCACCAACTCCGTCGTCTCAGTGCTCGAGGGCGGCGACCCGGTTGTCGTCGCCAACTCCGAGGGCTCCCGCACCACCCCGTCGGTCGTCGCGTTCGCGCGCAACGGCGAGGTGCTGGTCGGCCAGCCCGCCAAGAACCAGGCGGTGACCAACGTCGACCGGACCATCCGGTCGGTCAAGCGGCACATGGGTACCGACTGGTCCGTTGAGATCGACGGCAAGAAGTACACCGCTCAGGAGATCAGCGCGCGTACCTTGATGAAGCTCAAGCGCGACGCGGAGAGCTATCTGGGCGAGGACATCACCGACGCGGTCATCACCGTGCCCGCATACTTCAACGACGCCCAGCGCCAGGCCACCAAGGAGGCCGGCCAGATCGCCGGCCTGAACGTCCTGCGCATCGTCAACGAGCCGACTGCGGCCGCTCTGGCCTACGGACTCGACAAGGGCGGCAAGGAACAGACCATCCTGGTCTTCGATCTCGGTGGCGGCACCTTCGACGTCTCGTTGCTGGAGATCGGTGACGGTGTCGTCGAGGTCCGCGCCACCTCGGGCGACAACCACCTCGGCGGCGACGACTGGGACGACCGGATCGTCGAGTGGCTGGTCGACAAGTTCAAGGCCAGCGCCGGCATCGACTTGACCAAGGACAAGATGGCCATGCAGCGGCTGCGTGAAGCCGCCGAGAAGGCCAAGATCGAACTCTCGAGCTCGCAGAGCACCTCGATCAACCTGCCCTACATCACCGTGGACGCCGACAAGAACCCGCTTTTCCTCGACGAGCAGCTGACCCGCGCGGAGTTCCAGAAGATCACCCAGGATCTGCTGGACCGCACTCGGGCGCCGTTCCAGTCGGTGATCAAGGACGCCGGCATCCCGGTGGCCGACATCGACCACGTGGTGCTGGTGGGCGGTTCCACCCGGATGCCCGCGGTCTCCGATCTGGTCAAGGAGATGACTGGCGGCAAGGAGCCCAACAAGGGCGTCAACCCGGATGAAGTTGTGGCGGTTGGCGCGGCGTTGCAGGCCGGTGTCCTCAAGGGTGAGGTGAAAGACGTCCTGCTGCTCGATGTCACGCCGCTGAGCCTCGGTATCGAGACCAAGGGTGGCGTGATGACGAAGCTCATCGAGCGCAACACCACCATCCCGACCAAGCGCAGCGAAACCTTCACCACCGCCGACGACAACCAGCCGTCGGTGCAGATCCAGGTCTACCAGGGTGAGCGCGAGATGGCGTCGGCCAACAAGCTGCTCGGCTCCTTCGAGTTGACCGGTATCCCGCCGGCCCCGCGCGGTGTTCCGCAGATCGAGGTCACCTTCGACATCGACGCCAACGGCATCGTGCACGTCACCGCCAAGGACAAGGGCACCGGCAAGGAGAACACGATCAAGATCCAGGAGGGCTCCGGCCTGTCCAAGGAGGAGATCGACCGGATGATCAAGGACGCCGAGGCGCACGCCGACGAGGACCGCAAGCGTCGCGAAGAGGCCGACGTCCGCAACCAGGCGGAGTCGCTGGTCTACCAGACGGAGAAGTTCGTCGCTGAACAACATTCCGCCGAGGGCGGTTCCAAGGTTCCCGAGGACACCCTGGCCAAGGTGGACGCCGCGATCGCTGAAGCGAAGTCGGCACTGAACGGCAACGACATCTCGGCCATCAAGTCCGCGATGGAGAAGCTGGGTCAGGAAAGCCAGTCGCTCGGCCAGGCGATCTACGAGGCCACCCAGGCCCAGCAGACCGGCGGGGCCGCTGCATCCGATGATTCCGGTGACGGCGACGTGGTGGATGCCGAAGTCGTCGAGGAAGACGACCGGGAGACGAAGTGACGCCGACCGATTCGCACGAGCCGGTGATCGTCACCGACAAACGGCGCATCGATCCCGCGACCGGCCAGGTCCGTGAGACGGCTTCCGGCCCGGCCGCCAGCGGGCCGGAGCCGGAGGTCATCTCCGAAGAATCGGAGAACAAAGCCGCTGAACTGATCGCCGACCTGCAGCGCGTACAGGCTGATTTCGCCAACTACCGCAAGCGGTCGCTGCGCGATCAACAGGTGGCCACGGAACGGGCCAAGGCCCACGTGGTCGTCCAACTGTTGCCGGTGCTCGACGATCTGGAACGTGCCCGCGCCCACGGCGATCTGGAATCGGGTCCGCTAAAGGCCGTTGCCGACAAGCTGGTGGGCGTGCTGGAGGGACTCGGCCTGACGTCCTTCGGTGCCGAGGGCGATGCGTTCGACCCCGAACTGCACCAGGCGGTCCAGCATGAGGGAGACGGCTCCAACCCGGTCCTGGGCACCCTGATGCGTCAGGGCTACAAACTCGGAGATCAGGTGCTTCGGCACGCCATGGTGGGCGTCGTCGATGCGGTACCGGAGGAACCAGGGGAATCGGTCGAGCCGGCCCAGCCGACCGGGCAAGCCCAGGAGTCCGAGTAGGTACGGGGGCGCCACATGGCTGCGACGGGAGGTGACGCTGGTCGGCGAGGTTTTACCGCGCCTCTGCGTCATCCCCGACGGCCGTGTGCAAGCAGTACAACGACACGGCCCGCAACGACGGCCCACCGGGGCCGTCCATGCGCCAGAATCGGAATGAGACAGACTTGGAATGAGACAGGCACAGACATGAACACTGGTAAGGAGGTGACGCGGCATGGCCCAGCGCGAATGGGTTGAGAAAGACTTCTACAAGGAGCTCGGCGTCTCCTCCGACGCCAGCGCCAAGGACATCAAGACTGCCTATCGCAAGTTGGCTTCCGAGCTGCATCCGGACAAGAACCCCGCCGGAGCCGAACGCTTCAAGGCCGTCTCGGAGGCGTACAGCGTGCTCTCCGACGAGGAGAAGAAGAAGGAGTACGACGAGACGCGCCGGTTGTTCGCCGGCGGCGGCTTCGGGCGTCGCTTCACCAACGGTGGCGGTTTCGGGGGCGACGGCGTCGAGTTCAACCTCGGTGACCTGTTTGACGCGGCGGGCCAGACCGGCGGCGCCAACATCGGCGACCTGTTCGGGGGCTTGTTCGGGCGCGGCGGGCAGCAGCCCCGGCCGAGCCGGCCTCGGCGTGGCAAAGATCTGGAAACCGAGACCCAACTGGACTTTCTGGAAGCCACCAAGGGCGTTGCGATGCCGTTGCGGCTCACCAGCCCCG
Source organism: uncultured Mycobacterium sp. (assembly GCA_964387245.1). GTDB lineage: Bacteria > Actinomycetota > Actinomycetes > Mycobacteriales > Mycobacteriaceae > Mycobacterium. The sequence continues at coordinate 9,279 of CAYLWH010000031.1, forward strand.
CTCCGTGCACCAACTGCCACGGCAGCGGAGCCCGGCCGGGGACCAGCCCGAAGGTCTGCCCGAACTGCAACGGTGCCGGCGTGGTCAACCGCAACCAGGGTGCGTTCGGATTCTCCGAGCCCTGCGCGGAATGCCGCGGCAGCGGCTCGATCATCGAGCACCCGTGCGACGAGTGCGGCGGCAACGGTGTCACCACGCGCACCCGCACCATCAACGTACGCATCCCGCCGGGAGTCGAGGACGGACAACGGATCCGGCTGGCCGGCCAGGGCGAAGCCGGATTGCGGGGGGCCCCGTCGGGCGACCTCTTTGTCACCGTTCATGTGCGCGCGGACAAGGTGTTCGGGCGTGACGGTGACGACCTGACGGTCACCGTTCCGGTGAGCTTCACCGAATTGGCTTTGGGCACAACCCTTTCGGTGCCCACACTGGACGGTAAGGTCGGTGTCCGGGTGCCCAAGGGTACCGCCGACGGCCGGATTCTCCGGGTGCGCGGCCGCGGTGTGCCGAAACGCAGCGGTGGCCAGGGTGACCTGCTGGTCACCGTCAAGGTGGCGGTTCCGCCGGGCCTTGAAGGCGAAGCGCTCGAAGCGCTCGAGGTGTACGCAGCCGCCGAGAAGTCCAGCGGGTTCGACCCACGAGCAGGGTGGGCCGGGAATCGGATGTGATGACCGATGGGCGGTTCAGATTCTTCGCGGCATGAAAGCCGGACCTTCCTGATCTCGGTGGCCGCCGAACTGGCTGGGATGCACGCGCAGACGTTACGCACCTACGATCGGCTCGGCTTGGTCCGTCCGAGTCGCAGTTCCGGGGGCGGTCGCCGGTACTCACAGCACGACGTCGATCTGCTGCGCGAAGTGCAGCGGCTGTCTCAGCACGAGGGCGTCAATCTCGCCGGTATCAAACGGATTATCGAGTTGACCAACCAGGTTGATGCGCTACAGGGTCGCGTCCAGGAGTTGGCCGCCCAACTGGAGGCTTTGCGCAACCAGTCCGTGCAGCGTTCGACGAGTACCGCGGTGGTGGTGTGGCAGCCCCGCGCGAGGCGCTGATCCAAGCGATCAGTTGCCGACGGGATCGTGCTGAATCCGTTCCGCCGGCGCACCTTTGGCCAGCAATTCGGTGCAGGTCGCGCGGATCATCTTCGGTCCGCCGCTGACGAGAATCTGACGGTCGCCCCACCCGCCGTACCGGGTCACCACCTCCGGCAGCACGCCCTGCCGGCGAACATGCAGCCCGCGCGGCGGCTGCACGTCGGGGTAGTCGGCCCCCCAGGGCGGATCGGTTCTGTACTCCGCGACGGGTGTGACCGACAGCCACGGGCAGTTGGCGGCGAGCTGCCACAGTGTGCGCAGATCGTAGAGTTCGCACGGATAGCGGGCGCCGAAGAACAGGTGCACCCGTGGATTCACCCCGAACCGGGCGAGGTCCATGATGATCGACCGCAGGGGCGCCAGGCCCGTGCTGCCCGCGACCATGAGGACGTCGCCGGCCGCCCGGTCGACCTCCATACCCCCCAGCGGGGCCGACAGCCGCCACCGGTCACCGGGACGGGTTTCCCCGACGATCGCCGGACTGACCATGCCGCCGGGCACGATCCGGACATGGAATTCGATTCCACCGTCCGGCTGTGCGGGAATCGCCGGCGACAGGTAGCGCCAGCGCCGGGGCAACTGCGGGATCTCGACGTTCACGTATTGGCCGGGCCGGTAGTCCATCGGCCGGTCGAGGTAGAGCCGGATGACGGCCAGATCCCGGGACACCCGCTGGTGCTCGGTGACGGTGCCCTCCCACCACGCCGGCCCGGGTTCGGCTTCGGCCGCCCCGCTCATCACTCCGGCGATGACGGTGAGCATCTGGCGGGCGGCGTCGTCGATCGCGGCGGTCCAGTGCTCGCCCAGGCGGTGACGCAGCGTGCCGTGCAGCGCGTGCGACAGGGTCTGGTAGTGCGCGGCGGTGACGCCGAACGCGCGGTGGTCGCGGCCGAGCTGGGCCAGAAACGCGACCGGTTCCTCCGCCCGCCGGGCGATGAACTCGCCGACCACCCAGTCCAGCGCCTCGTTGAACATCCGGCGCTGGGTGGTCATGTCCGGCGGGAACATGTCGCGCACCGTGGGGTCGATCGCGAACCAGCGGGTGTAGAAATCCAAGATGAAATCGTCGGAGCGGCCGGCAGAGTTGACCGCGGCGCGCAGCACCGACAGCGCGTCGCGGTCGTCGAGGCCCACAAGGCCCGATCTTAGGGGTGGGGTTTTTTCCGAGCGCGCCGACCACGACCAGGACGGCGCCCGCATCACGGTTGTGCCGCCCGCGCCGAAGGAGTCGGCCGTCGAGCGCAACAGGGTGCCGCGATGTCCGACCGCCGACGCCCCCTACAGGCCGAGAAGTCCCTTCCTCAGCACCATTACGCCGATGATCAGCAGGATGGCGACGACCAGCACCGCGCTGTGTTTCTCCATCCACGCCTCGAGCCGTTCGAACGCCGGCTCAAGGCGGCCCCCGGACAGCACATAGCCCAGCACTGGCAGCGCGACCGTTGACGCCGACACTACGACGAACACCACGGCGGCCAGGACGGCGCCATTGCCCATGCCGGCCGCGCCGATCGTCAAACCCGCTACGGCACAGACGATCAGCACCTTGAGGTTGACCACCGTCAACGCCGAGCCGAGCAACAATGCCTTGACGGGCCCGGCCTCGGTGACATGCCTGGCGCCGGGAATTTGATGCGGCGCCCGGTGCCTGGTGAACCAGCGGAACACCCCGAACACGATCAGCAACGCGCCGATCACGACCCGCGACCACGACGCCCACGCGGGCGATCTCTCACCCATCCCTCCCAGCAGGCCGGAAACGCCCATGAACACCGCTTCGAGCAGGGCCAGGCCGATGGTCCACCCGGCCAGGAAAGCCAATCCGGTGGACCTGGGCCGCGGTGACTGCAGCACCAGGATGACGGGGATGATCGTCAATGGCGACACCGCGATCACCAAGCCCAGCGAGATGAGTTGGGTCAGTTCCAGGCTCGCGCCGGTGTCCACAAGGAGACGGTAGCCGATGGGCTCGGTAATCAGGACAGAGCCGACGGATTGGTATCGCCACCGTCCACCCGCATCGTTGCGCCGCAGATCCGATGGCGGTGCGCCTCAGCGGGTTCGTCCCTCACCCGCATCGTTGCGCCGCAGGGTCCACCCCGGAATCCAGTGCGTCACCGCCCGGCGCCGTGAGCCGTAGGCGATTTCGTAGGTGACCAGTCCCCACCAGTCGCCCTGCTCGCAAATGCCCCAGCAGCTCAGCCGGCCCTCGACCACCTTGTGCAACTGCAGGCCGTGCGGATGATAGCGGCCGGTGCGGTGCGGCTGGCGGGGGAACAGCACGGTCAGATCGACGAGCACCCGAGCCGGAGGCCGTACCACGCGGAACGGCTCAGGCACCGGCTGCCCGTTGTAGCCGATCGAAGGCAACTGACCCATAGATTCGATCATATGTTCGAACCAGTCGCGGGGGAGGGATTCGTGGCGGGCGCCGACTGTGCGCCTGCATACAGCGATTTCGTGCTGTCGCGTATCGATTCGCACGATGGCTTAAGAAAGCTCAAAGTTGAGTGGAATAGACTCAACCTTGACGGTGCTGACTAAGACGACAAGCATTTAGCGGGCCCCATCCGGCCCCCTTCGCGAAGAAATGGAGGTGTCGTGGACTCATTCAACCCGACCACGAAGACCCAGGCGGCGCTGACGTCGGCGTTGCAGGCGGCCACCGCCGCAGGTAACCCGCAGATCGTGCCCGCCCACCTGTTGATGGCGCTGCTGACGCAGAACGACGGCATCGCCGCCCCGCTGCTGGAAGCGGTCGGAGTTGAGCCCGCGAGTATCCGGAACGAGGCCCAGCGACTCATCGACCGACTGCCCACCGCCAGTGGAGCCAACTCGACGCCGCAGCTGAGCCGCGAGTCGATCGCGGCCATCACCGCGGCGCAGCACCTGGCCACCGAGATGGACGACGAGTACGTCTCCACCGAACACATGATGTTCGGCCTGGCCACCGGTTCCGGCGATGTGGCCAAGGCGCTGACCGGTCACGGCGCTTCACCGGAGGCGCTGCGCGAGGCGTTCGCCAAGGTGCGCGGCAGTGCGCGGGTTACCAGCCCGGACCCGGAAAGCAGCTACCAGGCGCTGGAGAAGTACTCCACCGACCTGACCGCGCGGGCGCGCGAAGGCAAGCTCGACCCGGTCATCGGACGCGACACCGAGATCCGCCGCGTCATCCAGGTGTTGAGCCGCCGTACCAAGAACAACCCGGTGCTCATCGGGGAGCCCGGCGTCGGCAAGACCGCGATCGTCGAGGGCCTGGCCCAGCGCATCGTCGCCGGCGACGTCCCGGAGAGCCTGCGCGACAAGACCGTCGTGTCCCTGGACATGGGATCCATGGTCGCGGGTGCGAAGTACCGCGGCGAGTTCGAGGAACGCCTCAAGGCCGTGCTCGACGACATCAAGAACTCCGCCGGTCAGATCATCACGTTCATCGACGAGCTGCATACCATCGTCGGCGCCGGTGCCACCGGCGAAGGCGCGATGGACGCCGGCAACATGATCAAGCCGATGCTGGCCCGTGGCGAGTTGCGGATGGTCGGCGCGACCACTCTCGACGAGTACCGCAAGTACATCGAGAAGGATGCTGCTCTGGAGCGCCGCTTCCAACAGGTACTGGTCGGCGAGCCGTCGGTTGAGGACACCGTCGGTATCCTGCGTGGCCTCAAGGAGCGCTACGAGGTACACCATGGCGTGCGCATCACCGATTCCGCACTGGTGGCCGCCGCCGCCCTGTCCGACCGCTACATCACCTCGCGCTTCCTGCCCGACAAGGCCATCGACCTGGTCGACGAGGCGGCGTCACGGCTGCGGATGGAGATCGATTCCCGGCCCGTCGAGATCGACGAGGTCGAGCGCCTGGTGCGTCGGCTGGAGATCGAGGAGATGGCACTGGCCAAGGAGGAAGACGCCGCCTCGAAGGAACGCCTGGAGAAGCTGCGCTCCGAACTGGCCGACAGGAAAGAAACGCTCGCCCAACTCACCAGCAGGTGGCAGAACGAGAAGAACGCCATCGACGTGGTCCGCGAACTGAAGGAGCGGCTGGAAACACTACGCGGTGAGGCCGACCGGGCCGAGCGCGACGGCGACCTGGCCAAGGCTGCCGAGTTGCGCTACGGCCGCATCCCGGAGATCGAGAAGAAACTCGACGCCGCCGTCCCGCAGGCCGAGGCCCGGGAGAACGTGATGCTCAAGGAGGAGGTCGGCCCCGACGACATCGCCGACGTGGTGTCGGCGTGGACGGGCATTCCGGCCGGCCGGATGATGGAAGGCGAGACGGCCAAGCTGCTGCGCATGGAGGACGAGCTCGGCAAGCGTGTCGTCGGGCAGAAGAAGGCGGTGGCCGCTGTTTCCGACGCGGTGCGCCGCAGCCGTGCAGGCGTCGCCGACCCGAACCGTCCGACGGGCTCGTTCATGTTCCTCGGTCCGACCGGCGTCGGCAAGACCGAGTTGGCAAAGGCGTTGGCAGAATTCCTCTTCGACGATGAACGCGCCATGGTCCGCATCGACATGAGCGAATACGGCGAGAAGCACACGGTGGCCCGCCTGGTCGGTGCGCCGCCCGGTTACATCGGCTACGACCAGGGCGGTCAGCTGACCGAGGCGGTGCGACGGCGTCCGTACACGGTGATCCTGTTCGACGAAATCGAAAAGGCCCACCCGGACGTGTTCGACGTGCTGCTGCAGGTGCTGGACGAGGGTCGGTTGACCGACGGCCAGGGCCGCACGGTCGATTTCCGCAACACGATCCTGATCCTCACGAGCAACCTCGGGTCGGGCGGATCCGAGGAGCAGGTGATGGCGGCGGTGCGCTCGGCGTTCAAGCCCGAGTTCATCAACCGTCTTGACGACGTGATCATCTTCGACGCGCTGAACCCGGAGGAGCTCGTTCAGATTGTCGATATCCAGCTGGCCCAGTTGCAGAAGCGGTTGGCTCAACGCAGGCTGACGCTGGAGGTGTCGCCACCGGCCAAGGAGTGGCTGGCCGAGCGCGGGTTCGACCCGGTTTACGGTGCACGTCCGCTGCGCCGGCTGATTCAGCAGGCCATCGGTGACCAGCTCGCCAAACTGCTGCTGGCCGGCGACGTGCACGACGGAGACGTCGTGCCGGTGAACGTCAGCCCGGATGGCGAGTCGCTGATCCTGGGCTGAGTAATTCGCGCGCCCCCGCGGGTCTGGCCGCCGTTCGCCAGGAACGCTCGCATGCGTTCCGAGGCGGCCGGGCACGCTGAACGCTATGGCAGCGATTTCCAGAATTCGATGACAGTACTGGCGATTTGATCGGCGTCGAGCAGCAGTGGGCCGAGGTGTCCGGCGCCGGTGACGGCCACTGCTCGCGCGTTGGGCATCGTTGCGGCAGCGACTTGGGCGTCACGAGGTCGCCAGTGCTGGTCGCCAAGGTCGCCGGTGATCAGCAGGGCGGGAACGGTGACCGCGGGAAGCTTGTCGGTGAGGGGGCGCCAGCTGTGCATTAATCGGATTGTGCGCCTTATTGATTCACGGTCGGCTGCCCTGAAGGCACGCATCATCTCCGCGGCCCGATCGGGGTGTGCCGCAATCGCTTCGGAACCGAGTAGTACATCGAACAGGGTCGTGGTGATCAAGCGGTTCGGGCCCAGCAGCCGGTACAGCAGCGCGAGTGGATACGATTTCGTCCACCGTTGGCGGCGACTGATCGGAGTGACCGGTGCTGCGATGGTCACCAGGCTGCGCAATCGGTGCGGCTGGACAACCGCCAGCATGATGCCGACATGACCACCCCACGCATTGCCCACCCAATCCACCGGCTCGGTGATACCGAGGTGATCAAGCACCTCGCCGGCGGCTTGCGCGCATTCATCGAGTGTGAAGTCGCGGTGTATTGGACTGCTTCTGCCACATCCAGGTCCGTCGATCGTCACAACGTGCCGGTGCGCGCCGAACGCGTCGACCAGCGGACCCCAACTGCGCGAATCAACCCACAGGCTGTGCCACAACACCGCCGGCGGTCCCGAGCCGGCCTGCCCAACGTGCAGGCCGCCAAGGCGGGTGGACACCAGATCGGGTCGCGGACCAAGCATTTTGCACCTCCATACAGTCTGTATGTCTGCTACCATACAGACTGTATGGTAGTTGTCAAGGGCAAACAGGACTCACGCGAACGGCTCGTCGCGGTTGCGACGGAGTTGTTCGGCGAGCGCGGGTATCACCAGACCGGTACCGAGGAGATCGTCCGTCGCAGCGGCGTGACCCGCGGCTCGCTATACCACCACTTCGAAGACAAGGCGGCTCTCTTTGAAGAGGTGTTCGACCGCGCCGACCAGAAGGTGAGCTCACGGGTCCGTGCCGCGGCCAAGGCGGCCGTCGAGCGAGGCGAGGATCCGTGGTCGGTGTTTCTCGCGGGATGGGATGCGGTACTCGACACCGCGATCGATGCGCCCCTTCAGCGCATCCGCGTTGTCGACGCCCCGGCCGTGCTGGGCTGGCAGAGATGGCAGGAGCGCAATGCCCGATACACCATCGCCAACATCGAGGCTGGTCTAGTCCGCCTCCTCGAGCACGGCGTGCTCACCCCCCAGCCCGTCGCAGCCCTTGCGGTTCTCCTCATGGGACTGAGCAATCAGGCAGTGGCGGCGATAGCCGGAGCGGAAAATCCGCTTCAAGCCCGCCAAGATATTGGTGCAGCCGTGCGTCGCTTGCTCGAAGGACTACGCTCCGGCGCCTGACAATCGCGTAGCCTGCCGGGTGGGGATTGCGTAATGCGGTTGTGACCTGCTTGCATTCTCGTTTCCAGGCATGTAGCAGATAGGCTACGTGCAATGGTCCCGCTCTGGTTCACGCTGTCCGCACTCTGTTTCGTGGGTGCGGCGGTCCTGCTGTACGTCGACCTCGACCGCCGACGGGGACTTGGGCGTCGCCGTAAGGCGTGGGCGCGTTCGCACGGATTCGACTACGAGACCGAATCCACCGAGATCCTCAGCCGCTGGAGCCGCGGCGTGATGTCGACGGTCGGCGATGTGACGGCACGCAACGTCGTGCTGGGCCAGATCCGCGGCGAAGCGGTGTTCATCTTCGACCTCGATGATGTCGCGACAGTGATCGCGCTGCACCGCAAGGTGGGCACCAACGTGGTCGTGGACCTGCGACTCAAGGGCGTCAAGGAGCCCCGCGAGAGCGACACCTGGCTGTTGGGTGCGATCGGCCCGCGCATGCTGTATTCGACCAACCTCGACGCCGCCCGTCGAGCCTGTGATCGCCGGATGGTCACGTTCGCCCATACCGCACCCGACTGTGCCGAGGTCATGTGGAACGAGGAGAACTGGACCCTGGTGTCCATGCCTATCTCCAGTACCCGGGCGCAATGGGACGAAGGTTTGCGCACCGTGCGTCAGTTCAACGACCTGCTACGGGTGCTGCCGCCGACCGCGCAGCCTGCGCTCGGTCCGGCGCCCCGGCACCGCGGTCAGCTCGGCGCCGCCCCCGCCGCCCGCCCGCTGACCCAGGCGGCTCCGGAAGCCGGGACGGCGCGCCATCGTGAGCCGATCCGGCCGACGACGCCGCGCAACGGCCGTCAGGCGCCGAATTACCAGCGCTAGATGAGCCGACCGGCGTGCCTGATCTGACGCCTGCCGACCGCGACGCCACAGCGCACCGTCGGTATTGCCCACCCCGGGCTCGTCGCGCGTGATCATTGCGGAAATCGACGAGATCGAGTGGAACGAAGAAGTCGACATCGTCTGCGTCGGAACTGAATCGGCTGCGCTGGCCGTCGCTGTCGCCGCCGAAGCGGCGGCCCTCGAGGTTCTGCTGACCGGTAGTCGCGGCCGAGGGGACGCTGCAACGCTGGCGGGCCGGCTCGGTCTGACCGACGACTCGGCCGAGTATCTGGACTGCGTAACGACCGACACCGGTTCGCTTGTGCGACCGACGGCGCCGGCCGAGTTGGCGGTCCGCCGCGGCGACGAGCGGATCTGGCCCGATTTGGGGCCGGACATCTCGTTCTCCGGCAGCGCGCTGCGTGATTGGGCCATGGTCTGTCTGGACTCGCCGTACGGGCTGCTGCGTACGTCGGTGTGCGCGGCGGATGCCCCCGCCCTGCGGGTCGGCGCTCCCGACCCGGCGGCCCCGGTCGATCTCGGCCGGTGGCTGTCCGAGCGCGCTCGGATTCTCGACATCGGCCCGCGCGAGCAGACCGTGCTCAAGGAGTTGGTCTTCCTGCGCGGGCTGGTGGTGGGCGCCGTGATCGATAAGCCCGACGGGTCGGCATTGGTCCGGGCGGCCGGCGGCCTTGTCGCGGAAACCGGAACGGGCGCGCGCCTGCCGCGGCTTGAGCCCGCCGGAGTGCGCGGTGCCGACACCGTTGAACTCGTCGTGCGGGCTCGGCCGTTCAGCCGGTTCGCCCGGCTGGAACTGTTGGTGTCCGGGATCGGTGACGGATCAGAAGGTGGCGCGCAGCTGCGTTGCGAAGGGTAGCTGAATGCGCTTGCGGGCCAACAGCTTCGCCATCGCTGGACCTTCGATCGGCCGCGACAGCAAGTAGCCCTGCGCGCGGTGACAGCCGTGCCTGAGCAGGATCTGTGCCGCGGCCGCGGTCTCCACACCTTCGGCCACCACCTCCAGCCCGAATGCGTCGGCGAGTGCGATGACCGCACGCACGATCGCCAGGTCACCGGCATTGGTGCCGAGATCCTGCACGAAGCTGCGGTCGATCTTCAGCGTGTCGACCGGGAGCGACTTCAGATGCGTCAACACGCTGTAGCCGGTGCCGAAGTCGTCGATCGCGATCCGGACGCCCACCTTCTTGAGTGCCGCCAGCGTGATCCGGGTGGTCTCGATGTCCTGCACAACCACGCTCTCGGTGATCTCCAGGCACAGCGACTCGCCGGACAGCCCGAAGTCGTCGATCGTCTCGGCAACCGTCTCGGCGAAGCCCTCCGCCACCAGCTGAACCGGTGACACGTTGAGCCGCAGCACCGCGTCGCGCCCGATGCCCTGCGCGTGCCACCTGCTGAATTGGGCGCACGCCTCCCGGATCACCCAACGGCCCAGTTCGCCTGCCAGATTGATGGATTCGGCAACACCGATGAACGAGTCCGGCAGCAGCAGCCCGCGGGTGGGGTGTTGCCAGCGCACCAGGGCTTCGGTGGCCAGCACCTCGCCGGTGTGCATGTCGATCTCCGGCAGGTAGTGCAACATCAGCGCGCCGCTGTCGATGACGCCCTGCAGATGCAGCTCGATGTCGTTACGGAAGGTGCCGCGCATCGCCATGTCATCGGAGAAGACGGCGATCTTGTTGCCGCCGGAGCTCTTTGCGTTGAGCACCGCCTGGTCGGCCTTGCGCAGCAGATCAGATGTGGTGTCGCAACCGGGCGTTCCAACAGCCACTCCGATGCTGACCGTCCGGGTCAGCATTTCGCCGTCGATCGCCACCCGTTCGCGCAGCGCCGACTGCAGAGTGCCGGCCAGCTCCTCGGCCGTTTCGGGGTCCATCACGGCGTTCGGTACCACCACGAATTCGTCGCCACCGAGCCGCGCGATCACGCAGTTGTGACCCGTCCTCTCGCGAAGTCGCTCCGCGAACACCCGGATGAACCAATCGCCGGCGTTGTGGCCGAGATAGTCGTTGACGGCCTTGAGCCGGTCCAGATCGAGAAACAGGACGGCGACTGGCCCGCGCCGCCCCGGTACCAGCCGATCATCCAGGTGGGCCACCAGCGCGCGGCGGTTGTACACGCCGGTCAGGTCGTCGTGGTCGGCCAGGTACCGCAGCTGATCCTCGGCAATGATGCGGGCCTGAACCTGGGAGAGCAGGGACGCAATGGCTTCGAGCGCGTTGAGTTCCTCCGGCAACCAGGGCCGGTCACCGAACTTGACGAAGCCGAGCACCCCGGTGGTCAGGTCGCCCGACAGCAGCGGCGCCGCCGCGAGCGTGCTGACGGGCACGCCTCCGGAGTCTTCGATCGTTCGCTGGAACTCGTCGGTCTTCGGCTCGGGCCGGATCACCATCGGCGTCTTGGCGGCCTCGGAAATCGCGAACACCGGGTCGGCGTCCGCGAAGTAGACGATCGCCAGCGGGTCGGGTTCGGGGACATCGACCCGCGGAGGCCACTCCGCCACCAACCGGGAGGCCCGCACGGCGTGGTCGTTGTAGCGCAGGAAACTGAAGTCCACCGCAAACGCCTCGACCAGATCCGCGAGTACACCCTCGCACACCTTGGCGGAGTTGCCCGCGTTCGCGGCCATCAGCTGGGTGGCAACCGACGTCACGAGGACGTCCAGACTGCTCGGGGCGCTGGTCATCGTCGGTCCAATCGAGAACGGATGCGGTCGCTGCGCCGTCGGCTGCGGACGGAGGCAGCCGGAGCCTCAGTGAATCTCAGCACAATCACCGGCGCTTCCCCGGCCGTCAGCCCGACGAGGCCCTCGAATCGGCGCTGGAGGTCACGCAAGTCAGGCGCGAATTCCGCCGACAACGTGACGAGGTCGGTGTACTCGCGGGCGTGCACGAACATCGGGGACACCGGCTGCACGGCCAGGCCGCGTTGCTGGGCGAGAATCCAGAGCTCCTCGGCGGCGGCGCCACCGTGGGCGTAGTCGGCCAGGGTCTCGCCCGGCACGGTGACGACGCCGAGCGCGGAACTGGCCCGCACCCGGTCGCCCGTTTCGTCACCGAGGGACGTGCCCGCAGTCCAAGCGGCCAAGTGGGCCATCACATCGGCGCGGCGCAGAATCGCGAGGGCGGCCAGATCACCGGCGGTCATCTCGAGGCTGTGTACGTCGAGGCCGGTGTCGGCGTCGGGATCACCCGGCCAGCGGAGCTCGGCCACCATCTCCGCATGCAGTCGGGGGGTGAGAAATCGAATTCTGTCGGCGGCCGCCATGATCGTCGCCAACTCATCGATCTCACCGCGGTCGGTGATCAGGCGCAGGCGCGCGCCGTGGGCGTTGACCGCGAACTCCCACTCCGCCCGGGTCTGGGCGCCGATGGGGCCGGGAGTTCCCACCCGCCGGTTGGTCTCCCGCGCGAGCATGGGCTGATACAGCCCGGCCAACCTGTTGTCACGCCCGCCGCCCAACGTGACCACCGCTTCCAGACGGTCACCGTCGGAGGTGAACCGCACGCTGCCGCAAGACTGTTGGGATGCCGCGGCAACCTGGGCGTTGAACGCCGCCGCACCGATCGACGTCGCGCTGCTGCGCAGGCCGATGTTGACGTCGACCGGTGAGGAGAATTCGTGGGCCAGCCGGATCGCCACCCAGTCGGGCCCGGTTTCGATGTGCCACGGCTGGGCGTTGCCGCCCGAGGGCGCGCGGATGGCGGCGGCCGCCACCAGGTCGACGGGACGCTTCTTCAGGCGGTCTTCGCCGACGGGCTCCGCGGTTGCCGTCGGTGACCGGGCACCGGTGATCGCCGGATCGACAAGGCGGTCCAGGGCCCCCGAGACGTCGATGCGGACCCGGCCCGACGGCAGGGCCTCGCCCAGACCGATGCGCCGCACCGCCTCGGCGATCGCGGTTGCGCCGAGGATGACGTCGCCGGCGAGTTGTGGCCACGTGCTCAGCGTGACACCGACCTCGACCAGGGAGGCGGCCGCCTTGGCCGAGGCATTCGGAACGTCGAGGTGGCCGAGCATGTGCGGGATCTTCTCGCGTGCCGTCATGCCCGCGAGCGCCGCGGAGTCGATACCGCCGATCAGACCGTGCAGAATGGGCCGGTCCGGCTCGAGGTCGAAGCGTTCGACGTCGACCAGGCCACGATCAGACGTGGCCATCAGCACCGGGAGCCGCCTGATCCGGGCCCGCTCCCGCACCACCGCCTTCATGTCCAGCGAATCGCACTCCTCGACAACCAGGTCAAGTCCATCGAGGAAGTCTTCGACGGTGTGGTCGGTCAGCCCGGCGGTGAACACGCGGATGTCGACGTAGGGATCGAGCTCGGCGATCCGACGGGCGGCCAGGACGGCCTTGTTCACGCCGAGGTCGAGCACCGTCGCCGGAATCCGATTCAGGTTGGACAACTCGAGTGTGTCGAAGTCGGCCAGCCGGATCTCACCGCAAAGCCCTTGTGCCACCAGGGTGTGGGCGATGACGTGCCCGACGCTCAACCCGGCCACCCCGACCCGCAGCCCACCGAGGCGGCGCTGCTCGTCGGCGGTGATCAAATTGCGGTTGCGGTCCAGCCGCAGGGTGCGAAACGCCGAGGGTCCCAGCACGCCCACCAGCGTGCGACGCCACGGGTAGTACGCCCACCGGGTCGGCTCCCCGATCAATCCGGTGCAGGGTCGGCTGATCAGTGCCCGCAGCCCGGCCAGCTGTTCGTCTCGGCGGTCGAGCACCTCGATGCACGGGTCGGCCCGCAGTTGGTCGAGCGCGTCGCGACCGTCGTCGGTGTCACGCAGGACGACGGCCCGGTAGGCGCTGTGCTCGGCGTTCAGGCCGCGCCCTCCCTCGGTGCGGGGCGGGCGTGGACTCGGGCCGGGATTGCGCCGTCGGAAACCATGGTGAAGTGCGCGGTCAGCGGGAAGTCCTTGCCCAGGGAGCGAATGTCGAAGTGGCGGATGAACGTCGCCAGCGACAGCACGGTCTCCAACATCGCGAAATGGTCCCCGATGCAGGACCGCGGCCCACCGCCGAAGGGCAGGTACTGCCAGCGGTCGCGTCCGGCGATGTTCTCCGGGCTGAACCGGTCCGGGTCGAACTCCAGCGGGTTCTCCCAGAGCGCCGGATCGCATTGCACGGCCTTGCGGCCGAACGCCAGGGTGGTGCCCGCCTCGACCCGGTAGCCGCCCACCTCGAGATCGCGGGTGGCCAGCCGGGTGCCGGTGGGTGCGGGCGGGCAGATCCGCAGCGCCTCTTTGATCACTTGGCTGGTATAAGGAAGGGCGACGGCGTCGGCAGCGGTCAGCGGGCGGTCACCGAGTGCGCGAACTTCGGCCGCGACCCGGTCCTGGATCTCCGGATGACGGCCGAGTTGCCAAACCGCGTAGGTGATCGTGGTGGCGACCGTGTCGAATCCGGCGAACAGGAAGATGATCAGCTCGTTGCGAATCTCTCGGTCGGACAGTGTTTCCCCGGTGTCGGGATCGGTCGCGGCCAGCAGCGCCCGCACCAGCGGCGCGTCCCGGTCGGGGTCCGCGCGGCAGGCCCGCAAGGCTTCGTCGGCCAGGTCGTGCAGCTCTGCCGAGGCGCGCCTGGCCCGGCGCCGGGCCCGCGTCGGCAGCCAGCTCGGGGCCCGCAGCGGCCGTAGCGCACGTGAGATCGCGTATGCCAGCGCGACATTGAGCAGTTCCTCGACGGACTCCGCCCGGCCGTCGAGATCGAGCCCCAGCACCGAGCGTCCCAGGGCCCGCAGAGTCAGTTCCCGGCTCTGGGCATCGAGGTCCACCTCAGCACCGTCGCGCCACCGCCCGCACACCGACTCCGCGGCTTCGGTGATATGCGCAGCGAACTGGCTGACACGCTGTTTGGTGAACACCGGCTGGATCGTCCGGCGGCGCGGCAGCCACTCCGTATGCGGGAGGTTGACCAGGTTGGCGCCGATGACGTCGCGCAGCTCCGTCAGCACGGGTGTGGCCTTGTCGACCGAACCGTCCTTGACCGCAAGAATGTCGCGGATGGCCCGCGGTGAGGTGGCCAGCACGATGGGTGGCATCAGCCAGCGCGGACCGAGCACGATGCGCGTGACCGGCCCGCCGGCGTCGCGCAGCATCTCGGTGCCGGTGTGATACGCGCGCACCGCGGCCAGCTGCCGCCGGAACGGCAGCGGGTTTCGGGGCGCCAATGGCAACGCGGTGACATCGGAGCCGACTCCGGGGGGCGACTCGGTGTCTCCGCGCAGCACGTTGGTCACGCAAACACACTCGTCGCGACTGCGCCCGGGTCCGCCCAGTCACCGACGGACCCCACGCCCTTCTCGTCGTCGAACACCATCCGCCGCAGATCGGCGGTCTCCCGGAGGATCTTCGAAACCTGTTCGGGTTCGGCGTAATTGACGAACATCCGGCGGTCCCACCACATCATCTTCGTCTGGTACCGGTGATCTGGGTAGGGCGTCGATGGGATGTGGGAGGCAACGACACCGCCGGACGACCGCCAGCGGTCCAGCACATACG
The DNA here is from genome assembly GCA_964387245.1 of uncultured Mycobacterium sp. GTDB lineage: Bacteria > Actinomycetota > Actinomycetes > Mycobacteriales > Mycobacteriaceae > Mycobacterium. The sequence continues at coordinate 24,460 of CAYLWH010000031.1, forward strand.
CGCCGGCGGTGGCCATGCAGAACTGGATGTCCATCAGGGCCATCGCATGAAAGCCGGAACGGGCAAGGGCCTTGGTCAGCGGCCTGTTGCGCTCGCGGTCATCGGTGACCCACGCCGACTTCATCTCGAGTATCCCGAACGGCGCCCGGTCGTTGATCATCTTGCGGACCGCGGGTAGTCCGGGCTGCCCGTCCCACTCGACGACGGCGTGCGAATCGTCGGCATCGAGCAACGGGCCCTTGGCGCGTACTCCTGCCGCAACACGGCCGTGGGTGTCCACTGCGGCAAAGAATAGCACCGTATCATCACCCCTTCGCATCCGATCGATGTCCAGGGCGCATTCGACCCCGTGTCTGCGATAGCTGCGGACGGCACCATCGAGGTAGTCGGCCCACAGTTCACGCTCGTCTGCAGGTCTGGCGACCACCAGCGTGCACTCGGTGTCGTCGTCCCACCAGCTTGCGCTGGTGTGGGAAGAGAGGCGTCGGTCGGAGCAGTCCAGCAGCCGAACGTTCAAGGGCCATCCAATCCGTTGATCAGCCGGCCAACGTCGTTGCCCCATGCTGAAACTACGTTCACGCCCCCCTCCGTGCGTTTTGATCTATTCAATTATCGCGCGAAATTGGTCCGGAAACGAAACCCTGATCCAGATCACGGCGTGCTTTGCTGGTTACGCCCACTCAATACCGTCAGGCGCGGGGCCCGGTCGGGTGTCGAGTCCGCGAGTGGGTGTTGCAGTCCCTGGTGCGGCCTGACTGTCAGGCCACCTTCGCATGGCCGTATCGTGTTTGCCCACACTGCACTGCAATGTGCGGATGGCCACTTCGACGGAGAGGGTTGACATGGGTGTTCGGGACGCCCTGATCCCGGTTGCCAATGGTGCTGCCTGCGGTGTTCGCTGATGCCGTCACGATAGGTACGGATCACCGGCACTCGACCGGATTCAGGTCTGCCAGGACTGTGGAAGCTACCGGCAATTGTTTGCTGGCAGCAGCTGGCCCCATGCCTGACAGGCCGACGACGGGGAGCCTTGACATGTCATTGATGTGCGATTGTGGCGAATTCGTCGATCCTCGCGCAGGACGTACATTGCATTCCGGTTTCGCCTTCGCGGACCCCCGATGCCCTGGAGCTGACGTGGACGCCGATCGACCCCGCCGCCCGCCCCGCGCGGTCTGGACCTTGGCGGGGGACCGGTGACCGGGCCGGGCCCGACCGAGTGGGGCACACCCGACGGCGTCGGCCCGTGGCGCGACGAGCATCCCGACGCGCCACCGGAGGACCCGCGCTACGATCCGGCGCTGCTGATCGACGGCGACCGGCGCAACGTGGTGGACGCCTACCGATACTGGACCCGCACGGCGATCGTCGCCGACATAGACAGGCGGAGACACGCGCTCCATATTGCGATCGAGAACTTCGGCAACGACGCGAACATCGGTGGCGTGGTGCGCACCGCCAACGCCTTCGCCGTGGACACCGTGCACATCGTCGGACGGCGCCGCTGGAACCGGCGCGGCGCCATGGTGACCGACCGCTATCAGCGGCTGCGACACCACGACTCCACCGCCGAACTGCTCGAGTTCGCCGCCCGGGCGGGCCTGACGGTGGTGGCCGTCGACAACGTGCCCGGATCGATCCGGTTGGAGCAGACCGGGCTGCCGCGCGACTGCCTGTTGGTCTTCGGTCAGGAGGGGCCCGGAATCAGCGTTGAGACCCGCGCGGGAGCTGAGTTCGTGGTTTCGATCGCACAGTTCGGATCCACTCGCAGCATCAATGCCTCGGTCGCCGCCGGAATCGCCATGCACGCCTGGATCAGGCAATGGGGTGACCTCAGCTGCGCCTGGTAAGGCAGGATGCCTAGTCATGGATCAGGTATGGGCCAATCGGGCGGCATCTGCCGAAGCAGCTGTCGCCGCGCGACATCTGAAGAAGCTCTGGGGGCTGCCCGGGACTCAGCTGGGGATGGTGTCCTGGCCGCCGACCGACAAGGACCGCCGGTTTTCCACCTGGCACTACTGGTGGCAGGCGCACCTGCTCGAGTGCCTGGTCGACGCCCAGCTGCGCGATCCGAAGGCGCAGCGAGTGGAGTCGATCACCCGGCAGATCCGCGGTCACTGGTTGCGCAACAGTTGGTCCTGGACGAACGACTACTACGACGACATGGCGTGGCTGGCGCTGGCGCTCGAGCGCGCCGGCCGGCTCGCCGGCGTCGAGAAGCCGTCGGCCCTGCACACGTTGTCCGAGCAGTTCGTCAACGCCTGGGTGCCCGAGGACGGCGGCGGCATACCGTGGCGCAAGACCGACCAGTTCTTCAACGCACCCGCCAACGGTCCGGCCGGCATCTTCCTGGCGCGGTTCGGTGACCGGTTGCGCCGTGCGCAGCAGATGGCCGACTGGATCGACGACACCCTGATCGACCCTGCAACCCATCTGGTCTTCGACGGGATCAAGGCGGGGTCTCTGGTCCGCGCCCAGTACACCTACTGCCAGGGCGTGGTCGTCGGCCTGGAGACGGAGCTCGCTGTGCGCACCGGCGAGGAGCGGCACGGCGAACGGGCGCGCCGGCTGATCGCCGCGATCGGCAACGAGATGGCGCCCGAGGGTGTGCTCGTGGGTGCCGGCGGTGGCGACGGCGGCCTGTTCGCCGGGATCACCGCGCGTTACCTCGCGCTGGCGGCCACATCGCTGCCGGGTGACAGCGACGCGGACGCGCAGGCCCGCCAGACCGCCGCCGACGTCGTGATGAAATCCGCCCAATCGGCATGGGACTACCGTCAGACGATCAACGGCCTGCCGCTGTTCGGGCCGTTCTGGGACCGCGCGGCCGAACTGCCGAGCAGCGCTGCGGCCGCGTCCCGGGCCGTCTCCGACGAGAGTCCGTTCCCGCCCGCCGCGACCGGCGAACGCGACCTGTCGGTACAGATCTCCGGATGGATGTTGATGGAAGCCGCGAACACCGTGGCCGCGTCGAGTGCGGACGCCGAAGGTACCGATGCCGATGAGTGAACTCGGGGACTGGTCACCCGACGTCACGACCGTCGCGCGCGCCACCGTCACCCGGTTCATGGACTGGCTGCGCGACACCGGGCGCGGTGACTACGCGGACTACCCGGCGTTGTGGTCGGCGTCGGTCAGCGATGTCGCCTGGTTCTGGGACGCGGTCTGGGAGTTCTTCGACGTGCAGTCCGCGACGCCCGCCGACAAGGTCGTCACCGGCATGGAAATGCCTGGCGCCCAATGGTTTCCCGGTGCGACGCTGAACTATGTCGACCAGGTTTTCCGGCACTGCGTCGATGACCGGCCGGCCATTGTGGTGGCCGGTGAGGACGGTTCGACGGATTGGTCGTGGCAGCGGCTGCGTGCCGAGACCGCCGCGTTCGCCGGATACCTGCGCGGCGTGGGCGTGGGTCCGGGCGACCGGGTCGTCGGGTACCTGCCCAACATCGGCGAGGCCGTCGTGGCGTTCCTGGCGGCTGCGAGCGTGGGGGCGATCTGGGCGGTGTGCAACCCCGACCTGGCCGTCGGCGGTGTCGCGGCGCGACTCGGCCAACTCGGACCCACGGTCTTGGTGGCCGCCGACGGCACGGTGTTCGGCGGCCGGCGGCACGACAAGCGCGCCGAGATCACCGAGATCCGGGCGGGGTTGCCGACGCTGAAGGCCACCGTCGTGGTGCCCCGGCTCGGCCTCGACGTCGACGGGGTGACGACCTGGGCGGAGGCCACGGCGCAACCCGCCGAGCTCGACGTGACACCGGTGCCGTTCGCCCATCCGCTGTGGGTGCTGTTCTCGTCGGGCACCACCGGGACGCCGAAGGGCATCGTGCACGGGCACGGCGGCGTAGTACTCGAACACCTGAAATATCTTGGGCTGCATCTTGATCTGAGGCCGCAGGACCGGTTCTGCTGGTACACCACCACCAGCTGGATGATGTGGAATTTCCAGGTCGCCGGCCTGCTGGTGGGTTCGACGATCGTGCTCTACGACGGCAGCCCCACCTATCCGCGGACCGACTGCATGTGGCAGGTGCTGGCCCAGCACCGTGTCGACGTGTTCGGCGCTGGGGCGAGCTATCTGCTGGCGTGCGCCAAGGAGGAGCTCCGTCCCGGCGAGCGGTACGACCTGACCGCGCTGCGCTCGGTCGGATCCACCGGGTCGCCGTTGCCGGCATCGGGGTTCCGATGGGTGCAGGAAGGTGTGGGACGCCGCATTCCGGTGCAGTCGTGCAGCGGCGGCACCGATGTCGTGACCGCGTTCATCGGCAGCTGCCCTCTGGTTCCCGTTGTCGCGGGGGAACTTTCGTGTCTGAGCCTGGGTGCGGCGATCGAGGCGTGGTCAGCGGAACAGGGCGGTGCCGGCCGAGCCGTGATCGGGTCGGCCGGGGAACTGGTGATCACCAAGCCGATGCCGTCGATGCCGGTGTTCTTCTGGGGCGACGACGACGGGAGCCGCTATCGCGCGGCATACTTCGACAAGTATCCCGGGGTGTGGTGTCACGGTGATTGGCTGACAATCACCGAGCGGGGATCGGTGGTGGTGCACGGCCGGTCGGATGCCACCCTGAATCGTGACGGCATCCGGATGGGCAGTGCGGAGATCTACAACGCCGTCGAGTCCATGCCGGAGATCGCCGACTGTCTGGTGGTGGGCGTGGAGAAGGGCGACGGCGGCTACTGGATGCCGCTGTTCGTCGCGCTGGCCGGCGGAACCGAACTCGACGACGGTCTGCGCGCCCGGATCGCCGCGGCGATCCGGACCGGTGCGTCGCCGCGGCATGTGCCCGATGCGATCCTGGTGGTGCCGGGGATTCCGCGCACCATGACGGGCAAACGCCTGGAGATCCCGATCAAACGAATTCTGCTGGGCGCCGACCCGGGCGACGTGGTGTCGCCCACGGCCGTCGACCGGCCCGATCTGTTGCCGGTGTTCGCCGAGTACGCGCTGACCTGACCACGGTAGTCGGGCATATTGGGACTGTGCGCGATGTGCTGGGCGACCTCCTGGCGGTGTGGCGCGGTGGTGGGACCGCCGGCGTGGGCACCGTGGTCCGCACCTTCCACTCGGCGCCCCGGCTGCCCGGTGCCGCGATGGTGGTGGCGCCCGACGGGACGGTCAGCGGTTCGGTGTCGGGGGGTTGCGTCGAGGGCGCGGTCTACGAGCTGGCCACCGAGGTTGTCGCTACCGGGGCACCGGTTCTGCAGCGCTATGGCGTCAGCGACGATGAAGCTTTCGAGGTCGGGTTGACCTGCGGGGGAATTCTGGACGTGTTCGTCGAGCCGGTGTCGCGCGCCACGTTCGCCGACCTCGACGCCGTCGCCGCCGACATCGAGGCGCAGCGGCCGGTGGCGGTGGCCACCGTCGTTACGCACCCTGAGCCGGTTTGGGTGGGCCGGCGCCTGGTGGTGCGTCCGGACACGGCCTCCGGGACGCTGGGTTCGCCGCGTGCCGACGCCGCGGTCACCGACGACGCGCGCGGACTGCTGGCGGCCGGGCGCAGCGAGGTGCTCACCTACGGGCCCGACGGCCAGCGGCGCGGCGAGGGCATGGAGGTGTTCGTCGCCGGGCACGCGCCGCGGCCCCGCATGCTGGTGTTCGGCGCCATCGACTTCGCGGCCGCGGTCGCGGCGCAGGGTTCGTTCCTGGGTTACCGCGTGACGGTCTGCGATGCCCGGCCGGTGTTCGCCACGCAGGCGCGCTTTCCGACCGTCGACGAAGTGGTCGTGGACTGGCCGCACCGCTACCTGGTGGCCGAGGTGGCCGCCGGGGCGGTCGACGGGCGCACGGTGATCTGTGTGCTCACCCACGACCCCAAGTTCGACGTCCCCCTGCTGGAGGTCGCGTTGCGATTGCCGGAGGTCGCCTACATCGGCGCGATGGGATCGCGCCGCACCCATACCGACCGGCTTGACCGGCTCCGCGAAGCCGGTCTGACCGAGATCGAACTGCGTCGGCTGCACAGTCCCATCGGGCTCGACCTGGGTGGCCGTACACCGGAGGAGACCGCGGTGTCGATCGCCGCGGAGATCATCGCCGCGCGGTGGGGCGGCGGCGGCCGACGGCTCATGGAAACGGGGGGGCCGATCCACGCGGTCACCGACAACGTTGGTGCCGAAGGTAGCTGACGATCGCGTTGGTCAGCCCGCATCGACGTCGACCCCTTCGCGCTCGATGTCCGGTAAGGTTGTTGACGAGATCGTCACAGTGATGTGAGCTGAATCACATGCAAGTTCCCAGCCCATTCGAGTACCAACGCGCCACCAGCGTCGAGCACGCGGTCGCACTGCTCGACGAACTCGGTGACGAGGCAATGCTCGTCGCCGGCGGCCACAGCCTGCTGCCGATGATGAAGCTGCGTATCGCCCACCCCGAGCACCTGATCGACATCAACGACCTGGCCGCCGAATTGGGGTATGTCCGGATAGACGGGGTCGTCCGCCTCGGCGCGATGACCCGGCACCGTGAGGTGCTCGCCAGCGATCCGCTGGCCGCGGTCTGCCCGATCTTCCGGGACGCGGAGAAGGTGATCGCCGATCCGGTGGTGCGCAACCGCGGCACGGTCGGCGGCTCGCTGTGTCAGGCCGATCCCGCCGAAGATCTCACCACCGTGTGCAGAGTTCTCGATGCGGTTTGTCTGGTTCGCGGCCCCACGGGCCAACGGGAGATCGCGATCGACGACTTCGAGGTGGGTCCCTACGAAACCGCGCTCGCGCACAACGAGATGTTGATCGAGGTACGGATCCCTTTGCGGCACAATACATCCAGTGCCTACGCGAAGGTGGAACGCCGGGTCGGGGATTGGGCGATCGTCGCGGCGGGCGCTCAGGTCACCCTGACCGGCGACATTATTACCGCCGCCCGGCTGGGGTTGACGGCGGTGTACGCCGACCGCGTTGCGCTCGCGCGGGTTGCCCAAGCGCTGGTCGGACGGCCGGCAACCCAGGAGACCTTCGCCGAGGCCGGCCGCGGCGCCGCAGCCGCGTGCGAACCGGCGGCGGACATGCGGGGCAGCGTCGACTACAAACGCCACCTCGCCGCCGAGCTGACCATTCGGACCCTGCGCACCACCGTCGAGCGGGTGCGTAACACCCCTGCGCCGGAAGGGAATCAGCGATGGAAGTGACGATGACCGTCAACTCGGAACAGGTGACCGCCGACGTCGAACCGCGGATGCTGCTGGTGCATTTCTTGCGGGACCGGCTGAGGCTGACCGGCACCCACTGGGGATGCGACACCTCCAACTGCGGCACCTGCGTCGTCGCCGTCGACGGCGAGCCGGTGAAGTCGTGCACGATGCTGACCGTCATGGCGTCGGGACACGCGGTGCGCACCGTGGAAGGTATGGCGGTCGACGGCGTGCTCGACCCGGTGCAGGAGGGGTTCATGCAGTGCCACGGCCTGCAGTGCGGATTCTGCACACCCGGCATGATGATCACCGCCCGGGCACTGCTGGACGCCAACCCCGACCCGGGAGAAGACGAGATCCGCGAGGCCATTTCGGGACAGATCTGCCGATGTACCGGATATACGACCATAGTCCGGTCGATCCAGTGGGCGGCTCGGCACGCGGCGGGCCGGGTGGTGAACCCGGGCGAGGACGACGACGACTTCGCGCCGCAGGCGCAGACCGACGAGACCCTCGGACCCGAAGCCGGCGACCGCCTCCTCGAGACGGGGAGCGCATCATGACCGCGGTGGCGGCGATTCCCGGGCGGCCCGAGGACACCGCGGACAATGATCGCAAGCCGTGCGGGTACGGCCGGATGCTGCGCAAGGAGGACCCCCGGTTCATCCGCGGCCGCGGCAACTACGTCGACGACGTGGCGCTGCCCGGCATGCTGCACCTGGCCATCCTGCGTTCACCGTATGCGCACGCGAAGATCATCGGCATCGATGTCTCTGCGGCGCAGCAACATCCGAAGGTAAAGGCGGTCGTGACCGGCGCCGCGCTCGCGGACAAGGGCCTGGCGTGGATGCCGACGCTGTCCAACGACGTGCAGGCCGTTCTGGCCACCGACAAGGTCCGCTTCCAGGGTCAGGAAGTGGCGTTCGTCGTCGCCGAGGACCGGTATTCGGCGCGGGACGCACTCGAGCTCATCGACGTCGACTACGAACCGCTGGACCCGGTGGTCGACGTGCGCACGGCGCTGGACCCGGATGCCCCGGTGATCCGCACCGACCTCGAAGGCAAGACGGACAATCACTGCTTCGACTGGGAGACCGGCGACGCCGCGGCCACCGAGGCGGTGTTCGCCCGGGCCGACGTCGTGGTCAAACAGGAGATGGTGTACCCCCGCGTGCATCCGGCGCCCATGGAGACCTGCGGCGCGGTGGCCGATCTCGACCCGGTGACCGGGAAACTCACGTTGTGGTCCACCAGTCAGGCACCGCACGCGCACCGCACCCTCTACGCCCTGGTGGCCGGGCTGCCCGAACACAAGATCCGTGTCATCGCGCCCGACATCGGCGGCGGGTTCGGCAACAAGGTGCCCATCTACCCCGGCTACGTGTGTGCCATCGTCGGCTCCCTGCTGCTCGGCAAGCCGGTCAAGTGGGTGGAGGACCGCAGTGAGAACCTGATGTCGACCGGGTTCGCGCGCGACTACGTGATGGTCGGTGAGATCGCCGCCACCTCCGACGGCAGGATTCTGGCGATCCGGTCCAGTGTGCTGGCCGATCACGGCGCCTTCAACGGCACCGCGGCACCGGTGAAATATCCGGCCGGCTTCTTCGGGGTGTTCACCGGCAGCTACGACATCGAGGCCGCGTACTGCCACATGACCGCCGTGTACACCAACAAGGCGCCCGGCGGGGTGGCCTATGCCTGTTCGTTCCGTATCACCGAGGCGGTGTACTTCGTCGAGCGCCTGGTGGACTGCCTGGCGCACGAGCTGAAGATGGACCCAGCACAGTTGCGGCTGGCGAACCTGCTGAAACCCGAGCAGTTTCCGTACACCTCGAAGACCGGCTGGGTGTACGACTCAGGCGATTACGAGACCACCATGCGGCTGGCGATGGACATGATCGGATACGACGAGCTGCGCGCCGAGCAGAAGCAACGGCGCGAACGCGGCGAGTTGATGGGCATCGGGATGGCGTTCTTCACCGAGGCGGTGGGTGCTGGGCCGCGCAAGGACATGGACATCCTCGGTTTGGGGATGGCCGACGGATGCGAACTGCGGGTCCACCCGACCGGGAAGGCCGTTGTGCGACTGTCGGTGCAGACCCAGGGCCAGGGTCACGAGACGACGTTCGCCCAGATCGTCGCCGAGGAGCTGGGTATCCCGCCGGAGGACATCGAGGTGGTGCACGGCGACACCGACCAGACGCCGTTCGGCCTGGGCACCTACGGCAGTCGGTCCACCCCGGTTTCCGGTGCGGCGGCCGCGCTGGTGGCCCGAAAGGTTCGCGACAAGGCAAAGATCATCGCGTCCGGCATGCTGGAGGTGTCCGTCGCCGACCTGGAGTGGGACAAGGGCAGATTCCACGTCAAGGGCGACCCCAGCGCGTCGGTGACGATCCAGGACATCGCGATGCGTGCGCACGGCGCCGGCGACCTGCCCGACGGCATCGAAGGTGGCCTGGACGCCCAGATCTGTTACAACCCGGAGAATCTCACCTATCCCTACGGTGCGTACTTCTGCGTCGTCGACGTCGATCCGGGCACCGGAGTCGTGAAGGTGCGGCGCTTCCTGGCGGTCGACGACTGCGGCACCCGGATCAATCCGATGATCATCGAGGGTCAGATACACGGCGGACTCGTCGACGGCATCGGCATGGCGCTGATGGAGATGATCGCCTTCGACGCCGACGGAAACTGCCTGGGCGGGTCGTTCATGGACTACCTCATTCCCACCGCGATGGAGGTCCCGCACTTCGAAACCGGACACACCGTCACGCCTTCCCCGCACCACCCGATCGGGGCCAAGGGCATCGGCGAGTCGGCTACCGTGGGCTCACCGCCGGCCGTCGTCAACGCCGTGGTGGATGCGCTGGCACCGTACGGGGTCCGGCACGCCGACATGCCGCTCACGCCGGCACGGGTGTGGGAGGCGATGCAGGGCAATGCGAGGCCGCCGATTTGATCGACATTCCCCAACGCGCACAACAGCTTCGGCGGTCGCGGACACCGTTCGTGCACGCCACGGTGGTACGCGCGCAACCACCCGCCTCGGCGCACCCGGGCGACGAGGCGATCCTGCTGGCCGACGGAACGATCGAGGGGTTCGTCGGTGGTCAGTGCGCGCAGAACTCGGTGCGAACGGCCGCACTCGGGGCGCTGAAAGACGGCCAGAGCGTGCTGTTGCGGGTGCTGCCCGACGACGCCGCGCACTTCCCGGACGCGCCCGGAGCGTGTGTCGTGGTGAATCCCTGCCTGTCCGGCGGGGCGCTCGAGATATTCCTGGCGCCCGAGATGCCGGCACCGCTGGTGCGTGTCTACGGGCAGACGCCCATTGCAGATGCGTTGGCGCAGTTGTGCGCAGCAGTGGGGTACGACGTGGCCACCGACGATGACCATCGGGGTGCGGCGACCGCGGTGGTGATCGCCAGCCACGGCGGGCCGGAAGCCGAGATGATCCGCGGCGCAATAGCTTCCGGAGTCGGTTATATCGGGCTGGTGGCCAGCAGGGTGCGCGGCGCCGCCGTCGTCGACGGGCTGGGCCTGTCCGCGAGCGAACGGTCGCGGGTACACACCCCGGTCGGGTTGCCGATCGGTGCCCGCACGCCGGCCGAGATCGCGGTGTCGATCCTGGCCGAACTGATCGCCGCGGTGCGGATCGGAGGGCTGCAGGGGGTGGGGCAGATTGTGCTTCCGGGCACCGAGACGGTCGATCCGGTGTGCGGAATGACGGTCGTCGTCTGGCCGACGACGCCGTGTCTGCACCGCGACGGCCGCGACTACTGGTTCTGCGGCGACGGGTGTCGGTCCTCGTTCGCAGGGGCGCAGCGATGACGTTCACCGATACCGCCGAGGTGGTGCGGCGTTTCGATGCGCACGACTATCTGCTCGACGACGGCACCGCCGCCGCGATATACCTGGCCACCACGCTGCACCGACCCCTGCTACTGGAGGGTGAGCCGGGGGTGGGGAAGACCACCGCTGCAAAGGCGCTTGCCGCCGTTATGGATTCGCCGATGATTCGGCTGCAGTGTTATGAAGGCCTGACGCCGGCCGAGTCGCTCTACGACTGGAACTACCAACGTCAGTTGCTGGCCATCAGACTGGCCGAGGCGCGGGAGCGCGGTCTGGCCGAATCGGATCTCTACACCGAGGCGTATCTGGTGGAGCGGCCGATCTTGCAGGCGGTGCGACATCGCGGGCCCACCCCGCCGGTTCTCTTGATCGATGAAATCGACCGCGCCGACGACGAATTCGAGGCGCTACTGCTGGAGTTTCTCGGTGAGGCCGCGGTCACCGTGCCGGAACTGGGCACCTTCACCGCCGAACGGCCACCGGTGGTGGTGCTCACCTCCAACCGAAGCCGGGATTTGCACGATGCGTTGCGACGGCGTTGTCTGTATCACTGGATCGACTACCCAGCACCAGAACGGGCTGCGGCCATCGTGCGTCGCACCGTACCCGGAGCCACGGTGGCCCTGATCGAGCACACTACCCAATTCGTCGGCGGCGCACGCAATCTGGACCTGGACAAGCCGCCGGGTCTGGCCGAGACGATAGACTGGGTGGCGGCGCTGGTTGCCCTCGGCGTCGCCGACCTTGTCGTCGGAGACAACGAGGTCCAGGTCAGCTTGGGCGCCCTGGCCAAGACGCCCGACGACCGCGCACTGATCGAGAAAGCACTCACCGAATACCGCTGGGTATGAGAGGAAGTCAGCGATGAAGATCGCCAACGAGTTCATCGTCAGTGCCCCGATCGAGAAGGCCTGGGATGTGCTCAATGACCTCGAACAGGTCATGCCGCTGATGCCGGGCGCACAGCTGACCGGGCGCGACGGCGATGACGTCCTGGGCAAGGTCAAGATCAAGGTCGGACCCATCACCAGTGAATTCAGCGGCAAGGTGCACTTTGTCGAGCAGAACAACGATCAATACCGGGCCGTCATCGACGCCAAGGGCAAGGAGGCCCGCGGCACGGGCAACGCGGCGGCCACCGTCACAGCGCAACTGCACGACGCCGGAGGCAACACCCGCGTCACCGTGGACACCGACCTCAAGATCGTCGGCAAGCTGGCGCAATTCGGCAGCGGTATGCTGCAACAGGTTTCAGAGAAATTGCTCGGTCAGTTCGTGGACTCGCTGGAGGCCAAACTGGCTGGTGACCCAACGCCGCCCGCGACGACCCCGGCGGAAGCCGCGCCTGCGACAGCGCCGGCCCGGCCCGCGGTGGCAAGCCCATCCGCCGAAACCGCCCCGATCGATCTGCTGGAACTGGCCGGCGGCACGGCGCTGAAGAAGTACGGGCCGATCGTGGCGGGCTTGTTCGCTGTGGCGGCGGCGGTGTTCACCGTGGGCCGCGTGATGTTGGGCAGACGGGTGGACCGCGACCGCCGGTGAACGGCCCGGGTCTGCTTCGCGGCGTAGACCGGGCGGCCTTCGCGGTCGCGCTGGTAGCTCGGCTGCGCACCGGTGGGGTCACCGTATCCGCCAGTGGCCCAACTGGGTTCGTCATGGCGCTGCAGCGAATGCGGCCGCGGTTGCGTGCGGAACTGTATTGGGCTGCCCGGCTCACGCTGGTCAACCGGGCCGAGGAGTTGCCGGTCTTTGATGCGGTCTTCGATGCCGTCTTCGCCGATGCAGTGCTGGGTCTCGATCCGCCGCACCTCAAGTCGTCGCTGACCGAACCGGCGGCTGCGGCGCCGGTGGGTACACCGGCCGCGAGCGGGCCGGCACTGGAGGGTACCGGACTGCCCTGGGTGACCCGGCCCGCGACGCCGGGCGCGGCCGACCGCTCAGAAGTCGGGAAAACTGTTGTGGCAGTGCCCGATCTGCTTCCGAGCGGGCTGGTCGCCCGGGTTGACGACCCCTTCGAGTCGTTCGATCCGGACGATCTGCGGCGCATCGGCAGCTGGCTGGAACGGGCCGTCGCGCAATGGCCTCGGCGGCGTACCCTGCGGGCCGAGCCGAGTCGTAACGGCCGCCGCATCGACCTTCGCCAGACCATGCGCACCTCCCGCGCGACCAACTGGGAGACCATCCGACTGATCCGCACGTCACGTCGTCGGCGGCCGCGCCGGATCGTATTTCTTTGTGATGTAAGCAAATCCATGCAACCGTACGCGGCAATCTATCTGCATCTGATGCGGGCGGTCGCGGTGCGGCGCGCCACCTTACGTCCGGAGGTGTTCGCGTTCTCGACGTCACTCACCCGGCTCACCCCGGCGCTCTCGCACCGTTCTGCGGAAGTGGCACTGTCGCGCGCCAACGACAACGTCACCGACCGCTACGGCGGGACCCATCTGGGCCGCAGCATCGCCGCGCTGCTGGCCGGCCGGCATGGCAACGCGCTGCGCGGTGCGGTCGTGGTGATCGCCTCCGACGGCTGGGACGCCGACGGGCCCGAGGTGACCGAGCGGGCCATGACGCGGCTGCGCCGGCGGGCCGCGTTCGTGGTGTGGCTCAATCCCCGCGCCGC
>CAYLWH010000032.1:0-24385 GCA_964387245.1 uncultured Mycobacterium sp.
AAGACGCCCTCGGGCAAGCTGCGTCGCGCGAACTCGGTCGCCCTGGTCACCTAGCCCGTTCCGGCGCGAGCGAGCGTGTCCGCGGCCTGACACGCCGGGTTTCTCCGGTTCTTGCGCACGCTCGTCATCGGCGGAAGTGCGCCCCGGTTTCGCTCAACCCCAGGCGTGCACGGTGTTCTGCGCCGACTCCAGCCCCACCTGAACGAGCAACTCGGTCGCGTCGGCGGCCTGCTCGCAGATCGTCGGCACCTCGATGCGTTCGGCCGCGTTGAAGTTCTCCAGCACGAACGCCGCCGCATCCTTACGGCCGGGCGGTCGGCCGACACCGATGCGAACCCGCTGAAACTCCTTGGTACCCAATGCCGCAGCCACCGATCGCAGGCCGTTGTGGCCGCCCTCCCCGCCGCCGAGCTTCAGCCGGATCCGGCCGAAGTCGAGGTCCAGCTCGTCGTGTATGACGACCACATCGGCAGCCGGCACGGAGAAGAACTTGGCCAGCGGCCCGACCTGGCGGCCGGACTCGTTCATGTACACCCGCGGCCTGGCCAGGATCACCGGCCGACCGCCCAGGTGGCCGGTGACCACCTCGGCCCCGGAGCGCTTGTGCACCTTGAAGCCTTCGCGCATGCGGTCCGCCAGGATGTCGGCGACCATGAACCCGACGTTGTGCCGGGTTTTGGCGTAGTGCGGTCCGGGGTTGCCCAGGCCGACCACCAACAGCGGTGCGGCCATGACTGGGTCCGGCTACTCGGCCTCGGCGGCTTCCGCCTGCGCGGTGGCCTCGGCCTCGGCGGCCTGATCCTCCAGCGACTCGCCACCGCCTTCTGCTTCGAGGTCCTCGGCGGACGGCGCGGCGACCACGTTGACCACGAGCATCTCCGGGTCGGAAACCAGCGTGACGCCTTCGGGCAGCTCGACCTGGCCGGCGTTGAACTGGGTTCCGGCCTCGACGCCATCGACGTTGACCGTCAGCTGCTCGGGGATCGACATGGCATCGGACTCGATCTCGATGCTGTTGGAGTCCTGGGTCACCAGGGTGCCGCTGGCGGCTTCACCCTGGACGACGACGTTGACCTCGACGGTCACCTTCTCGCCGCGACGCACGACCAGCAGGTCGGCATGCTGGATGGTGCGGCGGATGGGATGAATCTCCAGAGCCTTCGTCAAGGCCAGTCGCTCGGTGCCCTCGACGTCGAGCACCAGCACCGCGTTGGTGCCGGAGTGCCGCAGCACCGCGGCGAAGTCGTGGGCCGACAGCAGCAGATGCTGCGGGTCGGCGCCGTGGCCGTAGAGGACCGCGGGCACCTTGCCGTCGCGGCGGGCGCGGCGCGAGGCGCCCTTGCCGGTTTCGGTCCGCACCGACACGGTCAGGTTGTTGGTGGTCTTGTTGGCGGTTGCCATGCTTGCTCCTCGTGGGCCGTTGGTGTCGTCAGGCACGGCCAGAGCGGACAATCCGCAGATGGAGGAATGCGGGTTTCCGTCGATAACGGTGGTCGAACCACCCTCGCCGTGACGCCCGATCAGGTTAGCCCAGGACGGTCGCGATCTGAAATCCGCCGTCACCAGGGACGCCGAAATCCAGGCGGGAAATCGGGCAGATGTCCAGCCCTGAGGTAGGTCTCCGACGCCCAGCACTCAGTCTCGACGCCCCGGGAGTCTAGAGATCGAACGCGACGCCGGTGAGCTGCTCGGACAGCGCCCACAGTGCCCGGGCCTTCTCCTCGTCGCGCGCCAACGGGCTGCGGCGCACCGCAGTGGTGGGGCCGCGCACCACGAAGCGCGGCCCGACGAAGCTGTTGCCCGGCAGATCCTGCGACGCGGCGTACAGCGTCTGACGTGCGCCGAAGTCGGCGTTGGTGGCCAGCGCATTCGCGGATTTCCACACCTTGGTACCAATCCGGTTGCCGGTCTGGCCCTGCAGGTTGGTGGCCGAGTAGCCGGGGTGCGCGGCGTGCGCCTTGACCTTGGAGCCGGCCGCGTCCAGGCGCTTCTGAAGCTCGCTGGTGAACAACAGGTTGGCCAACTTGGACTGACCGTAGGCAGCCCACGCGAGATACGGCCGCGACTTCCAGTTCAGGTCCTTGATGCTGATGTAACCGGTCAGGTGCATCAGCGACGACACCGTGACCACCCGGTCGGAGATCCTGGGCAGCAGCAGGTTCGTCAGCGCGAAATGGCCGAGGTGATTGGTGCCGATCTGGCTCTCGAACCCGTCGGCGGTCAGCGCAAACGGCACCGCCATGATGCCGGCGTTGTTGATCAGCACGTCCAGGTCGGCGACGCCGTCGGTGAACTCCCGCACCGAGGCCAGACTCTGCAGGTCCAGCTTGCGCACCTCGACCTCGCCGGTCATGCCGGCCGCGGCGGCGTTGCCCTTGTCGAGATTGCGGCACGCCAGGATCACCCGGGCTCCGACCCTGGCCAATTCCCGGGCGGTCATCTCACCCAGGCCGCTGTTGGCGCCGGTCACGACGACGGTGCGTCCGGCGAAGGATGGAAGATCGGCTGCGGTCCAGTTAGTCATGGCAGTCACTGTATTTGCCCGGCATGAGTGCCGCGGCAGGTTGACGACGTTCCGGCACCGGGAAAGACGAGTCGGCGGCGCCGGTGCCGATCACAGGATCTCGTGCACCTTTTCGATGGGGCGGGCCAGTCGGGTGCCCTTCTCGGTGACGACGAATGGGCGCTCGAGCAGGATCGGGTGTTCGGCCAACGCGTCGAGCAGCTCGTCGTCGGTGGCGTCGGCGAGGTTCAGTTCGGTGTAGAGGGACTCGCGTCTGCGCACCGCGGAACGCACGTCGATGCCGGCCGCTTGGATCATCTGCACCAGTTCGACGCGCGTCGGCGGCGTCTTCAGGTACTGCACCACCGCTGGTTCGAGGCCGTTCTCGCGCAGTAGTTCCAGCGTCTTGCGCGAGGTGCTGCACCGGGGGTTGTGGTATATCGTCGCGGTTCGATCGGCCGGCGCGCTCACATCAGGCCGATCCGTCGAAAAGCCCTGTCACTGAGCCGTTTTCGAAGACCGCACGGATCGTGGACGCCAGCAGTGGGGCGATCGACAACACGGTCAACTGGGGGAACCGCTTCTCCTCGCCGATCGGCAGGGTGTTGGTGACGATGACCTCACGGGCGCCGCATGCGGCCAACCGCGCGGGGGCGGGATCGGACAGCACCCCGTGGGTGGCTGCGATCACCACGTCCTTGGCGCCGTCCTCGCGCAGCAGCTTGACGGCCCCGGCGATGGTGCCGCCGGTGTCGATCATGTCGTCGGTCAGGATGCAGGTCTTGCCGCGCACATCGCCGACCACGCGGTTGGACTTCACCTGGTTGGGCACCAGCGGGTCGCGGGTCTTGTGGATGAAGGCGAGCGGAACGCCACCGAGTGCATCGGCCCATTTCTCGGCCACCCGCACCCGGCCGGAATCGGGGGACACCACGACCTTGTCCGCATCGGAATAGTTCTCGGCCAGGTATCCGCACAGCAACGACTGCCCGCGCATGTGGTCCACCGGTCCGTCGAAGAAGCCCTGGATCTGATCCGTGTGCAGATCGACCGACACGATCCGGTCGGCACCGGCCGTCTTGAGCAGGTCGGCGATGAGGCGGGCCGAAATCGGCTCACGGCCACGGTGCTTCTTGTCCTGGCGGGCATAGGGATAGAACGGCATGATCGCGGTGATGCGCTTGGCGCTGCCGCGTTTGAGCGCGTCGATCATGATGAGCTGCTCCATCACCCACTGGTTCAGCGGGTAAGGGTGGCTCTGCAGCACGAATGCGTCGCACCCGCGCACCGATTCGTCGAACCGGACGAAGATCTCGCCGTTGGAGAATTCGCGTGCGGTCTGTGACGTGACGTGGACGTCCAGTTCCTTGGCGACCTGATCGGCAAGCTCGGGGTGCGCCCGGCCAGAGAACAGCATCAGGTTCTTGCGGTTGTCGCTCCAGTCATGGCTCACTTCGGTGCTGTCCTCGCCTCGGGGACGGATACCGGGCCATCGTACGTAGCGTCAGCCCTTGCGCGTCGCCGGGTCAGCGGATCGGCGCGGGAAATTCGGGCCGAGCGGCTAATCGTTGTCCCCGCGGGCCTTCCGGGCGGCCTCGGCCGCTGCGCTTCCCGGACGCTTGCGTTCCACCCAACCCTCGATGTTGTGCTGTGCGTTGTCCGATACGGCCAAGGCGCCTGGCGGCACATCCTCGCGCAGCACGGTTCCGGCCCCGGTGTAGGCGCCGTCCCCGACGGTCACCGGCGCGACGAACATCGTGTCCGATCCCGTGCGGACGTGGGACCCGATCCGGGTCCGGTGCTTGGTCTCCCCGTCGTAATTGACGAACACGCTGGACGCGCCGATGTTGGAGTGGTCGCCGATGTCGGCGTCTCCGACGTATGTCAGATGCGGAACCTTGGTGCCCGCGCCGATCATCGTGTTCTTCGCTTCGACGAACGCGCCGAGTTTGGCGCCGGGACCCAGCGTGGTGCCGGGACGCAGATAGGTGAACGGTCCGATGTCGGCGCCCGCGCCGATTGCGGATCCGGACCCGTGCGTGCGCACCACCGACGCGCCGTCGCCGACGGCGACGTCCTCGAGGGTGGTGTCTGGTCCGACGATGCAGCGGTCACCGATGCGGGTAGAGCCGAGTAGTTGGGTCCCGGGGCGGATCTCGGTGTCTCGGCCGATGGTGACCGCGACGTCGATCCACGTGGTGGCCGGGTCGATGATCGTCACACCGGCCCGCTGATGGCCGGCCACGATGCGGCGGTTGAGTTCGGCGGCCAGGGTGGACAGCTGTGCGCGGTCGTTGACGCCGACGACCAGCGCGCTGTCGTCGACGTGCTTGGCATGCACCACCTGGTGGTCGGAACGCAGGATCGCGATCACGTCGGTGAGGTAGAGCTCATGCTGGGCGTTGTCAGACGACAGCCGGTTCAGCGCTGACCGCAGCGCGGCGATGTCGAAGGCGTAGACACCGGCGTTGACTTCCCGGATCGCCTGCTGAGACGGGGTGGCGTCGGCCTGTTCGACGATCGCGATGACTTCTCGGTCCTGGGTGCGCAGGATCCGGCCGTAGCCGGTCGGGTCGGGCAAGGTGGTGGTCAGCACGGTCACCGCGGCGGGTTCGCGATCATGGGTGGCGATCAGGTCCGCGAGGGTGTCGGTGTCCAGCAGCGGGGCGTCCCCGGACGTGATGACGACGATGCCGTCGAAATCGTCCGGCAGGGCCGTCAGCCCGCACCGCGCGGCATGGCCGGTGCCGAGTTGCTGCTCCTGGACGGCCACGTCGATCGTCCTGCCCAGCTCGACGGCGATCTCGGCGACCACCGGTGCGACCTCGTCGCGCTGGGTGCCCAGCACCACCGCCAGATGTTGCGGGGCCACCTTGGCCACCGCGTGCAGAACATGGGACAGCATGCTGCGTCCGGCGATGGGGTGCAGCACTTTCGGGATGTCCGACCGCATCCGGCTGCCGGCTCCGGCCGCCAGCACCAGCACCGCGGATTCGCCTCGTGAAGTCATCGGGCCCCCTCCTCGTCGTCCCCAGCGTGTCATTGTCCCCGCCGCCGCGGCAAACAGGTGTGCCTTCGGCCGGGAAGTGCCTAGCATGCTGGGCGTGGGGGAACTCGCCGACGTCGAATTGATCCACCCCTACCCGGTGGCCGAATTCGTCGATGTGTTGCTGGCCGAACTGCGGGCCGGCGGACAGGCCGACGCGCGTTTCGATCCGTCGGGCTTCCTGGTCGTGTTCGACGGCGGGCAACGGATCCTGGTCGACCGGATGTACGGCGAACTGCAGAACCTGCCCGACGAGGCGCGCGCCGACCGTGTTCGGGAGAGCCTGGTCGCGGCCCTGCGACCCGCTCCGGCGAGTTGGGCGGAGGCGCAACCGCTGCTGCGGTCGGTGCTGCGCCCGGCGAGTTACACCGCTGCCGTCACCGCCGACGACAACCGGCCCTGGATCCGTCCGCTCTGGCCGTTCGTCAACGAACTGGCGGTGGTGGACACCGGTGACGCCCGGGCCGTCGTCAGCCAGCGCGACACCGCCGCGTGGGGTGTGCACGGCGCGCAGATGTTCGCCGTCGCCCGCAACAACATCTCGGCCCGTTACCCACCGCAACCCCAGCCACAGCGGGTGGGCCACCTGCGCGGCGACGGCCACAGTTACTGCGACTCGGCCGCGCTGGTGCCGGGCTGGTTGAGTTCGTTCGCCACCGGGACGGGTCCGCGACCCCTGGTGTTCTTCCCGGGCGACGAGGTGCTGCTGGTGTGCACCGACGACCCGGCGGTGGCGCCCGAGTTCTTCGCGGCGGCCGAGCGGCTGTACCGCCAGGCGACCGTGCGGATCTCACCGCAGGGCTACACCATCGCCGGCGACACGATCGTCCCGTTGCACGCCGTCGGGCCCGGCCCGTTGCGGTCGCTGGCGGTGCGCGCACGCTCGGTGCTGGCCGACAGCGAGTACCTGGCGCAGACCGAACTTCTGCAGCGGCACTTCGGTGAGCAGATGATCGACACCCAGGCCGCGGCGGTGCAGCTCATCGAGACACCGAGAGGCTCGTGCACCATGACGGTGTGGGGGGACGGCACATCCTTGCTGCTCCCCGAAGCCGATTACGTGACCTTCCTGTCCACGGACCGGACCGACTACTTCACGGTGCCGTTCCCGGTGGTCGCCGACGTCGCCGGCTTGGTGCGGGACGCCGAACT
The DNA here is from genome assembly GCA_964387245.1 of uncultured Mycobacterium sp. Lineage (GTDB taxonomy): Bacteria > Actinomycetota > Actinomycetes > Mycobacteriales > Mycobacteriaceae > Mycobacterium. The sequence goes on from CAYLWH010000032.1 coordinate 6,702, forward strand.
GGTTCCCGCCCGGTACCCGGTGGCCGGGTGGCCGGAACAGGACGTGGTGACGGTGCTGCGCGGGCACTCCGTGCAACTTCCCGGGATCTGAGGGGGCGGGGCTCCGTCGCCAGGACTCGAACCTGAACTATCTGAACCAAAATCAGAGGTGCTGCCGATTACACCACGACGGACTGCTGCGGCTGGCAAGTCTATACGCTGGTGTCCGTGGCAGCTCCGGACAAAGAGCCCCGCCCGCCGCGGGCGCGGATGACGGGCAGTGAGCGTCGGCACCAACTGATCGACATCGCCCGCTCGCTGTTCGCCGAACGTGGCTACGACGCGACGTCCATCGAGGAGATCGCGCAGCGCGCCAATGTGTCCAAGCCGGTGGTTTACGAGCACTTCGGTGGCAAAGAAGGTCTGTACGCCGTCGTCGTCGACCGTGAGATGTCGGCGCTTCTGGACGGCATCACGTCGTCGTTGACCAACAATCGGTCCAGGGTGCGCGTCGAGCGCGTTGCGCTGGCGTTGCTGACCTACGTCGAGGAGCGCACCGACGGTTTTCGGATCATGATCCGTGACTCGCCTGCCTCGATCTCATCGGGCACCTACTCGAGCCTGCTCAACGATGCGGTTTCCCAGGTCAGCTCGATACTGGCCGGAGACTTCTCGCGCCGGGGGCTGGATCCGGATCTGGCGCCGCTGTACGCGCAGGCGCTCGTCGGCTCCGTGTCGATGACAGCGCAGTGGTGGCTGGACGCGCGTGAGCCCAAGAAGGAGGTGGTGGCCGCTCATCTGGTGAACCTGGTGTGGAACGGCCTGACCCACCTCGAGGCCGATCCGCATCTGCAGGACGAGTAGCCAGAGCCCGCGCACGAGATCCACGAAATACCGTGTGCCACTCGCACTTTTGCGCCCAAACGCCGGTCTGGGCGGCGGTTGGGGCGGTCCACTAGGATGACCTCATCATGATCGCGCCGGGGTATACGCATGTCCAGACTCCGTTCGCGGGACTCGTCGAGGCGGCGCTGGCCGCACCCGCCTTCGACGACGTCATAACGCTCGCCGGCGGCAGACCCGAAGGCCTTGCGCTGGTCGGGCCGACGGGGGCGCGGCTGTTCGTCGCCGCCGCGTTGGCGCGGACCGGTCCACTTCTGGTGGTCACCGCCACGGGTCGCGAGGCCGACGACCTGACCGCCGAACTGCGGGCGGTGTTCGGCGACGCCGTGGGCATGTTCCCGTCGTGGGAGACGCTGCCGCACGAGCGGTTGTCGCCGGGCGTCGACACCGTGGGCGCGCGACTCATGCTGTTGCGCCGGCTCGCCCATCCCGACGACGCCCGCCTGGGCCCGCCACTGCAGGTGGTGGTCACCACCGCGCGCTCCCTGCTGCAGCCGATGGCGAACGGCCCCGGCGCGGCAAGAAATGCGGCTCCGGTGACGCTGGCGGTGGGGGACGAGGCCGACTTCGAGGACACCATCACCCAGCTGGTCGAACTGGCATACACCCGCGTGGACATGGTGGGCAAGCGCGGCGAGTTCGCGGTCCGCGGCGGCATTCTGGACGTCTTCGCCCCGACCGCCGAACACCCGGTGCGGGTGGAGTTCTGGGGCGACGAGATCACCGAGATGCGGATGTTCTCGGTGGCCGATCAGCGCTCCATTCCGGAGATACCCGTCGACACGCTGGTCGCGGTGCCCTGCCGGGAACTGCTGTTGACCGACGATGTGCGCAAGCGCGCCGCGGCGCTGGTGAAGGATCGACCGGCGGTCGACGCCGTATCGGGAAGTGTCGATGACATGCTCGCCAAGCTCGCCGAGGGCATTCCCGTCGACGGCATGGAGGCGCTGCTGCCCGTGCTGCGGCCCGACGACATGTCGTTGCTGACCGACCAGTTGGGCGCAGCGACACCGGTGCTGGTGTGCGATCCGGAGAAGGTGCGCACCCGCGCAGCCGACTTGATCAAGACGGGCCGGGAGTTCCTGGAGGCGTCCTGGTCCACCGCCGCGGTCGGCGGGTACGCGCCGATCGACGTCGAACAGCTCGGCGGCTCGGGCTTCCGGGGTCTGGACGAGGTGCGTGCCGCCGCGACGGCCGGTGGTCACCCGTGGTGGACGCTGAGCCAGTTGCCCGACGAGTCGGCGATCGAACTCGACGTCCGCGCGGCCCCGTCGGCGCGGGGCTCGCAGTCCTCGATCGAGGAACTGTTCGCGATGCTCCGCGCCCATGTCGTCACGGGCGGACGCGCCGCAGTCATCGCGCCGGGTACCGGCACCGCGCACCGCGTCGTCGAACAGTTGGCCGAATCCGACACGCCGGCAACGATGTTGGAGCCGGGTGCCGCGCCGAAGCCCGGCGTGGTGGGCGTCCTGAAGGGACCGTTGCACACCGGCCTGGTGATTCCGGGCGCCGACCTGGTGATCATCACCGAGACCGACCTGACCGGCAACCGGGTGACCGGCGCGCAGGGTAAGAGACTGGCGGCCAAGCGGCGCAACGTCGTCGACCCGCTCGCGCTGGCCGCCGGCGACCTCGTCGTGCACGACCAACACGGCATCGGCAAGTTCGTCGAGATGACAGAGCGCACGGTCGGTGGGGCCCGCCGGGAATATCTGGTGCTGGAGTATGCGTCCAGCAAGCGCGGTGGCGGTACCGACAAGCTCTTCGTGCCGATGGACGCGCTGGATCAGTTGTCCCGCTATGTCGGTGGGCAGGCGCCCAGCCTGAGCCGACTGGGCGGCAGCGACTGGACCAACACGAAAACCAAGGCGCGCAAGGCCGTTCGGGAAATCGCCACCGAACTCGTGGCGCTCTACGCCAAGAGACAGGCCGCACCCGGGCACGCGTTCGCACCGGACTCGCCGTGGCAGGCCGAGTTGGAGGACGCCTTCGGCTTCACCGAAACCGCCGACCAGCTGACCGCCATCGGCGAGGTCAAGGCCGACATGGAGAAGCCGGTCCCGATGGACCGGGTGATCTGTGGCGACGTCGGCTACGGAAAGACCGAGATCGCGGTGCGGGCCGCGTTCAAGGCCGTGCAGGACGGCAAACAGGTCGCCGTGCTGGTGCCCACGACGCTGCTGGCCGATCAGCACCTGCAGACCTTCGCCGAACGCATGGGCGGTTTCCCGGTCACCGTAAAGGGGCTGTCGCGGTTCACCGACTCCGCCGAGTCGAAGTCCGTGCTCGCCGGTATGGCCGACGGGTCGGTGGACGTCGTGATCGGTACGCACCGGCTGATCCAGACCGGGGTGCGCTGGAAGGACCTCGGGCTGGTGATCGTCGACGAGGAGCAGCGCTTCGGCGTCGAGCACAAGGAACACATCAAGAGCCTGCGCACCCACGTCGACGTGCTGACCATGAGCGCGACCCCGATTCCGCGCACCCTGGAGATGAGTCTGGCGGGCATCCGGGAGATGTCGACCATCCTCACCCCGCCCGAGGAACGCTATCCCGTGCTCACGTATGTCGGCCCGCACGACGACAAACAGGTTGCGGCGGCGCTACGCCGGGAACTGCTGCGTGACGGCCAGGCGTTCTACATCCACAACCGGGTCAGCTCCATCGACGCGACAGCCGCCCGGCTGCGCGAGTTGGTGCCCGAGGCGCGGGTCGTCGTCGCGCACGGACAGCTGCCCGAGGAGCAGCTCGAGCGCACCGTCGAGGGGTTCTGGAACCGGGAGTTCGACATCCTGGTGTGTACGACGATCGTCGAAACCGGTTTGGACATCTCGAATGCCAACACGCTCATAGTCGAGCGCGCGGATACGTTCGGTCTGTCCCAGTTGCACCAGTTGCGCGGCCGGGTGGGACGCAGCCGGGAACGGGGTTACGCCTACTTCCTGTACCCGCCCGAGGTGCCGCTGACCGAAACCGCCTACGACCGGCTGGCCACCATCGCCCAGAACAACGAACTCGGCGCCGGCATGGCGGTGGCGATGAAGGACCTCGAGATCCGTGGCGCCGGCAACGTGCTGGGCGTCGAGCAGTCCGGGCACGTCGCCGGTGTCGGCTTCGACCTGTATGTGCGGTTGGTCGGTGAGGCCGTTGAGACGTACCGAGCGGCGTACCGAGCGGCGTACTCCGCCGCCGACGGCGACACCCTCACCACTCCGGAGGAACCCAAGGACGTCCGGATCGACCTGCCGATCGACGCGCATCTGCCGCCGGACTACATCGCCAGCGACCGGCTGCGGCTGGAAGGCTACCGCCGGCTGGCGGCCGCCGGCGACGACCGCGCGGTGCTGGCCGTGATCGAGGAGCTGACCGATCGGTACGGTTCGCTGCCCGAACCGGCGCGCCGACTGGTGGCGGTGGCGAGGTTGCGCCTGCTGTGCCGTCGGTACGGCATCACCGAGGTGTCGGCGACGGGCTCCGCGGGGCAGCCTTCGACGCTGCGGTTGTCGCCTCTGACATTGCCCGACTCCGCGCAGATCCGGCTCAAGCGGATCTACCCGACGGCGAACTACCGTGCCACGACGGCGACCGTGCAGGTGCCGGTGCCGCGAACCGGCACCGGGATCGGGGCCCCGCGCATCCGCGACCTCGAACTGGCGCAGATGGTCGCCGATCTGGTGCTGGCGTTGGATGGCAGGCCGCCGGGGGAAGTTGATATAACGGCGGTGCCCGATGCAGCCGTCGATGAAGAAGGGGCGGCCCGATGACCGTCATCCTGGTCGATCCCAGGCGCCCCACACTGGTGCCGGTCGACGTGATCGACATGCTGTGCGGCGATGTGCAGTACACCGAGGAGATGCCGGTCCGGGTGCCGTGGACACTGCCCTCGGCCCGGCCGGTGTTCTCCGGTGAGCCCGCGCCCGTGCTGTTGTCGTCGGACCCCGAGCATCCCACGGTGCGGGCCCGGGTGGCCGCCGGTGAACCGGTGATCGGGCCGCCGCCGGCCGCTCCCGGCGAGCGGATCGTGGACGCGGTGGCGATGATGGACCGGCTGCGCACCGCCGGACCGTGGGAAAGCGAACAGACCCACGACTCGCTGCGCCGATACCTGCTCGAGGAGACCTACGAACTGTTCGACGCGGTGCGCAGCGGCAACGCCGAGGAACTGCGTGACGAACTCGGAGATGTGTTGCTGCAGGTCCTCTTTCACGCCCGGATCGCCGAGGACGCACCGGTCAACCCGTTCTGTATCGATGACGTCGCCGATGCCTTGGTGCGCAAACTGGGCAATCGGGTTCCCGCCGTGTTGGCCGGTGAATCGATCTCGCTGGCCGATCAGCTGGCACAGTGGGAGGAGCGCAAGGCACTGGAGAAGACCCGTGACTCGGCCGTGGACGACCTGCCGACGGGTCAACCCGCCCTCGCCCTGGCGCAGAAGGTGCTGGGCCGCGCCCGTCGGGCCGGGGTACCTGCCGACCTGATCCCTGGCGGCCTCCTGGTGATCAACTTGTCGGAGCATGAGGACGCCGAAAACAGGCTTCGTGCAAAGGTTTTGGAGTTCATGGATGACATCCGGGCGGCCGAGAAGTCGATGGCCAAAGCCCGGGCCGCGGCGGAAATCGGAGTTGAGCCGCAGGCCCCCGTCAATGAAGCGGAGTGGCGCGCGGCGTGGCCGTCTGTCGCCCAAACCGACGTTGGGCGGAGAACGTCGAGTAGCCCACGCCATGTCGTCGATCTCGGCGCGGGGACTGGTCAGCCGAACAGTGTCGACCCCCAGTAGCCGTGGCTGTCGCCCTCGCGCAGCCCCGGCGGGATGGCGAACACCGCCGTTCCCGTGTGAGTGATGTACTCGTTGAGCAGATCCCTGCGCGCCAGCTCAGCCTGGATGGGAATGAAGTGGGTGACCGGGTTGCGCACGAACGCGATGAAGAACAAGCCGGCGTCCAGGTGCCCGAAGCCGTCGGTGCCGTCGGTGAAGTTGTAGCCGCGGCGCAGGATCTCGATCCCGTTGTTCAGCTCCGGTGAGGCCAGCCGCACATGGGCGAGTTCGTCGATCGCCGGGTCGCCCTCGTCGTTCTTGAGCTCGAAGTCCAACTCGTCGAACTCGTCGGTGCGTCCCAATGGAGCGCCGTCGCCCTTGTCGCGCCCGATGACCCGCTCCTGTTCGAGCAGTGTGGTGCGGTCCCACGACTCGATCCGCATCCGGATGCGGCGGGTCACCATGTAGGTGCCGCCGGTGAGCCAATCGGGCCCGTCCCCGCCGGCCACCCACACGTTGTTGTTCAGTGTGTCGGTTTCATCGGCCTTGATGTTGTTGGTTCCGTCCTTGAACCCGAACAGGTTTCGTGGTGTCTCCTGCTCGCGGGTCGTCGAGGAGGTACGGCCGAAACCGAGCTGCGAGTAGCGCACCGCGGCGGTCCCGAACGCCACCCGGGCCAGGTTGCGCACGGCGTGCACGGCGACCTGCGGGTCGTTGGCGCAGGCCTGAATGCAGATGTCGCCGCCGCTGCGGGCCGGGTCCATGGTCTCGTTGGGAAACTTCGGCAGGTCCTTGAGCGGCTCCGGCCGCAGGTTGTTGATGCCGAACCGATCCTGGCCGTCTCGGAGGAACAGGCTGGGTCCGAAGCCGATGGTCAGGGTCAGCTGCGACGCGGGCAGGCCTAGCGCCTCACCGGTATCCGACGGTGGCGCATAGGGATTCAGCCCGATGGCGCCGTCGCGGAACGCTTCTTCGCCGCGTGTCATGCGCTCGCCCATGTGCGTCCACTCCATCAGCAAATTGACCAGCTCGGATTTGCTGTCGGTGGTGACGTCGAAGGTCGCGAAGTGCATGCGGTCCTGGGCCGCGGTGATGATGCCGGCCTGACGCTCCCCCCGGAACGGCACCGGCGCCTGCAGGACCTCATGCGGATTGCCGGCCGCAGTCGCCCGGCCGGCGATGACGCCCGCGCCGGCGGTGCCGATCATGGCGGCGCCCACCCCCGCGGCGCCGAGCAGTTGTCGGCGCGAGAAACCGGAGGTGGGCGTAGCCGAGGGTTCTGTTACGTGATCACTGGGGCGCGATGACACCTTGCACCTGGCTGACTTCTTTGCTCAACGCGTCGATGGCGCGGGACAGTTCCTGTCGTTGGTCCTCGGTGACCTTGTCGTAAAACACGTAGCCGTCACCGTCGCGGTGCTTCTGCAGCAGCGCTTCGACCTCGGCGAAGCGCTGGTCGACCCGCTTGCCCAGGTCGGGATTGCGCTCATCGAGGATCGGCCGGACCGAGGCCACCGCGGTCTGGCTGCCCTGGATGTTTGCGTTGAAGTCCCACAGGTCGGTGTGGCTGAAGATGTCCTCCTCACCGGTGATCTTGCTCGATGCGATCTCGTCGAGCAGACCCTGTGCGCCGCCGGCGATCTGGGTGGAGTCGATCTTCCAGTCGGGTGCCTTCACGCCGGCGTCGAGTTCCTTGACGTCGGCCATCAACTGGTCGGCCATCGCGTTGGTGTCGGGCTGCAGACCCGAGACCCACAGATCCTTCTCCACGCGGTGGAAACCGGTCCACTGCTGGCCCTCTTCGAGGTCGGCCTCGCGAAGGTCGATCCGCGGGTCCAGATCGTTGGGAAACGACTCGGCTACGGGCTCGATGCGCTCGTAATAGGTGCGCGCGATCGGGAACTGAGCCTTGGCAGCCTCGATGTCGCCGCGCTTTACCGCGTCGACGAAGACCTGGGTGGCGGCGATCAGCGCGTCGGTCTGGCTGTTGACGTAGCGCTTGTAGCTGTCGGCGGCTTCCTTGAACTTGCCCTCGGTGTCGATCTGGACGGCCTCGCCGGTGACCTCGAAGTCGCCGCGGATGCCGTCGCCGACCATGCCGGGCTTGCACGCGGTCTGGAAGGTACCCGGTTCGGTCAGCTGCACGATCAGCTTGCGGGACAGGCCGGGGGAGATGTTCTCCACCTCGCCCATCACCCGCTCGCCCTCGCCGTAGACGTAGAACTCAGTGACCTTGTTGCCGTTGTTGGTGATCAGGAACGTGTTGGCGCCGGTGGTGCCCTTCGTCTCCGACAGCTCACAGGTGGTGTCGGTGGCGGTGACGGTGAATTCCGACGCGCCCGCCGCGGCGTTCTCGCCGGTGCCCTTCGCTGCCGTGTCTTCCTTGGCTGCGCAGCTGCTCAGTGACAGCCCGGCCAACAGCGCCGCGGTGGTGGCGAGACCGGCTTTTGCGGCGCGCGGGGAGATGAAGTTCACGTGGTCGACCTTTCGGATTGGGTTGTTTCGATGTTGGGAGCCGGATCTGATTTGCGAGCGCCCCGGTCGGGACGCAGGAATAGTGCGAGCACGACGACGAGATAGGTCAGCCAGCAGAGCAACTGGAGCACCGTCGGCGTCGGGGTGATGTTGAAGATGCCCTGGATCGCTTCGCCGTACCACGACGACCAGTTGAACCAGGACGTGATGTCGAAGGCGCGGTTGGCCAAGCCGGGCAGCCAGCCGACGGTCTGCAGCGCGCCGATGCCGTAGGAGAGGATGCCGGCCGCGACCAGGATCAGAAACACACCGGTGTAGGTGAAGAACTTGGCCAGATCGAGCCTGACCGCGCCCCTGTACATGCCATAGGCGATCGCGGCCGCGGCCAGCACGCCGATGACCAGCCCGATCAACGGCCAGGAGGTGGACGCCTCGGCATAGCCGACCATGAACAGGGCAGTCTCCACGCCTTCACGACCGACGGCCAGAAACGACAACGACACGACGGCCGGTGCGCCGGTTTGCAGCGCCTGGGCCATCTCGCTGCGCAGTTCTCCGGACAGGCCGGTGGCGGCCTTCTTCATCCACAGCACCATCGTCGTGACGATGGCGACCGCAACCAGCGAGGCAATGCCGGCGATCGCCTCGGCGGCCAGCCCGCTGACGGTGTTCTCGCCGAACTGGATCACCAGGAACACGCCGACGGTCATCGCGACCGCCGCTCCGACACCCAGCCAGACCCATCGCAGCGCGTCGCGGCGGTTGGATTTGACCAGGAAAGCCACCAGGATCATGACGACGATCGAGGCCTCCAGGCCTTCCCGCAAGCCGATCAGAAAGCTTCCGAACAGCTGTGCGGAAACGGTGGGACCAGCGGCCAGGACCGTTGTCGGCAAGTCCGTGACGGCCGTCATCCATTGTCCTTGCTACGAATGTCACATACATAAGGTTTTGCTCACCAAAGCCAGGTGTGCCTCACCTTAACAGCGGGTCGTTGCGCACGGTAGACCGACGCCACCACGACGTGGGTAGGCCCGGCCGGCCCGAACGCATGGGACGATGTCTACGACCGGAGAGTGGGTGTGGGGAGTCCTGTGGCAGTTCGTTGGCTGCGGGCTGTCGGCGTGATTGCGGCGACGGCCCTGCTCATGGCTTCGAGTTGCTCGTGGCAGTCCGGTATCCCCATCCCCAAGGGTGTGCCGCCGCCTGCGGGTGATCCGGTTCCGGCGGTGGACACCTACGCCAAGGGTCGGCCGGCCGACCAGCTGCATGAATGGGCGGCGGCGCGCGGACCCGCTCTCAATATTCCGGTGACGGCTTTGGAGGCATACGCCTATGCGGCCCGAGTCGCCGAGGTCGAAAACCCGAAATGCAACCTCGACTGGACCACCCTTGCCGGGATCGGCATGGTGGAAAGCCATCACGGCACCTACCGCGGCGCCACGATCGCCCCCGATGGCGGCGTGACGCCGCCGATCCGTGGGGTCCGGCTTGACGGCACCGGGGGCAACCAGCACATCCCCGACACCGACAACGGCGCGCTCGACGGCGATTCGCACCTGGACCGCGCGATGGGGCCGATGCAGTTCATACCCGAGACGTGGAAGCTCTACGGCGTCGACGCCAACAACGACGGCATCGTCAGTCCGGACGATTTCGACGACGCGGCGCTGTCGGCGGCCGGCTATCTGTGCTGGCGCGGTAAGGACCTGTCCAACCCGCGCGGCTGGATGGACGCGTTGCGCGCCTACAACCATTCCGACCAATACGCACGTTCGGTCCGGGACTGGGCGACCGCATATTCCAACGGACATCCGTTGTGAAACAACGCGTGTAACACCGCGTGAACACCGCACCGAAACCCCACGGCGTAGACGGTGCCGAGCCTCTAGGCTGATGTGCGCAAACACAAGTCAGCCCAGACCTAAGGAGACGGCAGTGCCCATCATCGAGCAGGTCGGCGCCCGCGAAATCCTCGACTCCCGCGGCAACCCGACGGTTGAGGTCGAGGTCGCACTGATCGACGGGACGTTCGCGCGAGCGGCGGTCCCATCCGGAGCGTCCACCGGCGAGCACGAAGCGGTGGAACTCCGCGACGGTGAGGCCCGTTACGGCGGCAAGGGGGTGCAGAAAGCGGTCCAGGCGGTGCTCGACGAGATCGCACCCGCGGTGATAGGCATCTCCGCCGACGAGCAACGCGTCATCGACCAGACTCTGCTCGACCTCGACGGCACGCCGGACAAGTCGCGGCTGGGCGCCAACGCCATCCTCGGTGTGTCGCTGGCGGTGGCCAAGGCGGCAGCGGACAGTGCCGCTTTGCCCCTCTTCCGGTACCTGGGCGGACCCAACGCGCACATCCTGCCGGTGCCGATGATGAACATCGTCAACGGTGGTGCGCACGCCGACACCGGCGTCGACGTTCAGGAGTTCATGATCGCGCCGATCGGCGCGCCGTCGTTCAAGGAGGCACTGCGCTGGGGCGCCGAGGTGTATCACTCGTTGAAGTCCGTCCTCAAGAAGCAGGGTCTGGCGACCGGTCTGGGCGATGAAGGCGGCTTCGCCCCCGACATCCCCGGCACCAAGGCGGCACTTGACCTGATCCTCTCGGCGATCGAGGGTGCCGGCCTGAAGCCGGGTGTCGACATCGCGCTCGCCCTCGATGTCGCGGCGACCGAGTTCTACACGGCGGGGACGGGATACGCGTTCGAGAAGGAGACCCAGACCGCCGAGCAGATGACGGCCTTCTATGAGCAGCTCATCGCCGCCTACCCGCTGGTGTCCATCGAGGACCCGCTGTCGGAGGACGACTGGGACGGCTGGGTGGCGCTGACCGCGGCGATCGGTGATCGGGTGCAGATCGTCGGCGACGACCTGTTCGTCACCAACCCCGAGCGCCTCGAGGACGGCATCGAGAAGGGTGCGGCCAACTCGCTTCTGGTGAAGGTCAACCAGATCGGCACCCTGACCGAGACACTCGACGCGGTCGCACTGGCACACGGCGCGGGCTACAAGACGATGATGAGCCACCGGTCCGGCGAGACCGAGGACACCACCATCGCCGACCTGGCCGTCGCGGTGGGCAGTGGTCAGATCAAGACCGGCGCACCGGCCCGCAGCGAGCGCGTGGCCAAGTACAACCAGTTGCTGCGCATCGAGGAGGCGCTGGGCGATGCGGCCCGTTACGCGGGTGACCTGGCATTCCCGCGGTTCACCGTCTGAGGAAACCGCGCCGAAGAGCGACTTGTGTTACGCAGAACGGGAGCGGGGGCGTAACCAAGTCACTTCTCGGCGCAGCCGTTGCGGCCCGGTAACCTTTGACAACGATGTCTGACGCGAAGCGGCCCGACCCCAAGAGGCGGTCTCCGACCTCCCGGCCGGGTAAACCGGGGGAGGCCAAGGGCCGTGCGCGCCGCGCGCAGCAACCACCGGCGGCACCCAGCCGCGAACCTCGTCCGACGGACAATCGGGCGCTGCCGGTGCCGATCGAGCCGGTCAAGCAGTCCATTGCGGACTCTGCCGAACAGCAGGCCGAGCAACGGCTGGGGTTCACTGCGCGCCGCGCCGCCATCCTGGCCGCAGTCGTGTGCGTGTTGACGTTGACGATCGCGGGCCCGGTCCGCACCTATTTCGCGCAGCGCACCGAGATGAACCAGCTGGCGGCCACCGAGGCCGGGTTGCGGGCCCAGATTGCCGAGCTGGAGGGCCAGAACGCGAAGTTGGCGGACCCGGTGTTCGTTGCGGCACAGGCGCGCGAACGCCTGGGTTTCGTCATGCCGGGTGACATTCCCTACCAGGTTCAACTGCCGCCGGGTGCGTTTGTACCGACCGGTCCGGATGAGCTGCCCGCGACCGCCAAGAGCACGGACCCGTGGTACACCGCGCTGTGGAAGACGATCGCCGACACCCCGCACGGACCACCCCCGGAACCGGCGCCGGCACCCGCCGACCCAGGCGTGCCCCCGCCCGCCGACCCTGGTGCGCCGCCGCCGGTCCCCGGTGGTTGACCGGGCCGACCTCGAGGCGGTCGCCCGGCAGCTGCGCCGCGAACCGCGCGGGGTGCTCGCCGTCGCCTACCGGTGCCCGAATGGGGAGCCCGGTGTGGTCATGACCGTGCCCAGACTGCCCGACGGCACGCCGTTCCCGACGCTGTACTACCTGACGCACCCCGTCCTGACGGCCGCGGCGAGCCGGCTGGAGTCCTCGGGCCTGATGAGGGACATGACCGAACGCCTCGGGAGAGATCCCGACCTGGCGGCGGTGTACCGGCGCGCACACGACGACTATCTGGCCGAACGTGACGCGATCGAATCCCTGGGCACGACGTTCTCCGGTGGCGGGATGCCCGACCGGGTCAAATGCCTACACGTTCTGATGGCGCATTCGTTGGCGAAGGGACCCGGAGTGAATCCATTCGGCGACGAGGCACTGGCGATTCTGGCCATCGAACCGTCGATGGCCCCCGTGCTGGAGCGAGACCGGTGGAAGGGACACCGAACATGAACTCGAGGGTCGCGGCGATCGACTGCGGCACGAACTCGATCCGGCTGTTGATCGCGGATTTCACCGCCGGAGCGGTGTCCGACGTCCACCGGGAGATGCGGATCGTGCGCCTCGGCGAGGGTGTCGACGCCACCGGCAGGTTCGAGGCCGACGCGATCGCGCGCACCCGAACGGCTCTGGTCGGCTACGCGGATCTGTTGGGACGCTACGAAGTTGACCGGGTGCGGATGGTGGCGACGTCGGCCACCCGCGACGCCGCCAACCGGGACGACTTCTTTGCGATGACCGCGGAGGTGCTCGGCGCGGTTGTCCCCGGCGCGGTGGCCGAGGTGATCACCGGAGACGAGGAGGCCGAGCTGTCCTTCCTCGGCGCGGTCGCCGAATTGGATTCCGCGGCGGCGCCATTCGTAGTGGTCGACCTTGGCGGAGGTTCCACCGAGGTGGTGCTGGGCGACCGGCACGCTGAGGCCGGCTACTCCGCCGATATCGGCTGCGTCCGGCTGACCGAACGCTGCCTGCATTCGGATCCACCCACCGCCGACGAAGTGTCGGCTGCCCGCGCGGTGGTCCGCGAACGGCTCGGTGAGGCGCTGACGGTGGTACCGGTCGAGCGCGCCCGTAGCTGGGTCGGCGTGGCGGGCACGTTCACCACGATCGCGGCGCTGGCCCAGCGGATGACGACCTACGACGCCGAAGTCATCCATCTGTCCCGGGTGGGATTCGCCGAACTGCTACCCGTGTGCGGGGAACTGATCGCGATGACGCGGAAACGACGGGCTGCGCTCGGCCCGATGCATGAGGGCCGGGTGGACGTCATCGGCGGGGGAGCGATCGTCGTGCAGGAGCTGGCACGCGAACTGGGTGCCCGGGCCGGAATCGACACGCTGACCGTCAGCGAACACGACATTCTCGACGGTGTGGCGCGCGCGCTGGCGGAGACTGGTTGATGCGGCGTGCGGCCATGATCGCTGCGTGGTCGGTGGTGGTGATCGCGGTGCTGGCCGCGCTGGGATACCCGGTCTACGTCCGTCCGCAGGTCGACGGTTTGCGCAAGGCCGACGCGATCGTGGTGCTCGGCGGTTCGGCCAGCGGTGCGCGGTACCGCCTCGGGATCGACCTCGCCCGCGCCGGGCGGGCGCCGACGCTTGTGCTGTCCGACCCGTACGCCGGCAAGGACCGGTTCGTGAGCGGCTTGTGTGGCACGCCGCAGGCCGGGCTGCACATCGAATGCTTCGCCCCGCAACCGAGGACCACCCGCGGCGAGGGCCGTGAGGTCCGTCGGCTGGCCGCCGAAAGGCATTGGGACACAGTCATCGTGGTCACTTCGGTGCCGCACGTCTCGCGTGCGCGCTACATCGTCGGTAAGTGCTTCGACGGATCGCTGATCATGGTGGCCACGCCGTCGCATCTGGGGTTGCTGGGCTGGGCGGTGATGTACGTCTACCAGACCGGTGGCTATCTCAAATCAGCCCTGCTGGGCGGCTGTTGACCACCGCATCACTGCGGGGCGGTAGGCAGTTCTTCGCCACCCGCGCCGGTGGGCACCCGCGCGCCGGCCAGTGTCACGGCGAGAATGACCATCGCCACCCCGAGGCCGAAATGCAGCCACATGTCGGAGGTGTCCGCGCTGTGCCCGCCGATCAGAAGGTAAACCCACAGCCCGAGGAACGTTGCGCCGCCCACCAGCAAGTAGGTGCGCGCGCGTGCGTAGGTGCGCGCGAACACCAGACCGGCAAGGCCCACTCCGATGTGGAACAGGTTGTGCAGTACCGAGACCGCGAAGACACCGAAGACCGCCGCTGAAGACTGGTGGTCCAACCAGGACAGGGACTCGGTGTTCGTCGTGATGCCGGGAACGAACCCGAGCACGCCCAGCGCCAGCAGCAGGGACCCGATCAGGATGGCGGCGCACTGGACCGCGAGGAGGGTGAATGTCGGGCGCTTGCGCAGAGAATGTTTCTGCGTCGTCATGGCCACTCCTCGCACGCACTGTGCCGACGGCGTTGCAGTTCGTCGGATACCCAGGCGCCCGCGGCGCTAACCCGCAACGGCGCCCGCCGCGGTCAGGCGGTCGTCGGACGTGTTCGGCTCTGGCCGGCCGCGGGTGCGCTGAGTTGCTCGATGGCCTTGGCGGTGTACACGCGGTAGCCGAAATCGGGTTTGTATCCGTGGATCTCGGGGGTGTCCAGATCATGGATGAAGGCGAGGATCTCGGGGCTGAACAGCTGGCCCGGCACCAGCACCGGGAATCCCGGCGGGTAGGGGGTGACGAACGTCGCGGAGACGACGTCGGCCCCGGAATCGAGTCGGGCGGTGATCTCCTCGGCGATCAGATACTCGCAATTGGTGTCGGTGTAGGACAGGTAGAACGCACGCCGCACGTCGCCTTCGGGGGTCTGCTCGCCGTCGCTCAGGTCGAGAAACGCCGGGTGGAAGCCGCTGAAATCGGGCATATGTGACGACTTCGCGGTCAGGTGGTGTACCCGCTCTTCGAACCGGGCGCGCTCGCCCAGACCCATCTCGGAGATCCGTTCATCGAGTTCGCGCGCGATCTTGACCAGCACCTCCACCAGGAAAGCCACCGAACTGCGCGTCGTGCCGATGTTCGTCATGAACAGCACGGTGTTGCGGGAGGTTTTGTTGATCTGCACGCCGTAGCGATCCATCAGCTGCGCGCGTTTGAATTGGTCGCCGTCGAAGCCGGACTGCCCGATCGACAGGGTGATGCGCGACGGATCGAGGACAAACTCGTCGACGTCCCACGCCACCATCATGCGATGGGACCGCAGCGGCTGATCGACATGGGACGGCCGGTACTCCTCGGGTATCAGGTCCGAGGTGCGCAGGCACCTCACGTAACGGCTGAGCAAGGGGTTGTTGTCGATGGCGTCGCGCAGTTGCATCGCGTTCTCGATCTGGCGTTGAACCAACTCGACGCCCTCCAGGGCGACCTGACGGCGGCCGAGGTCCAGCGACGCCAGGATCTGGTAGTTGGGCGACGTCGACGTGTGAGCCATGTATGCCTCGTGGAACGCCTCGGCGACCTTCTGGTCGAAGTCCTGATCGAACACGTGGATCATCGATCCTTGGCGCAGCGCCGTCAGCGTCTTGTGTGTCGACTGGGTGGCATAGACGCGTACCCGCGCCCGCGCGGGGTCCGGGGACAGCCGGCGCGACAGCAGTTCTTCGTCGGACGGCTTGGCGTCGCCGGCGAGTTCGGCCGCCAGCTGCGCTTCGTAGTTGCACGCATACTCCTTGTCCTGCAACTTTTCTCGAAGTTTGCGCGCGGCCGCCATCGCGGTCCGGGTGCGGTACACCGGATGGAACCGGGCGAATGCGAACCAGGCCTCGTCCCACAGGAAGACGAGGTCGGGCTTGATCGCCAGACATTCCTCCATGACGCGCTGCACGTCGTAGACGATGCCGTCGAACGTGCAGTTGGTCAGCGAGATCAACTTCACCCGGTCGAGTTTTCCGGCGCGCTTGAGCGCCAACAGTTTCGACTTGATCTCGCGCAGGGGCACCGCACCGTACATCGAGTAGGCGGTCAGGGGATAGGCCTCCAGATAGGTGACCTGGGCGCCGGCCAGCATCATGCCGTAGTGGTGCGACTGATGACAGTTGCGATCCAGCAGCACGATGTCGCCGGGCGCCACGAGTGCTTGCGTGACGATCTTGTTGGCGGTCGAGGTGCCGTTGGTGACGAAGTAGGTGTGTCGGCTGCCGTAGATTTCGGCGGCCAGTTGCTGCGCTTCGCGCAGCGGGCCGGTCGGTTCCAGCAGAGAGTCCAGACCCCCGCAGGTCGCCGACGTCTCTGCCATGAACACGTCCAGCCCATAGAAGCTGACCATGTCTTTTATCCAGTGCGAGTTGACAATTGACTTGCCCTGGGAGATCGGCAAGGCGTGGAATACGCCGGTCGGGCGGTGGCTGTACTGCTTGAGCGCACTGAAGAACGGGGTCTGGTAGCGGGCGGCCACCCCCGCCAGGATCGAAAGGTGCAGTTCCAGAAAACCTTCCCGCGCGTGGAAGACGCGCCGGAAGTGCTGGCCGAGCCGGCCCGCGATGGTCTCGACTTCGATCTCGGTCATCAGATACAGGTCGAGTTCGGGCCGCAGCTCGGTGAGCAATGTCGCAAGGATCTCGGCACGGTCGTCGGGCGACTGGTGGTCGGCCAGTGGGTCGGACACCGTGTGCTCGAGGAAATGGTCGAAGTCCGACAGGTCGCGAGTGGACCGGTGCGCGAATCGACTACGGATCACCACCGCCTGCAGGTTGACGTTGAGGAATGCCGCGATCAACGCCTCGTCCCCGCTGGGCAACACGACGAGGTCATAGACGAATTCGTCGTCCGGGCGGCGCCAGTTCCGAAGCTCTTGGCGCAGCGTCCGTTCTTCGGACTCGGTCAACGACTCGACGACGAGCACCTCGAAGTAGGGCCGCTCCTTCCTGGTATCCGGCTGCCAGGCCGAGACGTCGGTGGGGACGACATCCGTTTCTTCGCGGCCGATGTGCTCGACGTCGCCCGTGCGGTAGGACTCGGTGATCAACGCGCGGTTGACCCGCGACACCGCGCGGAAGAACTTGTCGTAGCTGGCCGCCGCGAACATTCGCTGCACCGTTGCGAACTCCCCAGGACCCGGATAGGCCCAATACAGTTCGACGCGAGCGAGCTTGGCGAGCAGGTCGGTGCACGTGTGGAGGTAATGCTCGGTGGCCGCCGCGGTGGCGCCCGGCAGGCGCAGTTGGTCGGCGGCCTCTTCCAGCCGGCACCAGGCATCACTTCGCAGCTGCCAGACGCTGGTATACGCGTTTAATCTCTCCGCCATCACAGCCCCTTCGCCGACGTCGAGTCAAGCCTGTCACCGGGCGGTCCTCGGCGGGCGAACGCGGTGCGTCGATCGTGTGACAGCACGGTGGCCGGGCAGCACTATGTTTGAGAACGCTATCCCATCCCGGCTTCGGTCAGCAGGTGTTTGGGATGCGCCGGATCGGCCGCCAGTTTGCGGCGTAACTGCGCCGGTACACCGCAAATAGTGGGTCTCCTTCGCGTATGCGGGGCCCCACACCT
>CAYLWH010000032.1:24485-36472 GCA_964387245.1 uncultured Mycobacterium sp.
GATGAAGTTCTGCACGCTCGGGCTCGCCATCTGCACCGGGTGACCCTCGGTCGTCTCGCCCGAGCGGGCGTGCTAGTCGGGGCTGGTCATGAAGCTGACGCGGTGTTCCAGGCCAATGCCACGGTCATCGGGGTACCGGGTCGGTCAGGTGCGGCGGAAGCCTGCCCTGCACGAGGTGCAGTGTGAAGAGGAACAGGATGCTGCGGTGGTGGAGCTTATCTCCTGATCTATTCAGAATCACCGCGTGACGCTGAATCGCCAGTGGCACTTACATTTTGGTGTATCGAGCCATGGCGAAGCTGTACAGGCCGTAGGTGACGATTCCCAGACCAGCGGCGATCAGGAGCGCTGCTCCGTAGGGCTGGGCCCCGAGTGTCTTGAGGGCCCCGTCGAGTCCGGTGGCCGTGCTGGGCTCCGAACGACTCGCAGCGACGATGAACAGCACCCCGACACCGGAGATGGCCAGCCCTTTGGCGATGTAGCCCACCATGCCCAGTCGCCGCACCAGGTCGCTGGACTTGCCTTTGAGATCGTCGAGAAAGGTACGGCTGATTCCCTTGTAGACGTGATACCCGCCCACCGCGATGATGATCACGCCGCCGGCGATCAGCGCGATGGTGCCCGTGCCGGTCTGCATCAGCCGTGCGCTGATCCCCGAATTCTGTGCACCGCTGGATTTCCCGGCGCCCCGAGCGAATCCGAATGTGGAGTAGGCAAGCGCGAAATACACAACCGCCAGCGCGAAGGCCTTCGCGCGGTCCAGGACTTCCGACGGTGCGCCCTGCGATTTCGGGTCGGTCGAACGACCGAGGGCCGTTTCGACGAGCCGCCACAGCGCCATCGTCAGGAACGCGACCACGGCGATCCAGAGCGCGACGATGCCGCCCGGTTTGGCCGCCACTGCCGCTAGCGCCCCGGATTGGTCAGCGTTGCCGCCGCCGCTGCCCAGAGCGATCCGGATAGCGAGGTAGCCGATCGTCAGGTGCAGCAGGCCGCTCACGACATACCCGGCGCGAGCTGATCGTTCGAAGACGCTATTTTGGGCCATCTCGGTCGCGGTGGACGACGACGCGGAATCAGACATTTGGGGGCGCTCCTAACCGGCCGGGTCAATCATCGGTCCGATGCGACTGTGCGAGATGTCGCGTGTGAGGTGATCACACACCCGTGGTCGCACCCAGATGACGTACCGCGCCCACAGGAATGATTTGCGTTGCGCTGCACGGTCGATCGGCGATGACCCGGCCCACTCCGGGCCTCGGGGTTCGCGACGTTATCCGGATGTGGGCATCGCGGGTGGGCGCTGGTTGCTTGCGGGGGTTCCTCGAGGCCTATCGCGCGTTTCGGACGCTGTTCGCGCCGTGTCGCTGGTGTCGGAGTACGGATCCATCGTGTCGGCGCGCTCGAACTCTTGGTTCACCTCGTCGCGTGCGCTGGCCGCGTCGCTGCGACGCAGTTGCGCCTGGTGCTGTAGGCCCGATGCGTGCGCTGCGTTGGCGTCGGCCTCTGCTTGAGCGGCGCGGGCCCTGGCCGCGGTCTCCTCGGCGAGCGCTTCACGTTGCGCCACCTTGTGGGACTGTTCGGCGGCGCGGACGCGGATATTCCCAGCTTCGACGTGGCGGTGTTGATTGCGTTTGTTGCGCGCCACCCACGCGATTGCGGCGATGAGCACAATTGCCGCGACCGCGACGAGGACGATCAAAATAGTAGTGTTGGTAGTCATGTCGGCTCCTTGAATTGGTTGAGCGGGTCGAGGTGAAATCGGTTGGAATGGTTTCGGCGTAATTGACGGGGTCGGGGCACGTTACAGATGGCCACTTTGGGATTGGCACCCAAGGTTGCGTGGCCCGCGCTCACGGTCACCGCGATCGTCCCCACGCCGGCACAGTTTTGGCTGGCATCGGTGGAATACCCGCGTTGGAAGGCCGTGATTGCGCCCACGGTCGGCCATATTGTTTCGATTCAGATGTACGGGAACGGATAACGCTGGCGGTCAGTGTCTGAAGGCGTCTTTGATCTTGTCGCCTGCCTGTTTGGCGTTGCCCCTGAATTGATCGACGCGTCCCTCGGCGCGCAGGCGGGTGTTGCCGGTGGCCCGGCCCAAGATTTTCTTCGCGGTGCCCTTGGCGGCTTCGGCCTTGTGGGCGATTTTGTCACCGATGCTCATTGGCGGTTCCTTCGTTTCTCGTTGATGACCAGCCGCGGATGCGGCTGACAACATGGACCGGGTTCGGCGCCCTACCGGGGCTGTCGACGGGTGTGCGCGTCGGTAGTCGACGACGCGACCAGCGACCCAGCAGAGTGTTGCGGCGGGCCGTGGCGCCCTGCGGGTTCACCGGTGAGCCGGTGGCTGTGCCACCGTTTTGCTGTTCGAGCAGTTGCTCACGATCGCGGTTCACCAACGCCGTTTCACGTCGGAACCACTGGAGCTCGCGTCGGGCGTCTCGCCCGCGGCCCGCGGTGCGCCCAGCACCGCCCAACAACACTGAAAGGCCCAGCATCGCCACCGCGCCGACGACGATTCCGAACAGGAACAAGGTGCCCGTCGACCCGGTCACGTGATAGCCGAATACGGAGAAGTTCTCGGTCAGCGGGTTAGCGGCCCCCGCATTGGTCAGCACCCCAGTGAACCCGACGATCACCGCGATGAGCAAAATAACTAATCCAACGATCACAATCATGTGACGCCTCTGATCCTGGTGCTAGGAGTCCAGTACACGCCAAATTTCCGATACTGTCAACACTGTGAATACAACGTTGACGTTCGGAAGTACAGGATGGCGTTGACACACGCCGTTGCCGCGTGTTTCGATGCAAAGACATGATGGGAAGGTGCTGCGGCGATGACGAGACTGCCGACCGGGCCCGAGGCGGGCGCTGACGAGGGCGCCCCGCCGGCTGCCGCCGCCGGCCGAAACAACGGTCAGCTCACCCGATCGGTGATTCTGCAGACCGCGTTGGCGATCGTCGACCGCGACGGTCTGGACGGCTTATCCATACGCCGCCTCAGCGCCGCCCTCGGCCGCGATCCAGTGATGCTCTACCGCCACGTACCCAACAAGGCCGCAGTGCTCGACGGCGTCGCCGAGATCGTGCTCGCGCAACTACCGGTGGACACCACAGACCCGGACTGGGCCGGCCAACTGCGCACCATCGCACGAGACTTCCGCCAACTCGCGCTGGCGCACCCAAACGTGGTACCACTGCTGGTCACTCGACCGTTGGCCACCCCGCTCGGGCAGCGGCCGCCGGGGATGCTACGGCCACTCGAAGACGTCCTCGCCCTGCTCACATCCGCCGGGTTCACCGGCGAGGATGCCCTGCACACCTACCGGGTGCTGTTCGGCTACCTATACGGCCACATCCTCAACGAGCTGCAGGAGATCATCGAACGACCCGAGGAAACCGACCACGTCCTCCGGCTCGGATTGCACCGACTCGCGATCACCGAATTCCCCCACCTACGTGCACTGGCGCCGGTCCTAGCCTCCTACGACGGAGCCGCCGAACTCGACCGTTTCCTCGATCTGCTGGTCCCCGGCCTCACAGCAACCCTCACCCACCCCCGTGGAGCACCCCCAACCAGCTGAGACGACGCGGACCATACAACGCCACCGGCGCTGCGGCGAGGTTCGTCTCCAGCTCGATGTGGACCCGCGCCGTCGGTTGACCCCAAGTCACTGTTACGCCGGCCGTTTCGTGGCGGGGCCACGCTCCGTCGCGGGAACCCGCTTTGTGGCGGGAGCCAATTGCATTGTGGCAGCGGATTTCGTGACATGCGCCGATGCGCTCGTGCCGGCCAAGCCGAGGCCTTGGCCGGTATTCTCTTGGGCCACCTTCTTCAGCTCACCCACTACAGCTTCGATGCCCCGCGCGATTGACGAGACGTCGTCGACGTTGTCGGGGCACGCGACGATGCCCACGGCGAAGGTACCGCCGTAGGACACGGCAGTGATGTTGAGGTTGGTGCCCTCCAATAGCGGGGCAAAGGCGTGCATGCCGAGGACGTGGGCCCCGGCGCAGTACATTTCGCCGGCTGGGCCCGGAACGTTGGAGGTAATCATGTGCGCCACCGGGGGATGGAATCGCGACAATTTCAGACCGGTGTACACCCCCGCCGCTATCCCGATGGCTACCGGTGGGACCAGATCGATGACGTCGGCGAGATCGACGGGCGGCGCTGCCCGCCGTC
Source organism: uncultured Mycobacterium sp. (assembly GCA_964387245.1). Taxonomy (GTDB): domain Bacteria; phylum Actinomycetota; class Actinomycetes; order Mycobacteriales; family Mycobacteriaceae; genus Mycobacterium. Next base: position 28,678 of record CAYLWH010000032.1, read on the forward strand.
GATCCTTGATCCGCGATGTCGCGGCGTGAATGCTGGTCAGCTGCTCCATCGGGTCGGCCAGATAGACCGGCAGTTTGACGACGGTCGGCGACCAACTATTCGATGTGTCGTCCCCGGCGGCGCGGGTCGAGATCGGCATCAAGGCGCGCAGCGGCTGATCGGGCACCGTGTCGTGCGTGTCCAGCCATCGCCGCACCGCCGATGATGCTGCGGTGAGGAATACGTCGTTGACGGTGACGCCGAACGCCTCTGTGATGACGCCCAGATCATCCATCGGCGCCGCGGCGAACGCGACGCTGCGCCGGGCGGTGAGCGGGGCATTCAACAGGGTCCGTGGCGAGCTCTCGTCTCTATCGGAGTTCGGGGCATCCGGTCGTTGCCGGCTGCCGCCCGGGAGCAGTTGGCGCACCGATCCCAGCGCCGTTCCCACCACCGTCCTGACCGCTTCGGGAGCGACCCTGGCTGCGATCCGAACACCACCGGCGGCGTTGGCGGCGATCTCGTCGATGATGTCGCGCACCATCGAGGCCACGCCGGGCATCGTGGCCGGGGCCCGCTCGGGCACCGCGGGGAACTCGGCGTGTTGATCGGTGGTCATCAGTCGGGGCAGCATCGAGGTCATCGCGCCCACACCATCGGTCATGGCGTGGGAGACCTTCATCACGACGACGAGCCTGCCGTCGGTGAGACCCTGCACAACCCAGGCGTGCCACAACGGGCGATCACGGTCCAGGGGTTGCGCGTGCAGCTCGTCGATCAGCGCGGTCAGCTCAGCCATGGTGCCCGGCTTGGGCAGTCGCACGAGATGCAAATGGTCGCGGACATCGAACGCCGGGTCCTCGACCCATAACGGCTGACCCAGCCCCAAGGGTTTGGTGAGCAGACGCTGGCGGAAACCCTTGGTCGCCGCAGTACGCTCAGCCAGCAGCCGCAGAACTGCCCTAGCGGTCAACTCACCACGCGTTGCCGTGTCACAGAACATCACAGCAAGCACGTGGGTGGGCATCACCGCCGTCTCGCCGTGCAAACTGACACCGTCCAGACCGGTTAACCGCTTCATCATGTTTACTCCATTCGCTATTCGAGCTGTTGGCTCAGGCTTGCGTGACGACTCTTGCTCGCGTGAAAAGCGTCAGCAGACGACCGCACTTACCCTCGGCAAAATCCCTCGTCCCCAAGAATTCAGTGATGGCTAGCGCGCTATCCCAGCGGCGGGACCACTAATCTACGAATGTAGATCATCAGTGTTAGCCAACAGCGTTGACACTACCACTCAAATGAGGGATAAGAGACCCGCTGTTCAGACGGTGTCGCCTTGTGCGGAGCGGGTTTCATTCCCACCGAAATCTGGAGGATTATGTGAATCGGCGGCCATAACGCCTTTTCTGGTGTCTGCTGCTGCAGCAGCAGACGCCGATCGTTGGAGGCTGGCCAGTGCCGAACCGACGGTATCGGCTACGGGCAGCAAGTGGTTCGGGTCGCAGACTCGTAGCAGTCGGGATACCGCAACACTCGGTACCAACGCCCAGCCTATTCCAGCGCGCGCGCAGCACACGGATGTTCTGTGCAGCGCCAAGAAACCGTCGGTGCCAATGAATTCCAGACCAGTCAGATCAAGGATCAGCCCGCGGCAGCGCACCGCGTCGGCGACTGAATAGTCGCTGAGGGTGCGTGCATTCGTCCCGTCGATGTCGCCGTGGGCGCTGACAATGGCCACCGACGTCTTCGTCCACCGAGTGTCCAATCGGGCAAATTGGCGCTTCTTCCTCGTGACCGAAAGGGCATCGTGCGGTAAGGCGAAAGAGCGCGACAATATATCGGTCATGGTGATCCAGGTGTGTGGACGATCACCGGCGTGTGAGGGCTCGGAGCCTACGCTCCTTGGGTTCAGCGGCGGACGGCTGAACCCATCCCGGACCAGCTGAGATTCTCAGCAGACATCACATTACGCCGGTTGGAGGGTTCCGCGCAGGTGTTCACGTCCCTACAGGGTCCACGATCAGGAACAGGCCAGCCAACTTCGCCTTAGAATGGGGGCGATCTCGATGGGTGCGCCCCGGGCGCATGGCGGCCGCCGATGATTTCGGCTCTCGCAGGATTATAGGTAGGTACCGGTAATGGCGGAGTTCACCGCCGACGCTGTTGGCCCAAAGCTGGGGTCGCGGTCATCGGGGCATGTCAGTCCCGATGACGCCGATTTGCGGGCGGGTATCGACGACCTCGCGGGTTTGGTCGCGGGAAGTCTGGGGTTGCCTGAGTTGCTGGCGGAGGTGGCGGGCTTCGCGGTGCGCGCGATACCGGGTGCCGACGGTGCCGGGGTGACGTTGCTGAATGTCGACCGGCTGGACAACATGGTCGCGGCGTTGGCGGCCAGCGCTCCATTTGTCGCCGAGATTGATGAAATCCAGTACGTGACCCTGCATGAGGGGCCCTGCATCACGGCGGCGCTGGAACGTCGCACGGTGCGCTCCGGGTCGTTGGGTGGTGAGAAGATGTGGCCGCGATTCGGTCCGCGTGTGGGCAGATTGGGGGTGCACAGTGCGCTGTCGCTCCCGCTCTTGCTGCCTGATCGGGTGGTCGGGGCGATCAACGTATATGCCTACGGCAAAGACGTTTTCGATGAGCACGCCGCCGAGTTCGGGGAGTATTTCGCCAAACCAGCGGCTGTCGCTGTGCGCAATGCGCAGATTCTCGCGGATGCGCTTACTCTCACAGTTCAGTTGCAGACGGCGCTGTCCACCCGCCCGGTGATCGATCAAGCGATCGGGCTCATTCGCGGACGTACCGGGCGCAGCGCCGAGGACGCGTTCACCCAGCTGCGGGCGATGAGCCAGTCTGAACACCGTAGGTTGGCCGAGGTGGCCCAACGCATTGTCGATGAAGCCGTGCGTCGCGCCCGCGCCCGTCAGAACCCGACCTGAGCCTGAATCGGTGGATGGATGATTTCGGGCGGTCGTCGGCGAATTTGGATGAGGAGCGACTGGGTGTGGGCGTGGTGAGCGCATGCGAGATCTGCTGGCCTGTACCAGTTTTCCTTTGGGTTCCTCGGGGGCGGGCCGGCGATGGCGGGTGGACGGGGGCCTGGCCGCGGGTCAGCCGGCGCGGGGCTGTGCGGTCGCATAGCCGATGACATTGGCCCACAGGGCTTTCCGCCCGGTTTGCCAGGGCCAGTGCGCGGGTAGATGCAGCATCGGCTTGCGGGCCGGCACGCTCACCAGATCGCGGCGCAGGGTGGCGCCCCCTCCTCGACGCAGGCGGCGAGCACCTCTTGGGTAAAATCACCGAGCCATCCCCGGATTCAGGCGAGCCCCGAAACTCGGGCTAGAGCGCGTACCGTGAGAGGTGGAGAAACGGTCACGGGACGGGTCCTGACTCGCGTCTCGGAATCCCCACCGCGCACAGCGACCCGCCATGTGCGGCATCGGCTCGGCTCGATCGCGCTCGGGAGCGCAGCGGAGTGGTCCTCTCGTGAAGATCACCGCGGCCCTGGCCGTAGATCTGGGCATTCTCACTGCGGCTTTGGATGAGTCGGGCGCCGATCTCGCTCACAGTCTGCGCCTGCTGGCGGCCGATGCCACTGCCGCGATACCCACCTACTTAGGCCTCAGCGTGACCGTCGGTGGCAGTGATCCACCGTTCAGTTTCACCACACTCGGCGAGGGCGTCATCACAGGTGATGTCCGCACCTCGCTGGCGCTGCCACGTGACGTTGGTGTTCTCCCGGCGGCGGTCCTTGTGTTGTACGCCGGGTCGCCGGGAACCTTTGTCGATCTCGCCGCGGACCTCGCGTGGCTCACCGCCCGACCCCTGTGTGACTTCGTCCTCGATCAGCACCTGCCAGCGCCTGCCGAACGGGGCACCGCGACAAGCCTTCTCGAGGTGTCGGTCATCAACCAGGCCATCGGAGTCCTCATCGGCCGTGGCTACACCCCAGAGAAAGCCGAGAGGTACCTCGCAGCTGAGGGTGCTGACGCGGGTATCAGTCGGCACGCCGTCAGCCTGCGCATCCTCGCCAAGGCTCACCCCCCGCGGTAGCGGATCATCGGGTGCAACGTCAATGACGTTGGGAACCCAGCCAGTCGGGTATGAACTCGCGCGTCTTCCGCTGTCTCGCCGAGCAGCAGCTCGCGCCGGATGCCCATGAGGACGGCAACGACGGCGGCGTCGACGAAGACGGGGTGGACGTCATCAGCGTTCGGCGCTCGCGATCGCGGCAATGGCGGCCCAGGTGATTGTCACGTGTTCGCCGAGCTGATCAACGGACCACTACGGTGTCAGGTCAGCAACCAAGACCCACGGGGCTTGGAACTGACCGGACCGGTGTACGGCGCCAGTGGTAAACCCTCGGTATCGGCGGGCGGCGATTCACCGGTTGCGCCGCCTTCGGAATCCCAAGTGGACTGGGCCGCAGCCGTTTCCTTGCGTCTCGCCCTTCGGCGTACACCCGCACGGATTATCTCCGTGACGGTCAAGGAACCACGAGTGGCCACCGTGGTCGACCCGCCCATGTCGTGATGGTTGCCGATTACACGCGCTTCGCCGATGTGCGTCATGACTGTCTCTACTATCTGCCCGCAGAAGCGAGTTGCTGGTTGGGTCTGGTAATGCCGGGTGTCGGTTTGCCCACCTTGCGAATTCGGTGTTCTCACGCGGCGCGCAGGTGTTCCGGATGCCGAATCGTCGCTTTCCGCAGCCGGCGGTTATTCATGGGTTCGCGTGCCGACTTTTGGTGTTCCAGTTGCCGGATCAGTTGACGCTTTGCCTCGCAGAGGGCACGGGTGAGGTCCGAGTCAACGGCGACCGCCGCGAGCGGCGGACGGCCCGGTAGGGTCGTGCGCAATGTGATGCGCTGCTCGTTGCCGCCGCGGTCCTGCAGGGTGACTTCAATATCCACATCATTGGGATCCCACCGTCCCAGATGCGGCTCGAGAGTCGCCAGCGCGTTCAGCACGTGCGGACGCTCCTTCGCTACGAAACCCGCGCCTACGTGGATCACGTTCTCGCGAAAAGTAATCCGTCGTCCGTTGGTGTTCATCGTGTTCATCGTGGTCGTGCTCCTAGCTTCGATTGTGGACACGCACGCATCCGGCTTTCGTCCCGACGCGCGCCGCGGTCGAGCAGTGGTCTGACCCCGATTCCCGGGATGGGTCAGGAACATGTCGATCCCGACGGCCAACTCGTACGGCCGCCACCGCAGCCGGTTTGCGGACTAGGCTTTCAGTAAACACCCTGCTAGATGCCGTGTCAACAATGTTGTCACACAGCGTGATCCTACCGCGGCGCCCGCGGTCTCCGCCGAGTGCAGCAACAGTTCGGGTATTGGCGCGTCACCGATGCCGATGGTGGCCTCGCCGGTGCCCTACGGCAGAACCAGACCCAAGGGGTGAGGTCGAGTAATCGGGACCAAGCAGGCCCCCATGATCAATGGGGCCAGTGGGCAGATAAATCTCCCGGCAACGCATGAAAGTCCGGAAAGTCGCTGAAAGCAAAGGGCGCCGCTAAGAACACGAAACGGCAACCAATGCCACCAGATCGAGCACCACCTCTATCCGGACCTGCCGAGCAACCGGCAGCAGGAGATCTCGGTCGGGCGTCAGTGAAGTCTGCGGCAAGTACGACCTGCCGTAAACGACGGGCTCCCTTCCTGCTGGAGTGCGGCCCGGCGCACCACCAGCCGGGGTGGGTGGCAGACCACGCTGCCGGCCGCCCGGCGAGAGACGAGGCGGTGCCGCCCTGTGCGACCCTAGGAATGGTCGGAATGGGCGACCACCCACGCATCGATTTGGGTCCAGATTCGTTCCAGCCAAGGGCTCAGTTGATCGGGCGTGGGAAGCTGGGCGGCCGGGACCAGAGCCGTGCGGACGAGCAGTTGCCGGTGGATCGGCAGCTGCCACCAGGGCCGTGCCCGCCCGTCCTCGCAGAAGCCGTTGTGGGTGAGCACAAGGACACTGGCGCTGGGTGCTCCCGTCACCGCGGCGATGGCACCTCCAGCGTGCGGGGGCAGCGTATGGGACTGTCGCAACGCGCGCCTCGCCGCGCGAATCCGGCCGGTGGAGTGGAGTTCGGCGATCGCGGCGCGCCATCGCGGCAAGGTGAAGTTCGCCCCCTCCGGGAACAACAGCAGCGCCTGCCCGCCGGTCAGCGACGCGGCCAGATCGTGAATCTGGTGCCGGGCGCGGCCGCCGCGGGCCAGGAAGCACAGGCACCCCCGTCCCCCCGCGAAGTCCAGAACGGGCTCGTACCGAAGGATGGCCTTGAGCACTACCCGGACCTGCAACCGATATTGGATCGTGAGCAGCCAGGCCACCAGCACGCTGTCCCCCGGTCCGCAGTGGCGCGAAAGCACGATGACCGGCTCGTGGCGGGGAACTTCCTCCGGGGTGGTCGAGCACGGGTCGAGCACCACCTCGACGTCGAGGATCCGGCGCACGGCGCCGTAGGCCGTGGTGAGGAAGTCCCCCATGAGCCGATCACCGTCCGGGTCGCCGATCGCGAGCTTCACCAGAGTGCGCAGTTCGATAAACGCGTACGCCATGACCAAGGCCACCGTGCGGACCGGCCGACTCGACCGCGCTACCAGACCCGCCAGAGCGGTCACCGCCAGCAGCGGCGCCCCCGAGACCAGCACGCACACCATGAGGGCGGTCACCAACGGCACCGTCACGACCCGGCGCAGCACCGTCATGGCAACGCCTCGAGGTATTCGCGCGTGGCATCGTAGGCCAGCTCGGCGCGCCGGGCGATTCGGCGGGTATCGCGGTACCGCAGATTCGACCATGTCGCGGCAGGCCGCTGCGGCAACCCGGTCGGAAGCACATGCACGGTGATCTCGGAGCCCACCCGTTCCAGATCGCCGTGGAAGCGGTGTCGGCGCGAGATCTCGAAGGATACGAACGCGACCTCCCACAGGAACCGTGGTGGGGCGAGTCCCTCCTCCAAACGCCCGACGTGCAATACCCATATGGTGTCGGCGCCGAGGGCCACTGCCCGATCCAGCGGAATGCTATTCACCAGGCCACCGTCGAAGAAGTGCTCGTCGCCGATCCGCACAGCTGGGAACACTCCCGGCAGCGCGCACGACGCGAGAACCGGCTCGATCAGATCCCCCGTGCTGAACCAGTGCTCGCGGGCACGTTCGATGCTGGCCGCCACGCACTCGAACGGCACGGCGAGGTCCTCGAAGGTCGCGGGCAGTCGGTCGCGCAACATCCGGCGAAGTGCACCGTTACCGTGCAAGGACGTCCTGTGGCGCACAACTTCGGCGACCCGCCGGATGAGCGAACTGTCGAGAATTCCCTGCTCTGTGAGCGCGTCCCAGATCGCCAGCAGATGCTCAGCGCCTTCCGGAGTGGGATCTGCTGCGATGGCCGCGCCGTTGATCGCGCCGACGGAGGTGCCGCACACCAGGTCGGGCCGAATGCCCGCCTCCAGTAATGCGCGCGCCATGCCGACCTCGGCGGCCCCGAGGACACCGCCTCCGCCCAGCACGAACGCATTGCACGTCATTCAGTAGATATACCCGCAGAACCGCGTTTGACGCGCGGCTGTTCCTCGATCGCATCGTCGCGCACAACGCCGATCGCCCGGCTGGACGCCGCATCGAGGCGGCGATGGAGCCCTTTTCGCATGGGCTACGGCCCATTCCGTGGCGGAATGTTCGTGCACCGCGGCGGGCGGCCCGGGACGACAGGGTGAGACAGTATGTGCTCAGAGAAACCCGCCCCCATAGCCCAATTGGCAGAGGCAGCGGACTTAAAATCCGCGCTCATGGGTGTTTGTGGCGTTTGCCATGAGT
>CAYLWH010000033.1:0-35897 GCA_964387245.1 uncultured Mycobacterium sp.
CGGCCTCTGACGCGACGCCAACCGGCAACATTTCCGGGATATCCAGGCGAGCAGCTAGGGGGGACGGAACACCGTCGCCGGGAGGCTGGCCGGGCATCGCGACAATTGGCGCGTCTGCCGGAGCGGGCGCACTCTGCACCGGCGGCGGAGGTGAGGCCGCGTTGTCGATCACCGCCCGCTGACGCGGTGTCAACGCCGCATACTGCGCCTCCGCGGCGGCGATCATTCGCTGCAGTTCGCTGAATTTGGCCGCAGGTCCGCGCGCACCGCGGCAGACTGCTCCGCCGCGGCGCGGGCGGCTGCGGCCGATGTCTCTGAAGCCCGGGCGGCGGCGGCAGCGCGCTCACGTCTTGATTGAAAGACTTTCATCCGATCGGCCGTCTCGGCGGTTACCGCCCGCTGTACCGACAGCTCGTCGATCAACTGACCCGGGGAGCGTGCGGTCAGCACCGCCGCAAACTGACCGGTCCGTCCACTCGCGTAGGTCATCGCCGCCACCCGGTCGACCGCGGCCTGATAGGGCCGGAGTATGGCGTTCGCGACCTCGAGGGCCCCCAGGTCGGCGCGGTGACGGTCTTCGGCCGCTGTCTGGGCGGCCAGTCTGGCGTCAACATCGCGTTGGGCCGTTGTGACGGCATCGCGACTCTGAATCGCCTGACGGGACAGCTCGTTGAGCCTGGACAGCGCATCAGCCGCCGGGTCCGCCTTCGCGGCGCCCATCGACATCGCAACCACCAGGACCGCCACCGAACCGCACGCCGTTCGCAGAAGTGAATGGCGCACCCTGGTCATTCGGACTGTCACGATCCTCCGCTGCAGGGACCGATCTGGGTCCGGCTACGTATATCTCGGACAGGCTACGAACCGGCGGCGCCGATGTCTAATCGTCCGTCAAGGTGATTGCCGCCCAGCCCGGCCCTACCCACCCACCCCGGAACTGGCGTTGCGGGTGTCGCACCGAATACCTGCGTCGGCTGGCGGTACCGGATGGTGCAGGTCGAGGTCGCGCTGCGGGACACCACCCGAGATGCGGAGCCTGCCGACGTGATCGAGGCTACGTCGCGGCTCAGATGCTGGCCCAGTTGTTGTGCATCGATGCGACAGCGCTTAGGAGGGCGCCCGTCGCGCCGCCGACGTCGCCGGAGTTGAACATCACCGCATATCCGTAGCCGGCGGTCGGGTTGATGCGCAGATCGGCCTTGCTCACACCGGTTGCTCCGTCGTGGCTCAGCGTATTGCCGGATTTGTAAAGCCCGCCGAAGGTGCAATTGGCGATCGGGGTCTGATAACCGGCGATGTCGATCGACGGAACGCTTGCCGGCGGCTTGAGGTTGTAGCTCAAATAGTCAGCCATGCCGCCGACACCGATGCTCATATTGCCTACTTTGAGGAAAGTGACGGATTTGAGCTTCCCCCAAAAAGCGCTCAAAGTGCCCCGGTGCCGAACGGCAACTTCGGGGACGTCGCCGCCCCAGTCCCCACCCAGCGCGTAACCGACCACCGGCACCCGCACACCCCCCACCAAACACAAAGGTCACGACCTCTTTCGAGTTCGTGACCTCAATGCCGGCAGTTTGTAGAACCGCTCTATGTATGTGGGCGAAGGGGGACTTGAACCCCCACGTCCCGAAGGACACTGGCACCTGAAGCCAGCGCGTCTGCCATTCCGCCACTCGCCCAGAACAACCGGGGCAGCCTATCACGCAGACCGCACCCGATCGCAAACCGTGCGGACCCCGCGGGCATCGGCGGCAGCACCGGGATCTGCCGCCTGACCTGCCCTGACACCATTCTCGGAGTTACCGCGGTGCCGTAAGGGCACCCCCGACCGATAACATGCAGGTGAAACAACACAGTTGCGCGACGCGGGCCCCCACGGTGCCGGGGCGCCAGTGTGCGCTCGAATCACAAGGTGGGCGGTGAGATGGGTCTGGTCGAGCGTTTCGAGCGCAAGCTGGAGTCCACCGTCGAAGATGCCTTCGCCCGGGTGTTCGGCGGATCGGTCGTCCCCGCGGAAGTCGAGGACATGCTGCGCCGCGAGGCGGCCGACGGAGTCCGCACCCTGCAGGGTGGTCACCGTTTGGCACCTAATGAATATGTCATTACCCTCAGCGTGCCCGACCACGACAAGGTCCTAGCCGATCCTGATCTCACCTCGGACACATTTGCCAAACATCTCGCGGGTTATATCGGTGAGAAGGGCTGGCAAACGTATGGTGATGTGGTCGTACGATTCGAGCAGTCACCGGCCCTGCACACCGGTCAGGTCCGTGCGCGCGGAGTCGTCAACCCCGATGCATCCGCAGCGGCTAACCCGACCCCGAGCACCGACCAACCCGCTCCACAACAACCTCAGCAGGCGTTGAGCGCAGAACCAGGAGTACCAGCGATGAGCGACAACCCGACCTACCGCGGTGGCCAGGACCGGCCAGGCGACGAGTACTACGACGACCGCTACGGACGTCCGCAGGAGGATCCCCGCGGACAGGACCCCCGCGGGCAAGACCCTCGTGGTCAGGACCCTCGGTACAACCCGGGCGGCTATCCGCCGGCCGACCCGAACTACCCGCCGCGCTACCCGGATCAGGGCGGCTACCCGCCGTCGTATGAGCAGCGTCCACCGGCCGGCTACGGGCCGCCGCCAGGTGGCTACGACCAGGGCTACCGGCAGGCACCCGGGGGCTACCGCGCACCGCAGGGCGACTACGACTACGGTCGCCCGCCGGCCCCGCGTCCCGACGACTACGGCCGGCCGCCCTACCCGGACCAGGGCGGTTACGAGCCGCAGGGCTACAGCGCGCCGCCGTCCTACGGTCGCCCGGAATACGGCCGCGCACCCGGTCCCGGCTATGACTTCGGTGAACCGGCCCGCGGCGAGTACGACCACGGCCAGCCGCCACCCCAGGGCGGATACTCCGGCTACGGCCAGGGCGAATACCGGCCCGGCGTCGGTGGTGCCTCGGTCACACTTCAGCTCGACGACGGCAGTGGGCGGACCTACCAGCTTCGCGAGGGTGCCAACGTCGTCGGCCGGGGCCAGGACGCGCAGTTCCGGCTCCCTGACACCGGGGTGTCACGGCGCCATCTGGAGATCCGCTGGGACGGCCAGGTCGCGCTGCTGTCGGACCTCAACTCCACCAACGGCACTACGGTCAACAACGCGCCGGTGCAGGAGTGGCAGCTCGCCGACGGTGACGTGATCCGGCTGGGGCACTCGGAGATCGTCGTCCGGGTTCACTGAGTCCTCCGGGCCGACCGAACCGGGCGAAGCAAGCGAGCTTCCCCGCACGCCGGTGAGGGCCGAAGTATCGTGACGTTGCCAACAAAGCGGCGGCGCGGAGGGAAGGACGGCAGATGCAGGGACTGGTGCTGCAACTGTCGCGTGCCGGATTCCTGCTGATGCTGTGGGTGTTCATCTGGTCGGTGCTGCGGATACTGCGGACCGACATCTATGCGCCGACCGAGGCGGTGATGGTGCGCCGCGGCATGGCCTTGCGCGGCACCCTGCTGCCGAACCGACACCGCCGAACATCGCCGCGCTACCTGGTGGTCACCGCCGGTTCGTTGGCGGGCACCCGCATCACACTGGGTTCCCAGCCGGTGCTGATCGGCCGGGCTGACGACTCGACCCTGGTGCTCACCGACGACTACGCTTCGACGCGCCACGCACGGCTGTCGCAGCGCGGGTCGGAGTGGTACGTGGAGGATCTAGGATCGACCAACGGTACATACCTCGACAGGGCGAAGGTGACGACGGCGGTACGAGTTCCGATTGGCACGCCGGTACGAATCGGCAAGACGGCGATCGAGCTGCGCCCGTGACCCTTGTACTGCGTTATTCGGCCCGCAGTGATCGCGGTCTTGTCCGCGCCAATAACGAGGACTCGGTGTACGCCGGCCCGCGGCTGTTGGCACTGGCCGACGGCATGGGCGGGCACGCGGCCGGCGAGGTCGCCTCCCAGCTTGTGATCGCCGCCCTGGCCCACCTCGATGACGACGAACCCGGTGGCGATCTGCTGAGCAAGCTCGACGAGGCCGTGCGCCAGGGCAACTCCGCGATCGCCGCGCACGTGGACACCGAGCCCGAACTCGACGGCATGGGCACCACCCTGACGGCAATCCTGTTCGCGGGCAACCGACTTGGACTGGTCCACATCGGTGATTCGCGTGGCTATCTGCTGCGCGACGGGGAACTCGCCCAGATCACCAAGGACGACACCTTTGTCCAGACGCTCGTCGACGAGGGCCGGATCACCGCCGAGGAGGCGCACAGCCACCCGCAGCGCTCACTGATCATGCGGGCGCTGACCGGCCACGAGGTGGAACCCACGCTGATCATGCGGGAAGCCCGCGTCGGCGACCGCTACCTCTTGTGCTCTGACGGCCTGTCCGACCCGGTCAGCCAGGAAACCATCCTCGAGGCGCTGCAGCTCGAGGACGTCAACGAAAGTGCCGACCGACTCATCGAACTCGCGTTGCGCGGCGGTGGACCCGACAACGTCACCGTGGTGGTGGCGGACGTGGTCGATTTCGACTACGGACAGACTCAACCCATTCTGGCCGGTGCGGTGTCTGACCGCGACGAGGACAGAGCCGCTCCCCCGAACACCGCCGCGGGCCGGGCCTCGGTCATCAACCCCCGGCCGAACACAACCAAACGTGTTGTGCCACAACAAGAGGCCGCGATCGGCCCGCCACGTTCCCGGCGCCGCATGTTCTTCGCCGCTGCACTGATCGGAGTGCTGGCGCTGGCCGGCCTGGCCGTGGGCCGCGCAGTCATCCGCAACAACTACTACGTCGCCGCCCACGAAGACGCCGTGTCGATCATGCGCGGCATCTCGGGATCGATCCTCGGCATCCCGATGCAGGCGCCCTACCTGCTCGGCTGCCTCAACGACCGAAACGAGTTGTCCCAGATCAGTTACGGCCAGCCGCACCAGAACCTCGACTGCCGGGTGATGCAGCTGCAGGATCTCCGGCCCTCCGAACGCGCACAGGTTTCCGCGGGCCTGCCCGGAGGATCGCTCGACGATGCGATCGCACAACTGCGTGAACTTTCCCGCACCTCCCTGTTGCCGCAGTGCCCCGAAGTCTCCCCGCCAACCACCACGGTTCCGCGACCGACCTCCGACCCCAGGCCCCGCCAAGGCCCTGGTCCTGCGCCCGGTCCCACGCTCGGTCCTGCACCCGGTCCCACGCTCGGTCCTGCCGGCGAAACCGCCTCGTCGGCAACGCCGTCCGCTGCGCCGGCGACCACCGACGCCCCTCCCCCGCCATCACCGACGGTCACCGTGCTGCCACCGCCACCACCGAAACCGGGGACCGACTGCCGGGCGGCAGCATGACCACCGCGAGCCGACGAACCACGCCGAGGCACGAGGCGCGGCGAGGAGCGAGCGAATGACCACCGCGCCGCAGTCCGCGGTGGCAGTGACGCCGCCGCTGTCCAACCGGCGGAACGCGGAGCTGCTGCTGTTGTGCTTCGCCGCGATGATCACCACGGTGGCGCTGCTGATCGTCGAGATCAATCAGGAGCAGGGCCTGTCATGGGATCTGCTCGGTTACACCGGGTCCTTTCTGGCCCTGTTCGTCGGCGCGCATTTGGTGGTTCGGCGGTTCGCGTCGTACGCGGACCCGCTGTTGCTTCCGTTGGTGGCACTGCTCAACGGCCTCGGCCTGGTGATGATCCACCGCCTCGACCTGGTGGACGGCGGCGGTGCCGCGGGGCCCAGCGCCGGCCAGCAGACGCTGTGGACACTGGTCGGCGTCGCCGCGTTCGCGGCGGTGGTGATCCTGCTCAAGGATCACCGGGTGCTGTCCAGCTACGGCTACTTGTGCGGGCTGGCAGGCCTGGTGCTGCTGGCGATCCCGGCACTGTTGCCGGCGCGGTTCTCGGAGTCGAACGGCGCCAAGATCTGGATCCGGTTCTCCGGCTTCTCCATTCAGCCTGCCGAGTTCTCCAAGATCCTGCTGCTGATCTTCTTCGCGTCGGTGCTGGTGTCCAAGCGCAATCTGTTCGTCAGCGCGGGACAGCACTTGCTCGGTATGGACCTGCCGCGCCCACGCGACCTGGCGCCGCTGCTGGCCGCCTGGGCCATTTCCATCGGCGTGATGATCTTCGAGAAAGACCTCGGCACCTCGCTACTGCTCTATGCGTCGTTTCTGGTGATGGTCTACATCGCCACCAACCGGCTCAGCTGGGTGGTCATCGGAATGGCCCTGTTCGCGGTGGGAAGCGTTGCGGCGTATTACCTCTTCGACCATGTCCGGGTTCGTGTGCAAACCTGGTGGGACCCGTTCGCCGATCCGGACGGCGCGGGTTATCAGATGGTCCAGTCGCTGTTCAGCTTTGCCACCGGTGGGGTGTTCGGAACCGGACTGGGCAACGGCCAGCCGGCCACGGTGCCGGCGGCATCCACCGACTTCATCATCGCCGCGGTCGGTGAAGAGCTCGGATTGGTCGGTCTCGCGGGCGTCTTGATGCTCTACACGATCCTCATCATCCGCGGGATGCGCACCGCCATCGCGGTCCGCGACAGTTTCGGTAAGTTGCTCGCCGCCGGCCTCGCCTCCACCCTGGCGATCCAGTTGTTCATCGTCGTAGGCGGCGTAACCAAACTCATCCCGCTGACCGGACTGACCACGCCCTGGATGTCCTACGGTGGTTCGTCGCTGCTGGCGAATTACATCCTGCTGGCACTGCTGGTGTGCATCAGCCATTCCGCGCGCCGCCCGATCGTCACCGGCCCCGTCCCCCAGCAGCCCATCGCGGTGGCCCGCACCGAGGTGATCGAGAAGGTATGAACACCTCGCTTCGTCGAGTCTCGGTCGCCGTGATGGCACTCGTCGTGCTGCTGCTCCTCAACGCGACGATGACCCAGGTGTTCCGGGCCGGTGGCCTGCGCGCCGATCCGCGTAACCAGCGGGTGCTGCTCGACGAGTACTCACGGCAGCGCGGCCAGATCACCGCCGGCGGACAGCTGATGGCCTACTCGGTGTCCGCCGAAGGCCGGTTCCGTTTCCTGCGCGTCTACCCGGACGCCCTCGTGTACGCGCCGGTCACCGGGTTCTACTCGCTGAGTTACTCCAGTTCGGGGCTGGAACGGGCGGAGGACACCGTCCTCAACGGCTCCGATCAACGGCTGTTCGGCCGCCGGCTGGCGGATTTCTTCACCGGCCGGGATCCGCGCGGCGGCAACGTGGACACGACGATCCTGCCGAGGGTCCAGGAAGCCGGCTGGGACGCGATGCAGCACGGCTGCGACGGACCGTGCAAAGGCGCGGTGGTGGCCATCGAGCCTTCGACCGGCCGGATCATGGCGATGGTGTCCTCGCCGTCTTACGACCCCAACCTGCTCGCGACCCACGACCTTCCTCAACAGTCAGCGGCCTGGCGGCAACTCCGTGACGACACCGACTCGCCGCTGACCAACCGCGCGATCTCGGAGCGATACCCGCCCGGGTCGACGTTCAAGGTGATCACCACCGCCGCAGCGCTGCAGGCCGGGCTCACCGAGGATGAACGACTCACCGCGCTGCCGGCCATACCACTTCCGGACAGCACCAACACCCTCGAGAACTACGGCGGAGCTCCGTGCGGGTCCGGTCAGACCGCGACGCTGCAGGAGGCGTTCGCCCGGTCCTGCAACACCGCGTTCGTCCAGCTGGGGCTGCGGGTCGGCGCCGACGCGTTCCGCAACGCGGCACACTCGTTCGGTCTGGACGTCTCCCCCGACCCGATCCCGTTGCAGGTCGCCGAGTCCACCGTCGGACCCATCCCCGACCGCGCCGCACTGGCGATGTCGAGCATCGGGCAAAAAGACGTATCGGTCACGCCGCTGCAGAACGCCCTCATCGCCGCCACGATCGCCAACGACGGCGTGATGATGGCGCCCATGCTGGTGTCCAGCCTCAAGGCCCCGGACCTGGCGAGCATCGCCACAACGGTGCCCTCCCAGCAGCGGCGTGCGGTGTCGCCGCAGGTCGCGGCTAAACTCAAAGATTTGATGGTCGGCGCCGAGCAGTACACACAGCAGAAAGGAGCCATCCCCGGCGTGCAGATCGCATCGAAGACCGGCACCGCCGAGCACGGAACGGATCCTCGTAACACCCCGCCCCATGCGTGGTACATCGCGTTTGCGCCCGCGCAGACCCCGAAGGTCGCCGTCGCGGTACTGGTGGAAAACGGTGGCGATCGGCTCTCGGCGACCGGTGGAGCGGTCGCGGCGCCCATCGGGCGGGCCGTGATCGCGGCAGCCCTTCAGGGAGGATCATGAGCGCGCGCGTAGGTGTGACGTTGTCCGGCCGGTACCGGCTGCAGCGTCTCATCGCCACCGGAGGCATGGGCCAGGTGTGGGAAGCCGTGGACAGCCGGTTGGGCCGACGTGTCGCCGTGAAGGTGCTCAAGGCCGAGTACTCGTCGGACCCCGAGTTCGTCGAGCGGTTCCGGGCCGAAGCCCGCACCGTAGCCATGCTCAACCACCCGGGGATCGCCGGCGTGCACGACTACGGCGAGACCGAGATCGACGGCGAGGGCCGCACCGCGTACCTGGTGATGGAGCTCGTGAACGGCGAACCGCTGAACTCCGTGATCAAGCGCACCGGGCGGTTGTCACTGCGGCACTCGCTGGACATGCTCGAACAGACCGGCCGCGCACTCCAGGTCGCCCACAGCGCGGGCCTGGTGCACCGTGACGTCAAACCGGGCAACATCCTGATCACCCCGACCGGCCAGGTCAAGCTGACCGATTTCGGTATCGCCAAGGCCGTCGACGCCGCGCCCGTGACGCAGACCGGCATGGTGATGGGGACCGCACAGTACATCGCCCCCGAACAGGCGCTCGGCCATGACGCGACCGCCGCCAGCGACGTCTACTCGCTGGGAGTCGTCGGCTACGAGGCGGTTTCGGGCAAGAGGCCGTTCACCGGAGACGGGGCGCTGACGGTTGCGATGAAACACATCAAGGAGACGCCCCCGGCACTACCCGCCGACGTGCCGCCCAACGTCCGCGAACTCATCGAGATCAGTCTGGTGAAAAACCCCGGCATGCGCTACCGCAACGGCGGGACGTTCGCCGACGCCGTGGCGACGGTGCGCGCAGGCCGGCGGCCCCCGCGCCCCAACCACACCCCGACGATCGGGCGGGCCACCCCGGCGGCCATCCCATCGGGCACCGCGGCCCGCGCCGTACCAGAGGTACGGCCCGTCCCCACTTCGCGGCCCCGGCCGGCGACCGGAGTTCACCGGCCCCCACCGCCGGCGCGGCGCACCTTTTCGTCCGGACAGCGCGCGCTGCTATGGGCTGCCGGGGTGCTCGGCGCCCTGGCGATCATCATCGCCGTGCTGATCGTGATCAATGCCCGCAACGACACCCTGAACCAACAGCAGAGCCCACCCACCGTCACCGACACCGTCATCGCGCCCCCCGGCGCACCCGCGGAGCCCACGGATTGGACCGTCGACGAGCACGTTCAGCGGCGCTGGACGTTGCTCGCCTCCGCTCACCCCGCGCCCCCCTGGCGGCCGACCCTGCACAACGAGATGCCAACATGACCCCACCCCAACACTTGTCCGACCGCTACGAGCTCGGAGAGATCCTTGGGTTTGGCGGCATGTCCGAGGTCCACAAGGCCCGTGACACCCGCCTGCACCGCGACGTGGCGGTCAAGATCCTGCGCGCCGACCTGGCCCGCGACCCCAGCTTCTACCTGAGGTTCCGCCGGGAGGCCCAGAACGCTGCCGCGTTGAACCACCCCGCGATCGTCTCGGTGTACGACACCGGCGAAGCCGACACCGCCGCCGGACCGCTCCCCTACATCGTGATGGAGTACGTCGAAGGGGTCACGCTGCGCGACATCGTCCACACCGACGGGCCGATTCCGACCCGCCGGGCGATCGAGATCATCGCCGACGCCTGTCAGGCGCTGAACTTCAGCCACAACCACGGCATCATCCACCGTGACGTCAAGCCGGCCAACATCATGATCAGCAAGAACAACGCGGTCAAGGTGATGGACTTCGGCATCGCGCGGGCCCTGGCCGACTCCCACAACGTCACCCAGACCGCCGCGGTGATCGGAACGGCTCAGTACCTGTCCCCCGAGCAGGCCCGCGGTGAAGCCGTCGACGCCCGTTCCGACGTCTACTCGCTGGGCTGCGTGCTCTACGAAATCCTCACCGGCGAACCGCCCTTCGTCGGCGACTCCCCGCTGGCGGTGGCGTACCAGCATGTCCGCGAGGACCCGGTGCCGCCCTCGAAGAAACACTCCGGCATCAGTCCAGAACTCGACGCCGTGGTCCTCAAGGCGCTTGCCAAGAACCCTGACAATCGCTACCAGACGGCGGCCGAGATGCGCGCCGACCTGGTACGCGTCCACAGCGGACAGCCGCCCGAAGCGCCCAAGATCCTCACCGACGCCGAGCGCACGTCGTTGCTGACCGCCGGACCCGCCCAGGGTCTCGACATCACCGATCAGTTACCGCGCCAGCGCGATCCGTACAACCACAGCGACGGCCGTTCGGTCGCGCGGTGGCTGACCGCACTGGCGGTGCTGGCGGCGCTGACCGTCGCGGTCACCATCGCCATCAACACATTCGGCGGGGAGACCCGTCACGTGCAGGTACCCGAGGTGAAGGGTCAGGTTTCCGCCGACGCCGTCGCCACCCTGCAGAATCACGGTTTCCGCACGCACGCCCAGCAAAAGCCCGACTCCGAGGTGCCGCCCGATCACGTTATCGGCACCGACCCGGCCGCGAACTCCTCGGTGAAGGCCGGCGAGGAGATCACCGTCAACGTCTCCACCGGCCCCGAACAGCGCGAGGTCCCCGACGTCGCGACACTGACCTACGGTGACGCCGTGCAGAAGCTCAAGGCGTCCGGGTTCAGCGTCTTCAAGCAGAGCAACGTCCCGTCAACACCCGAGCTCAAGGACAAGGTTGTCGGCACCAGCCCGCCCGCCGACCAGACCTCGGCGATCACCAACGAGATCACCGTCCTCGTCGGTTCCGGTCCGGAGACCCGCGACGTGCCCGACATCTCGGGTCAGCTGGCCGAAGTCGCCCAGCAGAACCTGTCGGTCTACGGCTTCACCCGGGTCACCCAGGTCCAGATCGATTCCACCCGACCGTCCGGGTCGGTGCTGAGCACCAATCCCCCGGCCGGCCAGTCTGTCCCGCTGGACACGGTGATCGAGTTGCGGATCTCACGGGGCAACCAGTTCACCATGCCGGACCTCACCGGTCAGTTCTGGGTGGACGCCGAACCCAACCTGCGGGCGCTCGGATGGACGGGCGTGCTCATCAAGGGTGCCGATGTGCAGAACAGCGGTCAACGCACCAATGCGGTGGTCACCCAGAGCCCGACGTCCGGCAGCGCGGTGACGGTCGACGCCCCGATCACACTCCGCTTCGCGTCGTAGCCGCCCGGACGGTATCCGCCACCTCGGTCTCGAGGCGTCGCACCAGTCCTTCATCGGGCGCTGCACCGCAGTAGCCGAGCCAGTTGGCCAGCAACCGGTGGCCGCCCTCGGTCAGGATGGACTCGGGATGGAACTGCACGCCATGGATCGGCAGTTCAGTGTGCCGGACACCCATGATCACCCCGCTGCGGGTGCGGGCCGTGACCTCGAGGGCGGCCGGCAAGGTTTCCGGCAGGATGGTCAGCGAGTGGTAGCGGGTCGCCGTGAACGGATCCGGGAGTCCCGCCAACACACCGACGTCGGTATGGAACACGGTGCTGGTCTTGCCGTGCAGAAGTTCCGGAGCGCGGTCCACGGTGGCTCCGAAAGCGACGCCGATCGCCTGATGCCCCAGGCACACCCCCAACAGCGGCGTACCGGCTGCGGCGCACGCGAGGACCAGCGGGATGGTGGCCCCTGCCCGTTCCGGGGTTCCCGGCCCGGGACTCAAGAGCACACCGTCGAAGTCGGCGGCCGCCGCATCGACCAGTTCGTCGGAGACCAGCCGGTCGTCGTCGTTGCGCCACACCTGGGCAGCCACGCCCAGCTGACCCAGGTACTGGACCAGGTTGAACACGAAGCTGTCGTAGTTGTCGACGACCAAGACGCGCATCGGCACAGGCTACCGGGGTACGAGCCCGGGAGTCAGTAGCCGATCGGACCGGCCGCCTCCGCATAGCGCATCCGGACCGGTTCGGTGAACCCGACGATCTGCAGGTCGTTGTCGCGCTGCTCGGTGTAGCCCAGCCCGAAGCGGACGACGTACTGCTTGTAAAGCGTGACCAGGGGAGCGGCGGCGAGAGCGGCCTGCATTGCGGGAACGTCGCCGATGGCGCGGACGGTGTAGGGCGGGCTGTAGGTGCGCCCGTTGAGCAGCAGCGTGTTGCCCACGCAGCGCGGAGCGGACGTCGCGATCAGGCGCTGGTCCTGCAACTGGACGGCCTCGGCACCGGCACTCCACAGCGCATTGACCACCGCTTGGATGTCCTGCTGATGAACTACCAGGTCGTCGGGGGAGGCGTCGCGGGGAAAGCGCCCATTGGCGTCGCGCTGAGCATCGGTGAGGGTGATCGACAGGCCGGGCCCGTGCACCGGGTCCAGCCCGGCCGGACCGGCCAGTTCCGCGGCACGAGCCTGCATCGCCGCCAGGGCCACGTCGGACGACGTGCCGTGGGTCGAGTCGATCTCGGTGGCCAGCGTGTCTCGGTCCGCGGTCAGCCGGTCGGCGCTGCGCTGGACTTCGCGCACCAGGTCCACCAGTCGGGGCGCGTCGCTGCCGCGGATCTCGTCGCCGCCGGACACCCCGTGCGTGGTCGCGAGCAGCACGCCCGCACACACGCAGACGGCCGGCACGCCATAGCGCCAACGGGAGGGCCGGGCACCGGGCGCACGGGCCATTGCGAGTCCTTTCGGTGGGTACGGAGATTCCGGCTTCCGGTTGCGCTGCGTTAATCTCGTACGTAATGCGATAGTCGCACCTCAATCGCCCCGAAGGTAGCCATGCCCAAGTCCAAGGTTCGTAAGAAGAACGATTTCACCGTCAACCCGGTTTCGCGGACCCCGGTGAAGGTGAAGGCGGGTCCATCCAGCCAATGGTTCGTCGCGTTGTTCTGCGGGTTGATGCTGGCCGGATTGGCCTGGCTGGCGGTCTTCCAGCTGGCCTCCTCCGAATTGCCCTGGATGGAAAACCTGGGGCCGTGGAACTACGCCATCGCGTTCGCCCTCATGATCGCCGGTCTGTTGCTCACGATGCGGTGGCACTGAGCTGGTCGGCGGGTGGCGAAACCCGGACGTGCGGACAATCACACGCATGTGATTCATCCCCATTGTTGATAGCTGCTGTGGATAACTGCGTTCGCCTTGGTAAGAGGGCCTATGGATTCGGTCCAGCAAACTAATTGGCAGCCGTCGACGGGTGGTGTCGTCGCTCTGGCATTCGGCGGAATCATGCTGGCCGTCACCTGTGTGACCGGCATCACAGACACGCCAGGACGGTTTCTGGCGGGCGTTGGCGCAGTGGGTCTGCTTGTGTTTGCGAGCTTGTCGTGGTGGGCCCGGCCGAAGCTGGCAATCACCGACGGCGCGCTGGAGTACCGCGGATTGTGGCGGACGCACACTTTGCCGCGCGAGGACATCCGCAGCATCCGGATCACCGAGTTCCGGCGCATCGGCCGCAAGGCTCGCATGCTCGAGATCGACACGGCGGACGACCGGCTGGTGGTCTTCACCCGGTGGGATCTCGGGACCGACCCGCTCAACGTGCTCGACGCGCTGACGGCGTCCGGCTACGCGGGCTGAGGAAGACGGGCGCCGGCGTGCCGATGCCGGTCGCCCGGATCGGCGCCGGCGGGCCGCTGCTGCTCAGGAAATGGTGATCGACTCGATCACCACGGGTTCGGTGGGGCGGTCGTTGCGGTCCGTCTCGGTCGTGGCGATCGCATCGACGACCGTCTGCGAGTCCGGGTCCACGACCTCACCGAAGATGGTGTGCCGGCGGTTCAGGTGCGGTGTCGCGCCGACGGTGATGAAGAACTGGGAGCCGTTGGTGCCCGGGCCGGAGTTGGCCATCGCCAGCAGGTACGGCTTGTCGAACTGCAGTTCCGGGTGGAACTCGTCGGCGAAGCGGTAGCCCGGCCCGCCGCGGCCAGAGCCCGTCGGATCGCCGCCCTGGATCATGAATCCGTCGATGATCCGATGAAACACCGCACCGTCATAGAACGGGCCGGCGGTGCCGCCGGTGGCGTTCTCGGTGGAGTAGTCCTTGGTGCCCTGCGCCAGGCCGACGAAGTTGGCGACGGTCTTGGGTGCATGGTTGCCGAACAGTGCGATCTTTATGTCACCGCGATTGGTGTGCAGCGTGGCGGTGGCAGTCTGAATGGGGCTGGTGGTCACGGCTTCACAGTGTGCCATCACCCCCGCGGCCGATCTGTCTCGCCCTACCCGTTCTCGTCGCACTTTCCTACGCGAAACCCCGGCGTTGGTGGCAGGGTGAACTGCACCGCCACACCGCCCTTGGCCGCAAAGCATCGACTGCCGCAGAAAGGACTCCGATGACCACCGAGACCGAGACCGAGACCACCCCGACGGAGCGGCTTGGGCACACCGCGGGCGGAGGGGTCGACCTCGCTCGTGGTGCCGTCTTTCTGACAGCACGTTCCGTCGTCTCGGGGATCTCGCGACTGACCTCGCGCTACCGCGCAAGTCGGCTGCCACACAATCTGGCGGATGCGCGGAGCGCGGTCCGGCACGAACTGGTCGCCGCGCAGGAGGCGGTGGCCGGACTGCCGCAGACGTTGGCCGAGACGCGCGGCCATGGTGGCCGTCGGCGAGGGTTGTACATCGGAGCCGCGGCCGGCGCGGCGGTGCTGGTCGGGGGAGCGGCGCTGTTCTCGTCGCTGCGCCGGTCCCGCAAACGGAAACCTTCGCCGCTGCCACCGAGCGTGCAGGTCGAGCCGCGCCCCTGAACGCACCACCGGACAAGTTGGGGCCGCCCACCCGGTAGCCGTTCGACTAGACCGACTTCAGGAACTCGATGCCCTCCTGCGCCGCGCGTACGGACTCGGCGATGTCGACGACGGCCTCGACTTGGTATTCGCACAGGGCGTTGAACTTGCTGGCGTCCTCGAGAAGGTCCATCGGATTGTCGGTCTCGACGACGGCGTAGCCTCCGCTGGCGTCAAGGCGGGAGAGGAATTGGTGGAAGGTGGTGCCGTCGTGCGGCGTCCACTTCGAGTACACCGCCAACAAGCGTTCGGTGGCCGCTTCGTTCTCCGCTGCCGACCCGTACGAGCGGAACGTCCAGGAAACCAGGTACTTCATTTCTTTCCTCCGAACAGTGTCTGGACTGCTTGTGCGGAGCGCACTCCCCATCAGAGCACTGCAACCCCCCACGGATTCAACCGTCCTCCCGGCCTGCGGCGCGATCAATGGCAAGCTTGCGGGTTGTCGGAAGTCGAGTAGTCGCGCCCGGCCGGGCGCGCGGACCGCTGCGTGCTGAGCGGCCGCCTCCTCGGCATCGGGGGAGTCGAGGATCACAGGGACCGCTGCGCAAAGCGGAAGCTCTATGAGGTCGATCGATCCGCCGAGCATTTGGCCGCTTTGGGCCGCCGCACCATCCGTGGCGAGGCGTCGGATCTCACCGACATCCACTCACCCGAATCAGACGGGATCGATTCCGAGATCGGTGTATGTGATGAGCGGAATGTAGGGCACACCACGCTCAGCAAAGAGCTTCTCTGCTCGGTCGCCACGGTCGACCATCGGTATCACACCGGTGACAACGCCGCCTTGGTCCAGCACGTGGTTGTAGGCCTCCATGATCGAGCCGCCGGTACTGACGACGTCATCGACCAACAAAGCTCGGGTTCGGTCTCCCGCGACGAATCGGGTGCCCTCGACCCACTGATTCCTGCCGCGCTCCTTGCGTGCTTTACGGACGGAAAACCAGTGCTTACGCGCGACGATGGCGATTGCAATCGCGAGCGGATCGGCACCCATGGTAAGCCCCCCGACAGCGTCGAACTCGATGCCGTTCGCCTCTGCGAGGTCCACCACTGCCGAGGCCACCACCACCAGCCGGTCACCGTGGTCAACCGCGTATTTGGCGTCGATGTAGTCATGGCTCTGCTTCCCGCTGGCAAGCATGAAGGACTCGTCGCGGCGTTCGTAGCCACGAGCTTTGACCAGGTCTCTAGCGGCATGCCATGAGTCAGGGCGCGTGATCCCAAGAGACATTTGACTCTCTTCTAGAGGTAAGTGCAGCGTGAAGTTCAGCTTCGAATGTCACGGTGACTCGTCCCGACTCACCGTACGGCACGCAGGCGTTGTTCAACGAGCCCCAATCATAGGGATGATCGTAGATCAAAGAAACTCACTCGTTTCATGGCGACACGACGTCGATACGCGGCAGGGCCGGCCGTGTGAACTGCGCAAACACCTGCCGCAGGGGCAGGCCGACGTGTGGAGCCTAGGGGATTCGAACCCCTGACTTCTGCCTTGCAAAGGCAGCGCTCTACCAACTGAGCTAAGGCCCCGAGGGTGCTCGCCGGTGACCTGCCAGACCTCGACTCGCCGCCGACGCCGGATGACCCCGGCCCCGGTCGGTGCCGCCGACGCGAGGAGCCGTTTCGCCGCCCACCTCCGAGTCCGGCAAACACCGGCTTTCGTCGTGGGCCTAGGAGGACTCGAACCTCCGACCTCTTCGTTATCAGCGAAGCGCTCTAACCGCCTGAGCTATAGGCCCGTACTTGCGCACGACCGAGCGACGAGATTACCGCACCGAGGCCCCCGCTCCCAAACCCTCAGCCGGGGGGACCAGGGTCAATCGCGATCGGCGAGCGTGACCTCCACGCCTCCGACGATGTCGGTACTCAAGTTGTAGACAAAGGCCCCGATCGTGGCCATCGCCGTGAGCAGCACTATGTTCACCAAACCGATCATCAGGGCGCCGCCGAAAATCGACCCGGCAGAGACCAATTCGCCGCCTCCGCTGTTGTTGGTGAGAAGATCGCCGACGTTGCTGTTCAGCTTGCTCCACACACCCATACCGCCGAGAACCAGATAGAGGAATGCCACCGCGATCATCCATGCGAAGAACATCGCCACCGACAACAGCAGCGACACTTTCAGCGCACTCCACGGGTCGACGCGCCGGATCTGCATGCTGGCGCGCATCGGGCCGCTCTTGGAAAGCGGTCCCACCTGCAGGCGACCGCCGGCGCGGGTGGCCGAAGCGGGCGCGGTGGGCGCCTCGGCCCGACGCTGCTGTGCGGGCCGCGGCAGCGGACCGGACAGGTCCGGTAGTTCGCTGGCGTAATCCGCGGGCCGGGTGATGTCGGTGCGTGCCGCCGCCGGTTCCGGTTCAGGGCCGGCATGCCTGGCGGGCTTCAGTGCCGCCGGTGCCGCGGTACCGGTGACGTAGCGACTGACTCGGGCATCCACCGTCCCGGTCGGTGTCGCGGCAGGGGGTGCCGATGAAGCGGCGGTCGGTCCGCTGGACCCGCCGACGGCGGGGGAGAAGCCGGTGGCGGGAGTGGCCCCGGTGGCCGACGGCCGCGGCTGGAAGCGTTTCGTCTCCACCGGCGGTTGCGGTACCGACTCCTGACCGTGGCCCGCGGCCCGCTGCCGGGGCGCGGACTCGGGGGGCTCGATGGCCCGGGCCGCCGCCGCGTCGCTGAGCCGAGGCCCCGGCGTCGTCGCCGGGTGGCTTCCCGGCACCGGCCGGTCGCCCGGGGCAGCCGCGCCTGCTGCGCCGGTGGTGGCGGGGGCCGACGCTTCGCCCGGTTCGTTCGGTGAACTCACCCACTGCTCCTCACGTGTGCCGGACTTGCCTAGTTCGCGCCGGGCTCGGTGCCTGCGTCGCCTTCGGTCTCGTCGGTGACATCCTCGTCGGCGTTGCGCGCGATGGCCAACAGTGTGTTGTCCACGCCCAAGTTCATCAACCGAACGCCCTTGGTCTGGCGTCCGGCCCTGCGTACCTGACGTGCCGCCGTCCTGATGACACCGCCGCCGGAGGTGATGGCATACAGCTCACTGTCGTCGTCAACGATCAACGCTCCGACCAGCCTGCCACGCCTGCTGTCGTACTGGATCGTCAGGATGCCTTTGCCGCCGCGGCCCTGCGCGGTGTACTCCTCGATGGCCGTGCGCTTGGCGTATCCGCCAGACGTGGCCACCAACAGGTACGTGCCCTCCCGTACCACGTTGAGCGACAGCAGCCGATCGTCGGTGTTGAACCGCATGCCCTGCACACCCGAGGTGGCCCGGCCCATCGGCCGAAGCGCCTCGTCGGTGGCAGAGAAGCGGATCGACTGCCCGTTGGCGGAGACCAGCAGCAGGTCGTCCTGCGCCGAGCAGAGCACCGCGCCCACCAGTTCGTCGCCGTCACGCAGGTTGACCGCGACTATGCCACCGGACCGGTTCGAGTCGAAGTCCGACAGCTTGGACTTCTTGACCAGACCGTTGCGGGTGGCCAGCACCAGGTACGGCGCATCCTCGTAACTCTTGATCTGGATGACCTGGGCGATGCGCTCCTCGGGCTGGAAGGCCAGCAGGTTCGCGACGTGTTGGCCGCGCGCGGTCCGCGAGGCCTCCGGCAGTTCGTAGGCCTTGGCCCGGTACACCCGGCCCTGGGTGGTGAAGAACAGGATCCAGTCATGGGTGGAGCAGACGAAGAAGTGGTTGACGATGTCGTCCTGCTTGAGCCCGGCGCCCTGGACACCCTTGCCGCCGCGCTTCTGGCTGCGGTACAGGTCGGTCTTGGTGCGCTTGGCGTAACCGGTCTCGGTGATCGTGACGACGACGTCCTCACGGGCGATCAGGTCTTCGTCGGCGACATCCCCGTCCGCCGGGATGATCCGGGTGCGGCGGTCGTCGCCGTACTTGTCGACGATCTCCTTGAGCTCGTCGCGGACGATCGCCCGCTGGCGTTCCGGCTTGGCCAGGATGTCTTCGAGGTCGGCGATCTCGGCCTCGATCTTGGCCAGGTCGTCGACGATGCGCTGCCGCTCCAGGGCGGCCAGCCGGCGCAGCTGCATGTCGAGGATGGCCTGGGCCTGGATCTCGTCGATGTCCAGCAACTCGATGAGGCCTGTCCGCGCGATGTCGACCGTCTGCGACGCCCGGATCAAGGCGATCACCTCGTCCAGCGCGTCGAGGGCCTTGACCAGGCCGCGCAGGATGTGCGCCCGTTCGTTGGCCTTGCGCAGCCGGTAGGCGGTGCGCCGGACGATGACGTCCAGTTGATGATTGACGTAATGCCGGATCAGTTGGTCGAGGCGCAGCGTGCGCGGCACCCCGTCGACGATCGACAGCATGTTGGCCCCAAAGCTGGTCTGCAGCTGGGTGTGCTTGTAGAGATTGTTGAGCACCACCTTGGCCACGGCGTCGCGCTTGATCTCGACCACGATGCGCAGGCCGACCCGGTCGCTGGACTGATCCTCCACGTTGGAGATGCCGGTCAGCCGGGCGTCGCGGACCTGCTCCGCGATCGAGGTGATGAAGTTGTCGTGGTTGACCTGATACGGCAGTTCGGTGATCACCAGTGACGTGCGGCCCTTGGCGTCCTCCTCGATCTCGACGACGCCCCGCATCCGGATCGATCCCCGGCCGGTGGTGTAGGCGTCGTGGATGCCCTGTGAACCGACGATCAGGGCGCGGGTCGGGAAGTCCGGGCCCTTGATGCGCTCCGTCACCGCCGCGAGCGTGGCTTCCTCGTCGGCGTCGTGGTTCTCCAGTGCCCAGTACACCGCATCGGCGAGTTCCCGCAGGTTGTGCGGCGGCATGTTGGTGGCCATGCCGACGGCGATGCCGCCGGATCCGTTGGCGAGAAGATTCGGGAACCGGCTCGGCAGAACCGTGGGCTCCTGCACCCGTCCGTCGTAGTTCGGCGTGAAATTGACTGTCTCCTCGTCGATTTCACGGAGCATCTCCATCGCCAGGGGAGTCAGCCGCGCCTCGGTGTTGTGGCTGACGAAGCCGTTCGCGATGAACGCGTGGTCGTCGGTGGCGACACGCAGGCTGTAAACGGGCTGTACGCCTGCGTCCGTCACCGATGCGACGCGGGCGTAGTAGAACCGCCCGTCTGTCAGGTCGGTGGCGATTGCTTGCGCGTCCCGGTCGTGGCCGTAGGCACCCAGGAACGACTCCAAGCCCGGTACGTCGACTGTGCGGGTTGTTGCCGAAATCCGGTGGGATTCTCCACCATGACCCGCACAGTCGGCGCGGTGTGCCGCCATCGCAACGACGTCCCCCGGCTGGATTTCCTCGATGAGCTTCCACAGCAGCGTCGGCACGCCCGCGAAGTCCACCAGGCACAGCAGTGGGTGGTTGGCCGTCCCGGTGACTGCGTGACCCTCAACGGTGTGAACCGTGAACGTGTCATGGCGCCCCGAATGGAAGAGCCGATCGGCCAAGACCGGGTTACCGTGCCGGTCAAGGACTTTCAGCTCGACGGCGTTGTCCGAGTCGGGCTTGGCGCCCGGCGCGATCGCGTCGATCCGAACCGACTGTCCGAACGGCAACCGCACCAGCGCATCTCCGGTCAAGCAGTACCGCATGGCGGCCGGGGGATCGTTACCCGGTGAGCCGAAGTTGCCCTGTCCGTCGACCAGTGGGTAGCGCAGCGACCAGGGTTGGGCCATCCGAACCAGGGTGTCGTAGATGGATGCGTCGCCGTGCGGGTGGTAGTTGCCCATGGTTTCGGCCACCGAACGGGCGGACTTCGCATGACTGCGGTCCGGACGGAACCCGGAGTCGTACATCGCATACAGCACCCGGCGGTGCACCGGCTTGAGGCCGTCACGCACCTCGGGCAGCGCCCGTCCCACGATCACGCTCATCGCATAGTCGATGTAGCTGTTCTGCATCTCCTGCTGGATGTCGACCGGTTCGATCCGGTCGGTGGAATCGTCGCCGGGCGGCAGGGTGGTGTCAGTCATCGAACTCTTTCTGCGACTCGGTGAAACGGACCAGCGCTGCGGCTAAACATCAAGGAAGCGCACGTCTTTGGCGTTGCGGGTGATGAAGCTGCGTCGAGCGTCGACATCCTCGCCCATCAAGATGGAGAACAACTCGTCGGCCGCGGCGGCGTCGTCGAGGGTGATCTGTCGCAGCACCCGGACCGAGGGGTCCATGGTTGTCTCCCACAGTTCCTTGGCGTCCATCTCACCGAGACCCTTGTAGCGCTGGATGCCGTCGTCGGTGTTGATCTTCTTTCCGGCCTCCCGGCCCGTCTTGAGCAGGCCGTCGCGCTCCCGATCGGAATAGGCGAACTCCGGTTCGGTGCGCTGCCACTTCAACTTGTACAGCGGCGGCTGCGCCAGGAACACGTGGCCGTTCTCGATGAGCGGGCGCATGAACCGGAACAGCAGCGTCAACAACAGTGTGGTGATGTGCTGACCGTCGATGTCGGCGTCGGCCATCAGCACGATCTTGTGGTAGCGCAGTTTGGCGAGGTCGAATTCGTCGTGAATGCCGGTACCCAGCGCGGTGATGATCGACTGGACTTCGGTGTTCTTCAGTACCCGGTCGATCCGGGCCTTTTCGACGTTGATGATCTTGCCGCGCAACGGCAGAATCGCCTGGAACATCGAATCCCGGCCGCTCTTGGCCGAGCCGCCGGCCGAATCACCCTCCACCACATACAGTTCCGACTTTCTAGGGTCGGTGGACCGGCAGTCGGCGAGCTTGCCGGGCAGGCCGCCGATGTCGGTGGCGCTCTTGCGCCGGACCAACTCGCGGGCCTTGCGCGCGGCGATACGCGCCTGGGCCGACGAAACTGCCTTGTTCACAACGGTCTTGGCCTCAGCGGGGTTGGCTTCGAACCAGTGCGTCAACTGTTCGTTGCACACCTTCTGCACAAACGACTTGACCTCGGTGTTGCCCAGCTTCGTCTTGGTCTGTCCCTCGAACTGAGGATTGCCGACCTTCACCGAGATGACCGCGGCCAAGCCCTCTCGGATATCGTCGCCGGTGAGGTTCGCGTCCTTTTCCTTGAGCAGCTTTTTGTCCTTGGCGTACTTGTTGACCACCGACGTCAACGCGGCGCGGAAACCTTCCTCGTGGGTACCGCCCTCGTGGGTGTTGATGGTGTTGGCGAACGTGTGCACCGACTCCGAGTAGCCGCCGTTCCACTGCATCGCGATCTCGACCTCATGACCGGTGCCCTTGCCCTCGAAGTCGATGACGCTCTGCTGGATCGGGCTCTTGGTCCGGTTGATGTGTTTGACGAAGTCGACCAGCCCACCGGGGTAGTGGAAGGTGCGGTGCTTGACCTTGTGCGGCGAGGCCTTGTCGGCCTGTACCTCCTCGGCCGACCTCGGTGCCTCCGCGGTGTCACTGACCACCTCGTCGACGACCTCTTCGGGCGCCACCCGCTCGTCGGTGAGCTCGATGGTCAGGCCCTTGTTGAGGAAGGCCATCTCCTGCAGCCGGCGTGCGACGGTCTCGAAGTCGTAGTCGGTGACCTCGAAGATGTCCGGGTCGGCCCAGAACCGGATCGTGGTGCCGGATTTCGTGGTCTTCTCACCCTGCTTCAGGGTTCCGGGCACCGATCTGTCGTAGGTCTGGAACCACTGGTATCCGTCGCGGCAGATGTCGGCTTCCAGGCGCCTGGACAGCGCGTTGACCACCGATACGCCGACGCCGTGCAGGCCGCCGGAAACGGTGTAGGCACCTGCCTCGAACTTGCCGCCCGCATGCAACACCGTCATGACGACGTCGACGGTGGGAACGCCGGTCGAGTGCATCGCAACGGGGATACCGCGGCCGTCGTCGGTGACCTCGACGCCGCCGTCGTCGAGGAGCCGGACCGACACCGTGGTGGCGAAGCCGGCCATCGCCTCGTCCACCGAGTTGTCCACCACTTCCCAGACCAGGTGGTGCAGGCCTCGCTCACCGGTGGAGCCGATGTACATGCCCGGCCGCTTGCGAACCGCGTCGAGCCCCTCGAGAACCTTGATCGAACCAGCGCCGTATTCGTCTTGCTTCTTCTGGGCAGCCACGGTTGAGAGGTTCTCCTCGAGGTCAAAGTGCCGGGCGGTCCACGCAACCGCCGCAAATCTTCGCCACAGTCTACCGGTGAGGGGCGACAGGACCGGAGCTGAGGCGGCGTTTCTTGCTACCTAACCGCGCCGTGCGCGGAATTTTGCGGCCGCAGGAGCGTCTGGACGGTTAACCGGCGAGAAATCGGCGTTCTCGTGGCTCTGAGCCGATAGACTGTCCGGCCATCAACCATAGGTGTCGCGCGGTCCGAGACCGGCGATGTGCCTGGGCCCCTTCCGCCACGACGGTGCCGCCGGCCCGGTGATCTTCAACGAGGTCACCACGCCGTCGCCGACCGCCGCCGCAATCCTGGCGAGCAGCTGCGCCTGAACCATCCGCAATTGCGTCGCCCACGCCGTGGATTCCGCCGAGACACTCAACACACCGTCCCGCAATCCGGTGGGAGCGGCGTGTTCGGCGATGTGTTCACCGACCACCGTCGACCACTGACCGAACAGTGCGCCCTCGGCCACCCGGCGACTCCACCCGCGGGTCTTGGCCAGATCGCGCGCTGCCGCGGCCAACACCTGGGGATCCCGCTTGTCGGGACCGGGGCCGGACCAGCTTCGCCGACGT
Source organism: uncultured Mycobacterium sp. (assembly GCA_964387245.1). GTDB lineage: Bacteria > Actinomycetota > Actinomycetes > Mycobacteriales > Mycobacteriaceae > Mycobacterium. Next base: position 23,575 of record CAYLWH010000033.1, read on the forward strand.
CCCCCGCCCGCCACCCGCCGGGGCTCCGGTGAACGCCGGCCTCGTCCGACATCCTTGCCTTCCGCCCTGGCCGCACCCCGGGCCTCTTCGAGGGCGCGCCGGACCAGGTCCATTCCCTTGAGACCGGCCAGGTGCTCCGGTGGGGCCGCGCCGTCGTCCTGCGTCGGATCGTCCGTCCCGTGGGTCACGGCGCCACCACCGATACCGGGCCGCGGTCGGAGTCCTCGAGGCGGATCCCCACCCGGCGGGCATCCCACGCCGGGGGGATGTCCTCGGCGACGGCGGCGGTCACCAGCACCTGTTCCGCTCCCTGTGCCACGTCCGACAGGGCTTTGCGGCGCGCGGTGTCCAGTTCGGCGAACACGTCGTCGAGAAGCAGCACCGGTTCGGACCCTTCCGAACGGAGCAGTTGATAGGCCGCCAACCTCAAGGACAACGCCATCGACCAGGATTCCCCGTGGCTGGCAAAACCTTTCGCCGGCCGCCCGCCAAGGATCAGTTCGAGGTCGTCGCGGTGCGGGCCGACCAGACAAACCCCGCGTTCCAATTCCGCGGACCGCCGACGGCGCATTCCAGCCAGGAGTGCGGCCTCGAGTGCGGCGGTGTCGGTTGCTGTCGGATCCAAGTCGTCGATGCTGGCGCGGTACCTGATCGTTGCCGGCTGGGCTGCCGGCGCCAGCAACTGGTAGGCCTTCTCGACTTCGGGCGTCAGCGCCGCGACGAGTTCCAATCGGGCCGCGATGAGTTGGGCGCCGTGCGCGGCCAGATGACCGTCCCACACCTCGAGGGTGTCCAGAGCCGCTCCGTCGCCCCGGAACCGCGCGGCCGACGCCGTCTTGAGCAACGCCGTACGCTGCTTGAGTACCTTTTCGTAATCGGCCCGGACAGCGGCGATCCGGGGCCGGCGCACGGTCGCCAGTTCGTCGAGATAACGTCGTCGGTCACCCGGGTCGCCCCGGACCAGCGCCAGATCCTCGGGTGCGAACAACACCGCCCGCAGCACACCCACCACATCCCGGGTGGTGCGGACAGCCGAACGGTTCAACATCGCCCTGTTGGCTCGGCCGGCAGTGATCTCCAGATCGACTGCCAATTCACGACCTTCGTTGACGACGATGGTGGAGATCACCGCCCGATCGGCACCGGCCCGGACCAACGGCGCGTCGACGGCGACTCGATGCGATCCAAGAGTGGACGAATACCAAAGTGCCTCGACGAGATTCGTCTTTCCGTGGCCGTTGGGGCCGACGAACAGCGTCGGTCCGGCGGTCAATTCCAGGTCGACGGACGCCCAGGAGCGGTATTCCCGCAGGCCCAGATGGCGGACGTACATGTCACATCAACCCGACAACGGAACTCGTTTGACCGCGTGGCCGCCGAACTGGTTGCGCAGCGCCGAGACAGCTTTCATGGTGGGCGAGTCGTCCTGTCGGGATGCGAAGCGGGCGAACAACGAGGCCGCGATCACCGGCGTCGGGACACCGTGGTTGATGGCCTCCTCGACCGTCCAGCGGCCCTCACCCGAATCCTCGGTGTAGCCGGAGATCTCAGCGAAGTCCGGGTCCTCCTTCAAAGCCTTCGCCAACAGCTGCTGCAGCCAGGAACGCACAACCGTGCCGTTGGTCCACGCCTGGATGACCGCCTGGACGTCTTCGATCAGCGGTTCGGCGGCCAGCAGTTCGTAGCCTTCGGCATACGCCATCATCAGGCCGTACTCGATCCCGTTGTGCACCATCTTGGCGTAATGTCCGGCGCCGACCGGGCCGGCGTGGACGAATCCGTCTCGTTGGTCGCCCGGAGGACGCAGCGTTTCGAAGATGGGCATCGCTCGTTCGATGTCTCCGGCGGTGCCGCCGACCATCAAGCCGTAACCCTCTTCAAGTCCCCAGACGCCCCCCGACACTCCCGCGTCGACGAACGAAACACCCTTGTTTCCCAGCAGTTCGGCGTGCGGTGCATCCTCGGTGAACCGTGAATTGCCCCCGTCGATCACCAAATCCCCGGCATCGAGCACCCCGGCCAACGCGGTGATCGTCTCATCTGTGACAGGTCCGGACGGGACCATCACCCAGACCACCCGCGGCGCGGTGAGCGCGTCGGCCAACGCATTCAGGGATGCGACGTCGGTGACTTCCGGACGCGGATCGAAGCCGATGACGTCGTGGCCACCCCGGCGCAGTCGCTCGCGCATGTTGAAGCCCATCTTGCCCAGGCCCACCAGACCCAGTTGCATCCGAGCGCCTTTCGTCACGGTGCTGCGATCAGCCCGGAAGCCGGACCGGCATCAGCAGATAGACGTAGTCGGTCTCCAGCGCCGGGAACGGGCCGCTGCCCTGCGGAGACGCCGCACCGTCGTCGGTCACCGGACGAAGCACGGCCGGCCGGCCGGGCGTGGTGAAACCGAACCACACCTTCTCCGAATGCAGGGAACCCAACCCGTCGGTGAGGTAGTTCGGGTTGAACGCGATGGTCAACGGTTCCCCGGCGAACTCGACCGGCAGATCCTCCTCCGCACGCCCGACGTTGTCCGAGCTCGCGGACAACCGCAGTCCGCCGTCGGCGAACTCCATCCGCACCTGGGCACCCCGGTCGGCCACCAGCGCTACTCGCTTGATCGCGTCCGTCAGTTCGGCCACACCGACAACGGCGATCGCCGTGTGCTCACCGGGCAGCAGTTGACGGAACTTCGGGAACTCGGCATCGAGCAGGCGGGTGGTGCTGCGCTTGCCGTCGCTGCGAATGCCGAGCAGACCTTCCTTGCCGACCGCCGGACCGGCGCCCAGCGCCAGATGCACGTCGGCGCCGACCGCTCCCGTCTTGGCCGCCTCGGCCAGTGTCTTGGCCGGCACCAGCACCGCCACCTGAGTGCCGGCGTCGGCGGTGGACCACGTCAGGGTCCGCACAGCCAGCCGGAAACGGTCCGTCGCCGCCAATACCACTGTCTCACCAGCGATTTCGACGCGAATTCCGGTCAACATCGGCAATGTGTCATCGCGCCCGGCTGCCACGGCGACCTGTCCGATCGCCTCGCCGAAGAGGTCCGCGGATACCACACCGGTCTCTTCGGGAAGGGCCGGCAGCACCGGATAGTCCTCTACCGCCATCGTGGGCAGCGAAAACCGCGCGTTGCCACACGTCAACGACACCCGGGTACCGTCCACACCGACTTCCACCGGCTTGGCCGGCAACGCCCTGGTGATGTCGGACAACAGCCGACCCGACACCAAAACCGTTCCCGGGGAAGATATTTCAGCAGGAACCTGGACCTCTGCGGAAACTTCGTAATCGAAGCCGGAGATCGTCAGACCGTCTTCGGAGCCGGTCAGCAGGACACCGGCCAGCACCGGGGCCGTCGGCCTGGTCGGCAGGTTCTTCGCCACCCATGCGACCGCGTCGGCGAAGTCCTCCCGCGCAAGACGGAACTGCAAGTCGGTCAGACCAACCGTCGTCGCCTCGGCCATAACGTCCCTTCGTCACTCCCCGGAGAATGTCCGTTTACAGGCGTTATCGATCCAACCCGGGATCCCCCGCACCGCATCGACCGTAACCGCCGTCGAAGAACCACCGTAGAGCTTTGCGGCCCAACTTGAAAGCCAATCGATCGCGCTGCCCGCGGCCCGGGGGAGGGCCGCATCTGCGGTTGACTCTGCGGATGTCCCCAGCTGCTTCTTGAAATTGAAAACCTGGGAAGAGAACTCAGTATCAGTAATAGGGGCTGTGCATTCTGGGGATAAGGGGATGTCAGCGCATTCCAGGGCGATGCGGGGATGTGGATCACCAGTGGATGATCGTGCGGACCGTGGTCGACGGTTGTGGATGAGTGCGTCTTGTCCACGGGCCTGGCAGTGGGTTGTCATCTGATCGACAGGTTTTGCACAGCAACATGCACAGCTGGGCTTGTGAAAGGTGATGTGTGTGTGCTGGAAGTTTCTCGAAAGAGCACGGCCGGCTCGGACGCCCCGGTGCCCGCTCAGCGCTTGGAACGCTGCCGGATCCGGGTGGTGAGTTCCTTGACGTGATCGAACACCTCGCGGCGTTCGGTGATCTCGCTGAGGATTTTGCGCTGGGCGTACATGACGGTGGTGTGGTCACGGCCGAACGCCTGTCCGATCTTGGGCAGCGAGAGGTCGGTGAGTTCCCGGCACAGGTACATCGCGATCTGCCGGGACTGCGCCAGGGCCTTGGTCTTGCCGGGGCCGCGCAGCTGTTCGACGGTGGTGTCGAAGTACTCCGCCGTGACGGCCATGATGGTCGCTGCGCTGATCTGTATCGTGCTGGCGTCGGCGATGAGATCGCGCAGCACGATGTCGGCCAGTGGCTTGTCGATCAACGTCTTGTTGAGTGAGGCGAAGGCGGTGACGCGGATCAGCGCGCCCTCGAGCTCACGGATGTTGCGCTCGATGCTGCCGGCGATGAGTTCGAGGACGTCGTCGGGAACGTCGAGCCGATCCATCTGGGCCTTCTTGCGCAAGATGGCGATCCGGGTTTCCAGTTCCGGGGGTTGGACATCGGTGATCAACCCCCACTCGAACCGGGTGCGTAGCCGGTCCTCGAGGGTGGCCAACTGCTTGGGTGGACGGTCGGACGAGATCACGATCTGCTTGTTGGCGTTGTGGAGGGTGTTGAAAGTGTGGAAAAACTCTTCCTGGATGCCCTCTTTGCCCTCGATGAACTGGATGTCGTCGACCAGCAGGACGTCGATGTCGCGGTAACTGCGCTTGAACGCGACCCGGCGATCATCGCGCAGGGAGTTGATGAAATCGTTGGTGAATTCTTCAGTCGAGACGTATTTGACCCGCATACCGGGAAACAGGCGTTGTGCGTAGTTACCGGCGGCATGGAGTAGGTGGGTCTTGCCCAGGCCGGATTCGCCCCAGATGAACAGCGGGTTGTAAGCCCGGGCAGGCGCCTCGGCGATGGCCAGGGCGGCCGCGTGAGCGAACCGGTTGGACGCCCCGATGACGAAGGTATCGAAGGTGTACCGGCGGTTCAGGCTGGTGCCCTCGGTCGCGCCGGTGGTTTGCGGCCGGCGGTTGATGAAATACGCCGGCCAACTTTCGTGTGCGCTGGCCAGTGCTTCCCCGTCCTCGTCGACTTCGTCGAGCTCATGCTCGCCGCCGACGGCGGGGTAGGACTTCGGTGGAGGTTGGACCGGGTTGTGCTCGTCGGTGTTCACCGCAGATCCAGAGGGTTCGGCAACGTCGGCGCCGTGACCCGGGGCGATCCGCACACCCAACTCGACGCGTTGGCCGAGCCGGCGGCTCAGTGCGTCGGTTATCTGCAAGCGCAGGTGCCTCTCGATCTCGTTCTGGACGAAGCTGCTCGGTACCGACAGCAGGGCGAACCCCTCGACGATGGTGAGCGGCTTGACGAGCTTGAGCCAGGCGCGTTGCTGCGGGGTCAGTGGCTGTAACGAGTCGTTCTCTCCGTGCAGTTCGGAGACCACGTCATCCCAGATTGTGGTGAAGGCAGTCCCAGGGTCATGGATCACCCGATGGATACCCCCTGGTTCGGTGGCTGCCCTGTGGCCGGCAACGGCGGATACGAAGACGACAGTCTGTCCACATAGTTATCCACAGTTGTGGACAGATAGCTGTAGCCGCTCTGGAGCGTACCGGCGACGGCATGCTCGATCCGGTCCAGGGACGGCCACTTCGCGTTTGACGATGCGGTGGTGTCTGAGCCGGCTAGCTGGTCCGGCATCCTCGGTTAGTTGTCTGTGGCCGCGTCCCCTCGATACGCATTGGCAGAAGCTAACAGTTTTATGACGATGTGCCAACTGTTCTGCAACATTCCGTAGCGAAATCTGTGTGCCGGCTGGACGAATCTGGGTGCGCCGGGCGTGCGATCGTTATCGTTCGTGACGGTGGCGAACGACCGAGGTTTGACCGAGCCAACGCCGGTCAGTACCCTCGAACAGTCGCCCGAACGTCGGCGATACGGTCGCGACCCTGGGAACCTGCTGCAGTCTGAGCAGTCCCCCCGCTGACGCACCGGTTACCAGCGAGACGCAGAGCTTACCAACGGCCTCGGCGTCCACCCGCGAGCCTCGGTCCGCGGGTCGGGCGCGGTTGCCAGATGCAATGAGGAGAAATGCCGTGGCCAAGGGCAAGCGGACCTTCCAGCCGAACAACCGGCGTCGCGCGCGGGTGCACGGCTTCCGGCTGCGGATGCGCACACGAGCCGGTCGGGCGATTGTGTCCGGCCGGCGCCGCAAGGGCCGCGCCGCGCTGACCGCCTGATCCGATTCAGGTTGGTGGGACGTTGCTCCCAACGCAGTACCGCATGGTTCGGTCTGCCGAGTTCGGTACCACGGTCAAGCGAGGGGTCCGCGCAGTGCAGCCCGACCTCGTCGTATATGTGCGCCGTGACGACGGTGACCGCGAAGGTCCGAGGATCGGACTGGTGGTCGGTAAGTCGGTCGGGTCGGCCGTGCAACGGCACCGGGTGGCCCGCCGCCTCCGCCATGTCGCCAGGGCCGTGGTCGATGAACTCGATCCGTGCGAACGCGTGGTGGTACGGGCGCTGCCGGGTAGTCGGCACGCGATATCCGCGCGGCTGGAGCAACAGTTGCGCGCCGGTCTCCGCCGGTCCCATGAGCAGATGGGCTCCATGCGATGACCGGAGCAGCCGAGTCTTCCTCGCAAGTAAGGGGAGTGGCGGTCCGATCGGCGGTGTTTCTGGTGCAGCTCTACCGGAACACCGTTTCTCCACTCCGGTTACCGACCTGCCGGTTCACCCCGACATGCAGTGAGTACGCGGTCGACGCCCTGACGCAGTTCGGTCTGCTGCGGGGTGGTTGGCTGACGATGATGCGATTGGCCAGATGCGGCCCGTGGCATCGCGGGGGTTGGGACCCGGTGCCCGATCGCCCCAGGAGCGGTTCCGACAGCGAAGCGGCCAGCAATGGCAGGAACGAGTCCCATGTTTGATTGGTTCAGCCTCGACTACATCTATTACCCGGTCTCGGCGATCATGTGGGTTTGGTACAAACTCTTCTCCCTGGTACTGGGACCGTCGAACTTCTTCACCTGGGCGCTGGCGGTGATGTTCCTGGTGTTCACCCTGCGCGCGATCCTGTACAAGCCGTTCGTCCGGCAGATCCGCACCACCCGGCAAATGCAGGAGTTGCAGCCGCAGATCAAGGCGTTACAGAAGAAGTACAGCAAGGACCGCCAGCGGATGGCGCTGGAGATGCAGAAGCTGCAGCGCGAGCACGGGTTCAACCCGGTGCTCGGATGTTTGCCGATGCTCGCGCAGATCCCGGTCTTCCTCGGGCTGTACCACGTGCTGATGTCGTTCAACCGGACCCAGACCGGTATCGGCAGGCTCGGGTTGTCGGTGGAGGAGAACCGGTCGCTGGGCAACTACGTGTTCAGCGCGACGGACGTCGGGCACTTCTTGGACGCGAACCTGTTCGGTGCTCCGCTGGGGGCGACGATGATCCAGCAGCACGGGCTGGAGGCGTTCACGGAGTTCAGCCGGCCGGCGGTCATCGCGGTCGGCGTGCCGATCATGATCTTGGCGGGTATCGCAACCTACTTCAACAGCCGCGCGTCGATCGCGCGGCAGAGCCCCGAAGCGGCGGCCAATCCGCAGACCGCGATGATGAACAAGTTGGCGCTGTATGTGTTTCCGTTCGGTGTGGTGGCCGGCGGACCCTTCCTGCCGCTGGCGATCATCCTGTACTGGTTCGCCAACAACATCTGGACGTTCGGTCAGCAGCACATTGTGTTTGGAAGGATCGAGAAGGAAGAAGAAGCCAAGAAGCAAGAGGTGCTCGAGCGACGTGCGGCCAACGCCCCGGCTCCCGGCGCAAAGCCGGTAAAGGGCCGCAAGGGCAGCGGTGGGACGGCTGCCGCCGACACGGCGGAGGTCACCGCCTCGGACCGCTCGAGCGCAGATCTGGCCCGGACGACCGAGGGCATCGAGGGCGACGCGCTGGAACCGATGCCGAACGCCGGCGCAGGCGGTCCGGAGAACAAACCCAGACCCGGTGCCAAACCGAAAAGGCGGAGACGGTGAATCGCGCCAATCGAGCGCCGTGAGACCGTGCCAGAGCGAGGTCGACATCGTTGTCGACAGGACAGTAAAGGAATGATCGCCATGACCGAAGCCGATACCACCGAACAGGTAGAGGTTCCCGAACAGCTAGTACCTGGTGAGGCCGTCACGGCCAAGCCGGAGGATCTCGAAGAGCGTCTGGTGGCCGAGGGCGAGATCGCCGGCGATTACCTCGAGGAGCTGCTCGACCTATTGGACTTCGACGGCGACATCGACCTCGACGTCGAAGGGAACCGGGCGGTCGTGAGCATCGACGGCGGTGAGGACCTGACCAAGCTGGTCGGCCACAAGGGGGAAGTGCTCGACGCGCTGCAGGAGCTGACCCGATTGGCGGTGCATCAGAAGACCGGCGAGCGCAGCCGGCTGATGTTGGACGTCGCGAACTGGCGCCGCCGCCGCCGCGAGGAGTTGTCGGCACTCGGGGAGAAGGTGGCCCGCCGCGTGCTTGATACCGGCGAGCCTGAGCGGCTGGCTCCGATGACGCCGTTCGAGCGCAAGATCGTGCACGACGCCGTTGCCTCGGTCCAGGGCGTGCACAGCGAGAGTGAGGGCGTCGAACCGTCTCGCCGGGTGGTCGTCCTGCTTGGCTGACAGCGAGTTACATCGATGTAGTTCGAATCCGCCGCTGAACCCAGAGGATGTTTCACGTGAAACATGAGAAGACGGCGGCGGTACCGAAAGCCGTCGAGGCGGTGTTCGGCTCGCGGGCCGATATCGCCCAGCATTACGCCCACCTGCTCGGCACCGACGGTGTCGAACGCGGACTGATCGGTCCACGAGAACGGGACCGGCTCTGGGACCGACACATCCTCAACAGCGCGGCGATAGCGGAGTTGATACCGGTGGACGCCCGCGTCGCCGATATCGGCAGCGGCGCCGGCCTGCCAGGCATTCCTCTGGCGATCGCCCGCCCCGATCTCCGGCTGGTATTGATCGAACCCCTACTTCGGCGGGCGACGTTCTTGAGCGAGGTGGTCGAGACCCTCGGTTTGGACGCCGTTACCGTCTTCCACGGTCGAGCGGAGGCTCCGGCGGCCCGCCGGGAGCACGGCGGCCTGGATGCCGTCGCATCCCGTGCCGTTGCGGCACTGGACAAGCTGACGGGGTGGAGTGTGCCCCTGCTGAGGCCGGGGGGAGAAATGCTGGCGATCAAGGGCGACCGGGTGGACTCCGAATTGACCGAGTGCCGGCACGCGATGGCATCATTCGGCGTGTCTGACGTGCGGGTGATGAAATGTGGCGTGGAATATTTGAACCCGCCCACCACGGTGGTCGTCGGGCGCCGGGGCGATTGGCGAACCCGGCGCACCGACTCGACAGGCAAGGGGAGAGCGCGATGACAGCCCTGGACGGACCCGGCGCGGCCTATGTTTCACGTGAAACATGGGACGCAGCCGAGTACGACACCCCGATTGCCGCCGCGGCGAAGCGGGCCACGCAGGTTCTTCACACCAACGGCCGCTTGCCGCGGCCGAATCGACGCCGCGTCCTCACCATCGCGAACCAGAAGGGCGGTGTCGGCAAGACGACGACCGCCGTGAACCTGGCCGCGGCAATGGCCATCCAAGGACTCAAGACTTTGGTGATCGATCTGGATCCACAGGGCAACGCGAGCACTGCGCTCGGTATCGACCGCCGCGAGTCCGGTACGGCCTCGTCCTATGACGTGTTGATCGGGGAGATGTCGCTGCGCGCGGCGTTGCGGCGCAGCCCGTACAGCGACCGCCTGTTCTGCGTACCCGCGACGATCGACCTGGCGGGGGCGGAGATCGAACTCGTCAGCCTGGCGAACCGAGAGAACAGGCTGCGCCATGCGCTCGCCGAACTCGAGACGTCGGATTTCGATTACGTCTTCATCGATTGCCCGCCGTCGTTGGGCCTGCTGACCCTCAACGCGCTCGTCGCCGCCCCGGAGGTGTTGATTCCGATCCAGTGCGAGTACTACGCATTGGAGGGGGTCTCGCAGCTGATGAAGAACATCGAGATGGTCAAGGCGCATCTGAACCCGAGTCTCGACGTCAGCACGGTGGTGTTGACCATGTACGACGGACGCACCAAGCTGGCCGATCAGGTGGCCGTCGAGGTGCGCCGGTTCTTCGGCGACAAGGTGCTGCGCACCGTCATACCGCGCAGCGTCAAGGTGTCGGAGGCCCCCGGTTACAGCATGACGATCATCGAGTACGACCCCGGCTCGCGAGGTGCGATGAGCTACCTCGACGCCAGCCGTGAAATTGCCGAACGGGGCACCGCTCCCGCCGCGAAGGGACAACCATGAAGACACAACCGTCACGCCACAAGGGCGGCCTCGGCCGGGGCCTCGCGTCGCTGATCCCGACCGGCCCGGCACCCGACGACGGTCCCGCCACCCTGGGGCCCCGCATGGGCGCTGCTGCGGCCGACGTAGTCATCGGCGGAGCCGTCAGTGCGCCCGCGCCGGGTGCGGACGATATGGGCGCGGTCTACCGGGAGATCGACCCCGCTGCCATCGAGCCCAACCCCCGCCAGCCGCGGCAGGCGTTCGACGAGGAAGCGTTGTCCGAACTCGTGCACTCCATCCGCGAGTTCGGTCTCATGCAGCCGATCGTGGTGCGCGCCGTGCCCACTGCCGACGGGGCCCCGGTCCGGTACCAGATCGTCATGGGGGAGCGGCGTTGGCGAGCGTCGCAGGTAGCCGGTCTGGCGACCATTCCGGCGATCGTGCGGGAAACCGCCGACGACAATCTGCTGCGCGATGCGCTGTTGGAAAACATCCATCGGGTCCAGTTGAATCCACTGGAGGAGGCGGCCGCCTATCAACAGCTGCTCGACGAGTTCGGCGTCACCCACGAGGAGCTGGCGGCGCGCATCGGGCGTTCGCGCCCACTGATCTCCAACATGATCCGGCTGCTGCGATTACCGATAGCCGTGCAGCGCCGGGTGGCGGCGGGCGTGCTGTCAGCCGGGCACGCCCGGGCACTGCTGGCGTTGGAGGCCGGCCCGGAGGCTCAGGAGGAGCTCGCCGCCCGCATCGTCGCCGAGGGGTTGTCGGTGCGCGCTACCGAGGAAGCTGTAACGCTGGCCAACCGGGATGATGCCGACAGGCCGGCACCGCCGCGCCGCAAGCCGATGCACATGCCGGGACTCCAGGACATTGCCGAACGGCTGTCCGGTGTGTACGACACCCGTGTGACTGTGAGCCATGGCAAGCGCAAGGGCAGGATCGTCGTGGAGTTCGGTTCAGTGGACGACCTGCAGCGGATCGTCGGTTTGATGGACGAGTCCGTGGGCTGAAAAGGCGCACGGCGGCACCGCCGAATCACGTCCCTGTGACGCATTTTTGGACGCGTTTATGGCGCGCGCCGGGAGGTGCAGGAAAGCCGTTGTATCGCACCGGTTTCGTGGGCCGGCGCAGTGCCGGGCGGTCGGCTGGGCTTTCGCCGCCCAGATTGCTCGCGACGGTGCGGTTTCTCCTATTCTGGAGGGGCCGTTGCGTACCGTCGCACCGCATGGAGGCCCGGGAAGCTAGTGTCTGTTCGCATCACTCCGCTGCGGCTCGAAGCTTTCGAGCAGTTGCCCAAGCACGCCCGGCAGTGCGTGTTCTGGGAAGTCGACCCGGCCGCCGTCGGCCATGACGATCACCTCGCCGATCCCGAGTTCGAAAAGGAAGCGTGGTTGTCGATGGTCATGCTGGAGTGGGGTTCGTGCGGGCTGATCGCCACCACAGCGCCCGCGGTCCCCGGTGAGCAGGATGCCGACCCCGAACACGTGTGCCTCGGTTACGCGTTGTATGCGCCTCCGCATGCGGTGCCGCGCGCCTTACGTTTTCCGACCGGGCCCGTCAGCGCGGACGCCGTGCTGCTCACCTCGATGGGGACGGAGACCGGCACGTCGGGGGAGGGTTTGTCCCGCAGTCTGATTGCGGAGGTGGTGACCCAACTGGTGCGCCGCGGTGTGCGAGCGCTGGAGGCGTTCGGACGTACGCCTGCGGCATCGGAACTGCGGGAGTTCCCGGAACTCGACCCCGCCGCGCTCGCAGCGGTTGAAGCGCTCGGAGACTGCGGTTTCGAGCAGTGCATGATCGACGCCGATTTCCTGCGGGACGCGGGCTTCTTGGTGGTCGCGCCGCACCCGTACTTTCCGCGGCTGCGGTTGGAACTCGACAAGGGGCTGGGCTGGAAGGCCGAGGTCGAAGCGGCACTCGAGCGCCTGCTGGAGAGGAGTCGGTTGCAGCAGCCCGTCGGTGCGGGCATGCGCGGCACCGACGTGATCGAGTAGCTAGC
>CAYLWH010000034.1:0-35770 GCA_964387245.1 uncultured Mycobacterium sp.
GTCCGGCCTTGAAGAAGCCGTGCGTCAACAGGTGCATGATGGCCACCGCATAGCCGGCCGGCCCCAGCCCGGCGGCCAGCACCATGTAGCCGATCTGACTCATGGTGCTCGCCGCCAGTGCCTTCTTGATGTCGTCCTTCGCGCAGCCGGTGACCGCGCCGAACAGCAGGGTGACGGCGCCGACGACGACCACTGCGGTCTGGGCGGCCGGTGCCAGATTGAACACCGGACCGGACCGCACGATCAGGTACACGCCCGCGGTGACCATGGTCGCGGCGTGGATGAGCGCACTGACCGGGGTGGGGCCCTCCATCGCGTCGCCCAGCCAGGACTGCAGCGGCACCTGCGCGCTCTTCCCGCAGGCGGCCAGCAGCAGCAGCAACCCGATCGCGGTCAACGTGGCATGGGAGGCTGACGGCACGGCACCGAAAACCCCGGCGTAGGAGATGGTTCCGAACGCCGCGAACATCACCATCAGCGCGACGACGAGCCCGATGTCGCCGACCCGGTTGACCACGAACGCCTTCTTTGCGGCCGTGGCCGCGCTCGGCTTGTGCGACCAGAACCCGATCAGCAGGTAGCTGGCCAGGCCGACACCTTCCCACCCCACATAGAGCCCGAGATAGTTGTCGGCGAGCACCAGCAACAGCATGGCCGCCACGAACAGGTTGAGGTACGCGAAAAACCTTCTGCGCCCGGGGTCGTGGGCCATGTAGCCGATCGAGTACAGGTGGATCAGCGAACCGACGCCGGTGATCAACAGGACGAAGCACACCGACAACGCGTCGAGTTGCAGGCCGAAGTCCACCCGCAGATCCGCGACCGGTATCCAGGAGAACAGCCGCTCGTGCATCGCCCGGTCGTGCGGTGGGGCGCCCAGCAGGTCGACGAACAGCTTTACCCCACAACCGAACGACGCCAGCACGGTCGCGCAGCCCAGCAGGTGTCCCCACGCATCGGTGCGCCGGCCGCCGAGTAGCAGCACGGCCGCTCCCGCCAGGGGAAGCGCGATCAGTGACCAGACCATTCGCTCAGTGCCTCAACAGGTGGGCGTCGTCGACGTTGCTCGAACGCCGCGTCCGGTAGATGGTCATGATGATCGCCAGACCGACCACCACCTCACACGCGGCTACCACCATGGTGAAGAACGCCACCACCTGGCCGTCAAGCCGGCCGTGCATACGCGAGAACGTGACGAACGCCAGGTTGCAGGCGTTGAGCATCAGCTCCACACACATGAACATGATGATCGCGTTGCGGCGCAACAGCACTCCAGCCGCGCCGATGGTGAACAGCATCGCCGACAGGTACAGGTAGGCGCCCGGGCTCACCTGTCCTCCTCCCGGCTGCGGCGTACCAGGATGGCGCTGACCGACATCTGGGCGTCCGAGCCGTCCGGCAGCCGGGCCGGCACGTCGACGGCGTTGTGCCGGGCGTACACCCCGGAGCTCGGGAGAGTGGTCGGGTGCCCCAGCCCCCGGAACCGCTCCTCGGCGAGTTCGCGCTGTGTCTTGCGGTGCTCGAACCGTTCCCGGTGCGCCAGCACCATGGCGCCCAGCGCCGCGGTGATGAGCAGTGCGCTGGTGAGCTCGAAGGCCCACAGGTACTTGGTGAAGATCAGCGCCGCCAAGCCCTGCACATTGCCGTCGGCATTTGCCCGTTCCAGGCCGGTGAAGCCGGTGGTCGACAGCGTCCCGATCCCGGCGATCAGCAGGATGCCGAACCCGACACCGGCGACCAGCGCCGCGATGCGTTGTCCGCGAACGGTTTCGGTCAGCGACTCCGAGGAGTCGACGCCGATCAGCATGAGTACGAAAAGGAACAGCATCATCACCGCGCCGGTGTACACGACCACCTGCACCACTCCCAGGAACAACGCGTCCTGCGTCACGTACAGCACGGCCAGACCGATCATGGTGGCGGCCAGGAAGATCGCCGAGTACACGGCCTTCGGTGCGACGACCACACCGACCGCACCGGCCACCGAGATGACGGCCAGCACCCAGAACGCGACGGCTTCGGCGGTCATGTGATCGTGTCCTCGGCACCGATCTTGCCGAGGTAGTAGTCGTCGTCGGTGGAACCTTCGGCCATCGCGTGCGGTGGCGGGGTCATCCCGGGCTGAAGCGGGGCCAGCAGATTCTCCTTGCCGTAGATGAGGTCGGCGCGGTTGTCGTCGGCGAGTTCGTACTCGTTGGTCATCGTCAGCGCCCGGGTGGGGCAGGCCTCGATGCACAACCCGCAGCCGATGCAGCGCAGGTAGTTGATCTGGTAGACGCGGCCGTACCGTTCGCCGGGGGAGAACCGTTCGCTCTCGGTGTTGTCGGCACCTTCGACGTAGATGGCATCGGCCGGGCACGCCCAGGCGCACAACTCGCAGCCGATGCACTTCTCCAGACCGTCGGCGTACCGGTTGAGTTGGTGGCGGCCGTGGTAGCGGAGTTGGGTCGGGCGCTTCTTCTCCGGGTACTCCTCGGTGATCGGCTTCTTGAACATCGTCGAGAACGTCAGGCCGAAACCGGCCAGACCGTCGCGCAGCTTAGACACGAGAGTTCTCCTTGCTCGGTATCGGGGGCACCGGAAATGCTTCGTCACCCGGCGCGGACAGCGGCGGTGCGGCCCGAGTCCGGTTGCGTCGGCGCGTATTCCACGCCATCGCGATCAGCCCCAGCAACGCCAGGAACCCGACGTTGATCACGGTTGTCAGCCACCCTCCGGCGCCGTGCATTCGCAGCGTCCTGGTGATCGCGACGGTCATGATCCAGGCCAGCGAAACCGGGATCAATACCTTCCAGCCCAGCGCCATGAACTGGTCGTAGCGCAGCCGGGGCAGGGTGGCACGCAGCCAGAAGTAGAAGAACAGGAACCCCCAAACCTTGCCGACGAACCAGATCAGCGGCCACCAGCCGGTGTTCGCGCCCTCGAACATGCTGATCGGCCACGGTGCGTGCCAGCCGCCGAGAAACATCGTGGTGGCCAGCGCCGAAACCGTGGTCATGTTCACGTACTCGGCGAGCATGAACATCGCGAACTTCAGGCTGGAGTACTCGGTGTGGAAGCCGCCCACCAGCTCGCCCTCGGCCTCGGGCAGGTCGAAGGGGGCACGGTTGGTCTCACCCACCATTGCCGTCAGGTACACCAGGAACGACGGCAACAGCAGGAAGACGTACCAGGTGTGAGTCTGGGATGCGACGATGCCCGACGTCGACATGGTGCCGGTGTACAGGAACACCGCGGCGAACGACAACGCCATCGCGATCTCGTAGGACACCACCTGCGCCGACGACCGCAGCCCGCCCAGCAGCGGGTAGGTGGAGCCGGATGACCAGCCCGCCAACACGATTCCGTACACCCCGATCGAGGTGACGGCCAGCACATAGAGCACCGCGACCGGCAGGTCGGTCAACTGCAGTGGGGTCTGGTGGCCGAGGACGGACACCACAGGGCCCATCGGGATCACCGCGAACGCAATGATGGCCGGGACGACTGCGAGGACCGGCGCCAGTAGATAGATCGGTTTGTCCACGCCGGCCGGCGTCAGGCCCTCCTTGAGGGCCAGCTTGACACCGTCGGCCAGCGACTGCAGCAGCCCGAACGGCCCGACCCGGTTCGGGCCGAACCGCATCTGCATGCGGCCCAGTACCTTCCGTTCCACCAGGATGGCGACCAGCACGGTGAGCAGCAGAAAGGCGAACACCGCGACCGCCTTGACGAGAATCAGCCACCACGGGTCGTGGCCGAAGGCTTCCAGGCCGGGGTAGGTCACGGCAGGCCTCCGATGCGCACGATGTCGCCGGCGACCGCCCCGAGTTGCGCGTACACGGCGCTGCCGGGGGAGTTCATCGGCAGCCACACCACCCGGTCGCACATGTCGGTGATCACCAGCGGCAGGGTAATCGCACCGCGGTTGGTGTGAACGGTCACCGTGTCGCCGCCGTCAAGGCTGTTCTCCGCGGCCGTCGCCGCCGACAGACGTGCCACCGGCGCGCGGGCGGTTCCCGCCAGGTGCGGCTCACCGTCCTGCAATCGTCCGGCGTCCAACAACATTCGCCACGTCGACAGCACAGCCTCGCCCGGGCGCGGTGCGGCGGGTCGCGCGGCAACATCAGGGTCGGCGGCTGTGGTGCCCTCCCAGCGACCGCTGTCCGAGTCGACCGCCAGATCGATTCCCAGTTCGTCGGCGAGGATCTGCAGTACGCGCGCGTCGGAGGCCGCACTGGAGGACAGCGCCGCCTCAAACGGCCGGACCCGGCCCTCCCAGTCCAGGAAGGCGCCGGATTTCTCGACGACGGGTGCGACCGGGAACACCACGTCGGCTCGTTCGGTGACCGCGCTCTCGCGCAACTCCAGGCTGACGACGAACGGTGCGGCGTCGACGGCCGCGAGCGCCGCGACCGGGTCGGGCAGGTCGGTCAACTCCACCCCGCCGATCAGCAGTGCGCCGAGGTCACCGGCTCGGGCTGCGGCCAGGATTGCCGACGTGTCGCGGCCCTCGCCGGCGGGTAGGTCGTCGACGTGCCAGGCGGCCGCGGCGTGGGCCCGGGCCGTCGCATCGGCGACCGGCCGGCCGGCCGCGAAAAGGTTCGGCAGGCAACCCGCTTCCAGGGCTGCGCGTTCCCCTGCCCGCCGCGGAATCCACCCGATTCGTGCCCCGGTGGCATCGGCGAGGCGGGCCACCGCCGAATAGGCACCGGCACTGGCGGCCAGCCGCTCACCGGTCAGGATGATCGACCCGGACGGCAGATCGTGCAGGCCGGCCAACGCCGCGGCCTCCGCACCGGGTGCTGCCGTCACCACCCGGCCGCCCAACTTGGTCAGTCCGCGGGTGGCGTAGGGCGCCACGGAAAGCACCCGCAGACCGTTTCTGCGGACGGCCTTGCGCAGCCGCAGGAAGACGATCGGGGACTCCTCCTCCGGTTCCAGACCGGCTAGCAGCACCGCGGGTGCCGCATCGAGGTCCGCGTAGGTGACGTCCATCGCCCGGCCGGCCACCCGCGCGGCCAGGAATCGCGCCTCCTCGTCGGAATGGGCGCGGGCGCGGAAGTCGATGTCGTTGGTCTTCAACACCAATCGGGCGAACCGGCTGTATGCGCGGGCGTCCGCCACGGTGCCGCGGCCACCCACCAGGACACCGGCACGGCCGGCGGCGGCCAACAGACCGGACACGGCCACCGTGATGGCCTCGGACCACGCGGCCGGCCGCAACTCGCCGTCCTCGCGGACGAGTGGGGTGGTGATGCGGTCACCCGAGGTGGCATAGGTGAACGCCCAGCGGCCCTTGTCGCAGTTCCACTCCTCGTTGACCTCGGGGTCGTCACCGGCCAAGCGGCGCAACACTTTTCCGCGCCGGTGGTCGGTGCGCTGGGCGCAGCCCGAGGCGCAGTGCTCGCAGACGCTCGGCGTGGAAACCAGATCGAACGGCCGGGCCCGGAACCGGTAGGCCTGGCTGGTCAGGGCGCCGACCGGGCAGATCTGCACGGTGTTGCCGGAGAAGTACGAGTCGAAGGCCTCGCCGGGCGCGATGCCGACCTGCTGCAGCGCCCCGCGTTCGAGGAGTTCGATGAACGGGTCGCCGGCGATCTGGTTGGAGAACCGGGTGCAGCGGGCACACAGCACGCAGCGTTCGCGGTCGAGCAGCACCTGCGCGGACAGGTTGATCGGTTTGGGGAAGGTCCGTTTGACATCGGTGAAACGGGTCTCCACCCGACCGCTGGACATGGCCTGGTTCTGCAGGGGGCATTCGCCGCCCTTGTCGCAGATCGGGCAGTCCAGCGGGTGGTTGATCAGCAGCAGTTCCATCACGCCGTGCTGGGCCTTGTCGGCCGCGGCGCTGGTGTACTGCGTGTGCACCACCATGTCCGGTGCGACGGTGATGGTGCAGGACGCCATCGGCTTGCGCTGGCCTTCGACTTCGACCAGACACTGCCGGCAGGCGCCGACCGGATCCAGCAACGGGTGGTCGCAGAACCGCGGGATCTGTATGCCGAGTAGCTCGGCCGCTCGAATCACCAGCGTGCCCTTGGGAACCGACACGGTTGTGTCATCGATGGTGAGGGTGACCATTTCGACGGCCGGGGCCTGGGGCGTCTGCTCGGCGAGCGTCATCGTGCCCCCACCTTCTGCCGCGAGCAGACACAGAATTGCCTGTTTCGGGTCCAGAATGGGTAATTCTGCGTCTGCTCGGCAGGATTCATGCGCCCACTCCTTCGGGTGCGGACAGCATCGAGGCGTACGGGTCGATCGGGCAGCCGCCGACCAGGTGCGCCTCATACTCCGGGCGGAACCACCTCAGCGAGCTCATGATCGGGCTTGCCGCGCCGTCTCCCAAGGCGCAGAACGACTTTCCGAGGATGGTGTCGGAGATGTCGAGCAGCTTGTCGAGGTCCTC
Source organism: uncultured Mycobacterium sp. (assembly GCA_964387245.1). Taxonomy (GTDB): domain Bacteria; phylum Actinomycetota; class Actinomycetes; order Mycobacteriales; family Mycobacteriaceae; genus Mycobacterium. Next base: position 6,389 of record CAYLWH010000034.1, read on the forward strand.
GGCGGTGCCGCGGCCGGTCTCCAGTCGTTCGTAGATCGCAGCGAGCCAGTAGGTGCCTTCCCGGCACGGCGTGCACTTGCCACACGATTCGTGGGCGTAGAACTGCGTCCAACGCCGCACCGCCCGTACCACACAGGTGGTCTCGTCGAATATCTGCAGGGCCTTGGTGCCCAGCATCGAGCCGACGCCGGCCACCCCCTCGTAATCCAGTGGCACGTCGAGATGCTCGGCGGTCAGCAGCGGTGTCGAGGACCCGCCCGGCGTCCAGAACTTCAGCTCGTGGCCGGCCCGCACGCCGCCGGCGTAGGAGAGCAGCTCGCGCAACGTGATGCCCAGCGGGGCCTCGTACTGACCCGGCCGGGTGACGTGACCGGACAACGAGTACAGCGTGAAACCGGGGGACTTGTCGGTACCCATCGACTTGAACCAGTCCACTCCACCGAGCACGATGGGTGGAACGGACGCGATCGATTCCACGTTGTTGACCACCGTGGGGCAGGCGTACAGGCCCGCGACGGCGGGGAACGGCGGGCGCAACCGAGGCTGGCCGCGGCGGCCTTCCAGGGAGTCCAGCAGCGCCGTCTCCTCGCCGCAGATGTAGGCACCCGCGCCCGCATGCACGACCAGGTCGAGGTCGAACCCCGAGCCGCCGATGTCGGTGCCCAGGTAGCCCGCCGCATAGGCCTCGGCGACGGCGGCCTGCAACCGGCGCAGCACCGCTACCACCTCGCCGCGCAGGTAGATGAAGGCATGCCGGGCGCGGATTGCATAGGCCGCGATGATGATGCCCTCGACCAAAAAGTGCGGGGTGGTAAGCAGCAGCGGAATGTCCTTGCAGGTACCGGGTTCGGACTCGTCGGCGTTGATCACCAGGTAGTGCGGCTTGGCACCGGCCGGTCCGTCCTGTGGTATGAACGACCACTTGGTGCCGGTCGGGAAGCCCGCGCCGCCGCGGCCGCGCAACCCGGAATTCTTCACCAGCGCGATGACGTCGTCCGGACTGAGCGACAGCGCCTTGTGTAGCGCGCGGTACCCGTCATGACGGCGGTAGGTTTCCAGCGTCCACGGCTCGTCGGCGTCCCAGAAACGGCTCAGCACCGGGGTCAGCGGCGTCATTCAGTCTCCCGAATCCGTTGCGTCCGGGTCTGTTCCTGCGTGCCGGGCCGAGCGGGCACAGTGGTTCCCGGCGCGGGGGCGGGCTTGTCACGGGCGGATTCGAGTGCCTGTGCCTCGCCGTCGGAAGTCCGTGCCGCCGGCGCCGATCCAACTGCCGGTGCCGACATGCCCTGCGCCCGCGCGACGCGCAGCCCGGCCAGTGTCGGCGCGCCCGGGCCGCCGGAGGGGCCCGGGGCCCGCAGTCCGGCCAGGGTGCGTCCGGTGTCGGCGAACGAGCAGACCGGTCCACCGCGGGTGGCGCGCACCGACTCGCCGGATCGCAGACGGTCCACCAGATCGCAAGCGCCCGAGGGGGTTTGGTTGTCAAAGAACTCCCAGTTCACCATCACCACCGGGGCGTAGTCACAGGCCGCGTTGCACTCGATGTGTTCCAGGGTGACCTGGCCGTCGTCGGTGGTCTCGCCGGGACGCAGACCGAGATGGTTCTCCAGGGTCTCCAGGATGGCATCACCGCCCATGATCGCGCAGAGCGTGTTGGTGCAGACCCCGACGAGGTAGCGCCCGGTGGGTGTGCGCCGGTACATCGAGTAGAACGTCGCCACCGCGGTGACCTCGGCATCGGTGAGGCCGAGCTGCCTGGCGCAGAACGAGATCCCGGCCGCGGTGACGTAACCGTCCTGGGACTGGACCAGATGCAGCAGCGGCAACAGCGCCGAGCGCGGGTGTGGATAGCGCGCGATGATCACCGCGGCGTCGGTCGTCAACCGATCCTCGACTTGGGGTTCGTAGGTCAGCGGACCGCCGATCGGCGGACCCGGCTCGTCGGGCCGGGGTCCCAGCGTGAGGTCGATGCTGGTCATCTGTCCACCCCGCCCATGACCGGGTCGATGGAGGCCACCGCCGAGATCACGTCGGCGACCATGCCGCCCTCGCATGTCGCGGCGACGGCCTGCAGGTTGGTGAACGAAGGGTCGCGGTAGTGCACCCGGTAGGGTCGGGTGCCGCCGTCGGACACCATGTGCACGCCGAGTTCGCCGCGCGGGGATTCGACCGCCACGTAACACTGACCGGCCGGTACGCGGATGCCTTCGGTGACGATCTTGAAGTGATGGATCAGCCCCTCCATGGACTTGCCCATGATCTTGGCGATGTGCTCGGGGCTGTTGCCCAGCCCGTCGGGCCCCAGCTTCAGGTCGGCGGGCCAGGCCAGTTTCTTGTCCTCGATCATCACCGGCCCGGGCCGCAACCGGTCCAGGCACTGTTGGACGATCTTGAGCGACTCCTTCATCTCCTCGACCCGGATCACGTAGCGGTCGTAGCAGTCGCAGTTCTCGCCGGTGATGACGTCGAAGTCGTAGTTCTCGTAGCCGCAATAGGGTTGGGCCTTGCGCAGGTCATGCGGCAGGCCGGTGGACCGCAGGACGGGGCCGGTGATGCCCAGCGCCATGCAGCCCATCAGATCCAGGTACCCGATGTCACGGGTGCGGGCCTTCCAGATCGCGTTCTCCCGCAACAGATCCTCGAGTTGGGCCAGCCGCCCGGGCAACAGCTTCAACAGGGCGGCCACCCGCGCTTCGCCATCGTCGGGCAGGTCGGCGGCCAGGCCGCCGGGACGGATGTAGGCGTGGTTCATCCGCAGCCCGGTAATGGCCTCGAACACCGTGAGGATCTCTTCGCGTTCCCGAAAGCCGAAGAACATGGCGCTCATCGCGCCCAGTTCCATGCCGCCGGTGGCCAGTGCGACCAGATGACTGGAAATCCGGTTGAGCTCCATCAGCAGTACCCGGATCACGCTGGCGCGCTCGGGGATCGCGTCGGTGATGCCCAGCAGTTTCTCGACGCCGAGGCAGTACGCGGTCTCGTTGAAGAACGGCGAGAGGTAGTCCATCCGGGTGACGAAGGTGACGCCCTGAGTCCAGTTGCGGTACTCGAGGTTCTTCTCGATTCCGGTGTGCAGGTAGCCGATGCCGCAGCGGGCCTCGATGACCGTCTCACCCTCGATCTCCAGGATCAGCCTCAGCACGCCGTGCGTCGAGGGATGTTGCGGGCCCATGTTGACGACGATTCGTTCGCCGGCGTTGGCAGTCGCGGAATCCTTTGCCAGCGCGACGATTTCGTCCCAGTCCTGGCCGCCCAGGGTAACGGTCTTCTCGGCCATCTAGCTGTAGGCCCGCCGTTCGTCCGGAGGGGGAATCTGCGCGCCGTGGTACTCCACCGGCACCCCGCCGAGCGGATAGTCTTTGCGCTGTGGGTGGCCGACCCAGTCGTCGGGCATCTCGATCCGGGTCAGCGCCGGATGCCCGTCGAAGATTATCCCGAAGAAGTCGTAGGTTTCGCGTTCATGCCAGTCGGTCGTCGGATAAACCGGAAACAGCGACGGTATGTGGGGATCGGCGTCCGGGCAGGCGACTTCGAGGTGGATGCGGCGGTTGTGGGTGATCGACATCAGCGGGTAGAACGCGTGTAACTCCCGGCCGGTGTCGGCGGGGTAATGCACACCGGACACCCCGCAGCACAACTCGAATCGCAGGGCAGCGTCGTCGCGAAGCGTGCGTGCCACCTTCGGCAGGTGCGCGCGGGCGATCTCGAAGACGAGTTGATCACGATGTACCGTCACCCGCTCGACGGCCGCTTCGAACTCGTCGCCCAGCACCTCGGCGAGCCGGTCGGTCACCTCGTCGAAATAGCCGCCGTAGGGCCGTGGACTGCTGGTCGGCGCGGCGACCCTAGGGACCAGCCGGCCATAGCCGGAGGTGTCGCCGCTGCCGGCCGCCCCGAACATGCCCCGCCGTGGCTCGCTCACCGGAGCAGCCCCTTGAGCTCGATAGTGGGCGGGGCGGCCAGGGCGGCCCGTTCGGCCGCGGCCACCACCTCGTCGCGGTGCACACCGAGCGGCATCTCGGCGATCTTGGCGTGCAGCATCAGGATGGCATTGAGCAGCATCTCGGGTCGGGGTGGGCAGCCGGGCAGGTAGATGTCCACCGGCACCACGTGGTCGACGCCCTGCACGATCGCGTAGTTGTTGAACATCCCGCCGGATGAGGCGCATACGCCCATCGCCAGCACCCACTTCGGTTCGGCCATCTGGTCGTACACCTGGCGCAGCACGGGCGCCATCTTCTGGCTGACCCGGCCCGCGACGATCATCAGGTCGGCCTGACGCGGGGTGGCCGAGAACCGCTCCATGCCGAACCGGGCGATGTCGAAGCGCGGACCCGCGGTTGCCATCATCTCGATGGCGCAGCAGGCCAGGCCGAACGTCGCCGGCCACAGTGACCCCTTGCGGACGAACCCGGCGACCTTCTCGACCGTCGACAGCAGGATCCCGCCGGGCAGCTGTTCCTCTAGTCCCAATCCAACCCACCCCTGCGCCACACATAGGCGTAGGCCACGAACACCGCGGTCATGAACAAGCCCATTTCGACCAGCGCAAACATGCCCAGCCGGTCGAACGACACCGCCCACGGATAGAGGAAGACGATCTCGATGTCGAAGACGATGAACAGCATCGCGGTCAGGTAGAACTTGATCGGGAACCGGGCCGCACCCGCCGGCTGCCGGGCCGGTTCGATGCCGCATTCGTAGGCTTCCAGTTTGGCCCGGTTGTACCGGCGCGGCCCGATGAGCAGGGCGATCCCCACGGAGCCGACCGCGAACGCCGCCGCGATCGCCCCGAGGATCAGGATGGGCACGTAGAGGTCCATGCTCTCCCTCGCTTGGGCTGTCGATGTGAGCTGGGCACAGCCTAGTCGTCTCTTCCGTTGGCTCGGCGTTGGGATCGGCCGGAGTGTCGCGCACGACTGCGCAGTTACGAAGCACCAACGGGCACAGCGAAATTCGTGCTGTGCCAGCCGCGGTTAAAGCCGCAGCCGGGGGCCATCGCCCTGTACCCGCTTCGAGGCGGGACTCACCACCAGCGTCACTTCGCAGGATCCCTGTCGCGGGTCTGGGCGCACCCGCGCCGAATAGTGCTTCCCGATCGCGTCGGCATTGCAGTCGATGATCTCCTGGATGAGGCCCTGTTGGATACCGCGGACCACTTCGGGGGACCGCACGGCGATCTCGGCCAGCGGACAGGTGCAGATCTGCACGGATATCTCACCGAACCCGTTCATCACCGAGCGGATCCCGAATCCGAGGGCCGTCAACGCCGACACCACCAAGTCGGTGATCGAGGATGTGTCAGCGAACTCGGTCAATCGCACCCGGTGGGCGAGGTCCGCCCCGACCCGGGTTGCGCGCAACTCTCGTTCGTCCGGAGTCCCTCCAAGATGCGTCGCGAAGAGCGCGACGATGTCCGAATAGTCCAGACGTGGAGTGAGCTGGTAGGTCAGCCTGGGCCGGCCGACCCGCCCGCCCGCGTTACCGCGGCGCCTGATCATGCCCTGGCTTTCCAGGGCGCCCAGATGGAATCGCGCGGTGCTGACGTGGATGGCCAGGGCCTGCGCGACCTGCTGGGCGTCCACCGGGGTGCCTGCGGATCTCAGCAAACCGAGAACTCGCTTGCGCTGTTGTCCGGCGGCCCGGTCGGGGCTTGTCGGGGTGTGGGTTTGGACAACGTTATCGGGCAAGCGGCTCTCCCTGACCGACGGCACGAGGATGCGTAATCGTCAGGGTACGTCCCAGACTACGAACCTTCCGGTGGCACAGCGGCGACGATGGCCACGGCGGTCAGCGCGTCGCGATTGGCGGCGAACGTTCTCCGCATGTTCAGGGCGCGCTTCCGCGCCGTCGGGCGGGTGATCAGGTTCCCGACGATCCGCAACGCCCCGAAGACCCCTTCGTCGGCAATCACGCGGGCCGGTTGCAGCAGGGCCATCGGCGCCCGGTCGACCCGCTGGATCACGAAGCCGGCTTCGGTGAGCAGTTCGGACCATTCCTGCATCGTCAACGGCCGCGCGTTGACCTTGATGGAGCGGGCCAGCGCCTTGCGGATGTCGTCCTTGGTCTGCTGCGGCAGCGCATCGGGGACCAGGCCCAGTTCGTGGATGCCGTAGCGGCCGCCCGGACGCAGCACCCGGAACGCCTCGGCGATGATCGCCCGCTTGGCGTTGTCACCCTGCATGGTCAGCATCGCTTCGCCGATGACGACGTCGGCGCTGGCGGCCGGTAGACCGGTATCGGCGGCATCGGCGACCACCGTGTGCCCGCCCACGGCGGCGATCACCTCGTTGACGAGGGCAGACGATTCGGCGCTGTCGTCGACACCGACATAGGACTTGGGCCGCAGTGCGACGATATCGCGCGCCGTTCTCCCGACGCCCGGTCCGAGTTCGACGACGTCGGCGCCGGGTATGCCCAGCCCGGCCAGCAGTCGGGTGGTCAGTTCCAGGCCGCCGGGGCGCAGCACGCGTTTGCCGAGACGGGCCAGCAGCCAGTGTCCCGGGACGTCGGCGTCCGAACGTTGCGCCATGGGAAGCGCGTTCTTGTCTGTCATGAGATGGATTCCTATCTTGTTCGGGCGGCGCGAACGCCGCAGGTGAAGACGGCGGTGAACAGTGCGCAGACGTAGCACAGGGCGATATCGGGTCCCCACGGCGGCTCGAGCACGATGTCCTGCCCGGTGGCGTAGACACCGTTGAGGAATGGCATGAAGCGCTGCAGCGACAGGCCACCCGGTAGGTAGCTGACGGCGAGTTCGACGACGTACACCCAGAACAGGATGAGCCCGACGGCGGCGGCCGGGCTGCGCGTGCATCCCCCGATCCCGACACCCAGACCCGCGGCGAAGAAGGCGAACACCGGCACCGTCCAAAGCAGCCGGCGCCCGACGGTGTCGGTCACCGACACCTCGCCATAAACCAGTGGGGCAACATGCGGCAGCGCGACGAGCAAGGTGATCACCAGGACGGCCGCGGCGATCGCCCCCAGCGCTCCGTAGAACAGCCACTTGCCGCCGAGCACCGTCCATGGCCTTGGCAGCAGCGCGGCGATGTACCGCGTCTGGCCGAGGTTCGATTCGTGACTGCGTTCGAAGGCGGCGGCAATCGCCGTCATCACCACCGTGATGGTGACGACCCAGTATGCAGCGTTGGAGGTGGGGACCTGCTGGACGTACCGTTGTCCTGGAATCCGCGCGAAATGTTCTGCAAGAGACGCGATCCCAAGGGTGACCGCCGCGGGCAGCAGTGTCGCGACCGGTGCCAGTACCGTCCAGAGCGGTCCGCGGCCGGCGGTCCGGATCACCTCGGCGCGGACGCTACGCCGCAGGTGCTCAATGGCCAGACTCATGGCCACGCCGGTTCCGGCTCCGATTGGAGGAGCGCGGCCTCGAGATGTGCGCGCGGGTCGGTTCCGGCCGGGACGATGTCGTCGAGGCCGCCCTCGGCGACCACCCGGCCGTAGGCCAGTAGCAGTACCCGGTCGGCGGTCAGTACGACCTCGGCAAGCAGGTGACTGGCCATGACGACGGTCACCCCCTCAGCGGCCTTGTGCCGCAACAGATGTCGGAACCACACAATCCCGGGCACGTCGAGACCGTTGATCGGCTCGTCGAACACCAGCACAGCAGGATCGCCGAGCAGCGCGCCCGCGATTGCCAGCCGTTGGCGTGCCCCCATCGACAGCGTGGCGATCCGGCGGTGGCTCACGGCAGTCAGCTCGGATTCCTCCAGGACGGCCTGCGTGCGGGATGCGGCGAGTCCGCCCAGGGTGGCGAGCCACCGCAGGTGCTGGGACACCGTGTGGCGTGGATCCATTGCCGCGAAATCGAAATGGATGCCCAGCACGCCCATCGGATCGCGTTGGTCCCGCAGTTCCAGGGTGCCGATCCGCACACTGCCGGTGTCGGGTGCGGTCAGGCCTGCGATGAGTCGGAGCAGGGTGCTCTTGCCCGCGCCGTTGAGACCCAGCAGGCAGGTGACGGTGCCCGCGGGGAACGACACGGTCACGTTGTCGATGGCACGGCGGGAGCCGAAACTCTTTGACGCACCCCGGATCTCAATCATGGTCGGGTCATTCGAAATTGCACGGGATGGGCAATCCGAGGGTGCTGACCCCGTTGCACAGCGATTTGTTGGCCAGTTTCCAACGGCCGTCGAGGTATCGCCATTCGGCGACGACCTCAACTGTCGGAGCGCCTTGACGGCTGGCGTTGATCACTGCGGTGTGCCGGCCGTCCTCATGGGTCTCGGGGCCGGTGACGGTGCTCGACCCTCGCGGCGGCCGGAAGAACCCCAGTCGGTAGATCATCTTCGGGACGATCACCGCTCGCGATCCGCCCTCGAGTTGTGCGGCCTTGACCGCCTCAGGGGCGGGGGTGGCGACGAGGAGATGAATCTGGGCGGCAAGTTCGTCCAGTGTCGGCACCGGTGAGGTGATCGCGAAGTCGTCAGCGTGGGCCGTCGGGTTCGGCAGGACCAGCAGGGCGAGTGCAACCGAGACCGACAGGGCCGCATGTGTCAGGTAGCCCACGGCACGCCTCCATTTAGAGGAAAAGTTTCCTCTCAAACCGTACGAGGTAGGCCCAGTTTAGGCAAGCCTTCCTTGATATCAGAGGTTGTGAAGTTACGTCCGGAGCAGTCCGACGACCGCTTCGCCGAGCGCGATCGGGTCGATCGGGTGCGGAACGGCAGCCTCCGCCCGGGACCAATTGGCCAACCAGGCGTCGTCCGGGCGACCGGTCAGCACCAGGATGGGCGGACAGTGGTCGATCTCGTCCTTGAGCTGTTTGGCGATCCCCATCCCGCCGACCGGGGTGGCTTCACCGTCGAGTATCGCCAGGTCGATGCCACCGGCGTCCATCTCCCGGATGACCACGGGTGCGGTCGCGACCTCGAGGTAGCTGAGTTCGGGAAGCTCGGGGTGGATCCGCTTGCCCAGCGCCAGCATCACCTGTTCGCGGGTGCGCGCGTTGTCGGAGTACACCAGGACACGAACCGGGCGTGGGTCGGGCACCCGCCCAGGTTACTCACAGCAACGGGGCCATGTCGTGCGGGTCGAAGTACTCGTCGATACGGCTGATGAGACCGTTGCCACCCAGCTTGATGACGATGCACACCCGCATCGCGATCGTGGCGCCGTTGGTGCCGGTTGCGTGCAGGATGTGTTGCTGCACGAAACCGGCCTCGAACAGCTGACGGTCGAGGATGTCGTAGCGGCGGGCGGTGGTGTTGTTGATGAACCAGCGGATCACCCGCAGCGCTCGGACGCGGTCGTTGTCCTCGGCGTCACCGGAATGCCAGACGAGCACGTCGTCGTTCCACAACTCCTCGATCAGGGCGATGTCGGTCTGTTCGATGGCGTTGAAAAGCGTGTCGGCGACGTCTTCGATGGCTTCGCTGTCCGTCACGGGCATCGTTCACTCCTGTTCGTAGCCGGGATGGGCGGCCGTCAACCGATGGCTTACCAGCGCCCTGAGACAACCGGGCAGCTCCTCGGCGCGGTCGTCGAAGTCGCCGCGTCGGATGGCGGCCGCCAACTCGGCCTCGTCTGGTGCGCCGAGGGCGGCCAGCGCAGCGGTGAGGGTCCCGGTGTCCGTGGCTTCGAGCTCCCGCACGACCATCCGAAGGGCGTTGGCGGCGACGCGGGCGTGGAAGTTCACCTGACCCTCGGTGACGCCGCGGACATCGGTGTCGAGGAAGTCGGCGACGGCGCCGACGAGCTCGGCGGCAGTCGGGCGGCCGTGGGTGGTCATTGGCTCAACTGGCTCGTTCCTGGCCGCCTTGTGCCTCGGTGGTTCGTCGGCTCGCCGGTGTCTGATCGGCCGGCTTCTTGCCGCCTCGCTTCTGGCCGCCCCGTGCGTCGCCCCCTCGTTCATCACCGCCTTGTGCCTCGGTGGTTCGTCGGCTCGCCGGTGTCTGATCGGCCGGTTCCTGGCCGCCTCGTGCCTCGCCGCCTGGTGCCTCGGTGGTTCGTCGGCTCGCCGGTGCTCGATTGGCTGGCTCCTCGCCGCCTGGTGCCTCGGCGGTTCGTCGACTCGCCGGTGCTCCAGCAGGTTCAGCAGATCCCACTCCGTTTCGCACACCCGCCGTCCGATGGTGGCCAATTCCACCGACCGCGTCTGCCCGGACAGGTGCCGTTCGGCCTGATACCGGCAGATCACCCCCCAACGCAGCGTGGCCAGCACCAGCCACCACCGGAACTCGCCGGGGTCGACGCGCACACCGCCCGCATCCCCGTACGCACTCAGGAAATCCTCGATGCTGCCCAGCCCGCCCGCGGAGAGCGCCTTGGGCGCGCCGAACCGCCAGGCCCGGATGCAGAACCAGGCCAGATCCTCGCGCGGATCGCCGGCGTGGACGAGTTCCCAGTCCAGTACCGCGGCGAGATGGAATCCGCCCTCCATATCGACGATGAGGTTGCCCATCCGGAAGTCGCCATGCACGAGCGTCGGTGTGGTGGGCGCCGGCCGATTGCGTTCCAGCCAGCGGAACGCCCACTCGAAGGTGGCGGTGGTGTCGTCCATCGTGTCGAGTTCGTCGCGCCAGGCCGACAGCTGATCCTCGGCGGTCAACTCCGCGTCGGCCGGATCGGCGCGGTGAATTGCGGCCAGCGCGGCCGCGCACTGCGTCAGCAGGCGGGCGCGCCCGGCGTCGTCGAGGTTGCGGGCGATCTTGCGAACGATGGTCTCGCCGGCGATCTCACCGCAGATCAGGTACGGGTTGCCCAGTGACTCAGCCGAATTCGAGGCGGCGAGGATGTCCGGCACCGGAGCGCCCTGAGCGGCGGCGAGCTCCTGTGCACGGGCCTCGAGCTCCATCCCGGCATGTACCTCATCGGGCGGCCCGGTGCGCAGGATCAGCCGGCGGTCTCCGGCACCGGTGCGGGCGGTGAACGCCCAGGTGGTTCGGCTCGCACCGCCGGTCAGCCGGCGCAGGTCGGTGATCCGCGCGTCGAGAACGCGCTCCAAAGCGGTGGCCAGATCGGTCATGGGGTCCAATTGTTCGCCTCGTTCCCATCGCTCGCTGCGCTCGCTCTGCTCACTCTGCTCACCGGCGGCCGAACTTCAGCATTCGCTGGGCCACCCGCCGGATCTGGATCTCCTCGGCGCCTTCGGTGATCCGGTACCGGCGATGGTGGCGGTAGATGTGCTCGAACGGCTCGTGGCGGCTGTACCCGATGCCGCCGTGGATCTGCATGGCCCGGTCGGCGGCCTCGCACACCAGCCTGTTGGCGCGGTAGTTGGCCATCGACACCTTGTCGGACACCTCCATGTGGTGGTCGCGGTCCAGGTGCCAGGCCGCGTAGTACACCAGCAGGCGCACCATCTGGGCTTCGGTCTGCAGTTCGGCCAGCGGCCACTGCACCGCCTGGTTCACCGACAGCGGCTTACCGAACACCACCCGCCGTCCGGCGTAGTCGGCGGCCCGGTCGATGCAGTACTGAGCGGCACCCAGACTGCTGGCGGCCTGTCGAATCCTGTTCTCGTGCAGGAAGGTCTGGCCCACCTCGAGGCCGTGGTCCACCTCGCCCAGGACGGCGTCGGCGGGCACCCGGACATCGGTCAACTCGACCTCCCCGTGGTCGCTGGGCATGTTGAATGTCCACCAGTAGTAGGGGACCTCGAATCCCGGCGTGTCGGTGGGCACCAGGAATGCAGTGATCCCGACGGCCTGGCCGTCGTCCCCGGAGGTACGGGCGAACACCAGATCGTGAGTGGCGCGGTGCACGCCGGTGTTCCAGCGCTTGGCGCCGTTGATCACCCAGGTGTCGCCGTCCCGTACGGCGCGGGTCTCCATCCAGGTGGCGTCGCTGCCGTGGTCGGGCTCGGTCAACCCGAACGCCATCGAGCGCTTTCCGGTGAGCATCGCTTCGATCCAGTCCTTTTTCTGCTCCTCGGTGCCGAACCGCGACATCATGATCACCTGCGGGAAGTTGCCGACGATCGAGGACTCGTCCTGAAGATCGTTGTGCAGGCCGAGGCCCTTGTGCGCCAGGTGTTCCCGGATGACGGCCATGTCCAGGTTGGTGCCGTCGCGGCCACCGAACTCGCTGGGCAGCCCGTAACGCAACCAGCCCGCCTCGTCGGCGCGTCGGCGCATCTCGTCGAGCAGGTCCTCCCACTCACGCCGAGGGATGCCGCCGTTGTCCAGGTCGGTGCGCGCGAATTCGCGGCGCCGGTCGAAGTACTGCATGTGCTCGCGCTCGAGCGGCTTGATCTGCTCCTCGATGAACGCGTCCATCTCGGCGAGCAGGCCCGGAAGGTGTTCGGGCAGTGCGAAATCCATCTGACTCCTATGTCATGGTCGGGTTTCTCGTCGGTCTCGTTCCTCGACGGATTCGTTTAGCCGTACAGGGTCTTCTTCCAGATGGTGGCCAGCGTGCGGATCGCGTCCTCGTCGGTGCTGCGCACCCCGAGTGCCGCGGCGTCGGGCCGCAGATAGACGGTGGTGAAATTCTCGAACAGCAACGCGATGGCGAGCGCGATGTGGTCGGGGTCCAGGCCCGCTCCGTAGCCCTGTTCCTGCGCGCGCAACACCGACGCCCGCACGATGTCGATGCCGAAGCGACGGAATTCGTTCTGCACCCCCGCGAACCGCTGCCCGGTCGCGCCCAGTTGCGCAACTGCGACCATGATGCCCAGGTTTTGCTTGAATATGTTCCAGTATCCCGTCACCGCCGTGGTGAAGTACTCGGTGTCGTCGGGGGAATCGGGAAGTCGCATCGGTAGTGAGGACAGCACGTTGTGCAGGAACGACTCGGCGAGCACCGCCAGTAGATCCTCTTTGTCGTCGAAGTAGCGGTAGAACACTGCCGAGGACTTGCCCGCCGCGGAGGTGATGTCGGCCAGCGTGGTCCCGTGAAAGCCACGCTCGGCGAACAACTTTCGGGCCGCCTGCTCGATGGCGGCCCGGGTCTGCCGGCCTTTGCTCGACAGCGTGCGGGTCATGGCAGCCGGTCGCCCGCCCGCAGCAGTGCGCTGGGTAGTTCATGGCCGATGACGCGCCGGGCGACGGAAGCGGCGTCGATGGCCGCCTGCAGGTCGACATCGACTTCGACGCCGCTGTCCCGCAGCAGATACACCAGGTCCTCGGTTGCGATGTTGCCGCTGGCACCCGGCGCGAACGGGCAGCCGCCCAGCCCGCCGACCGACGCGTCGAGCCGGATCACCCCGGACTGAACGGCCGCGTACGCACTGGCCAGTCCGGCACCCCGGGTGTTGTGGAAGTGCGCCCCGAGCGGGATGTCGCCGATCACCGGACGTACCTGCGCGACAAGCGAACTCACCCGTCCCGGGGTGGTGGTGCCGATGGTGTCGGCGATCGCGATGCGGTCGACGCCGAATTCGGTGGCGGCCTCGGCGACACCGAGGACACGGTGCGGCGGCGTCGGCCCGTCGAACGGGCAGTCCCACGCGGTCGCGATGATCACCTCGACGGTGGCACCGCTGTCATGGGCGATGCGCACGATATCGGCGATGGCGGCGGTGGCCTCGGCGGTGGACCGTCCGACATTTGCCCGGCTGTGTGTGTCAGCCGAGGAGACCACGTATTCGATCGACTCCAGACCGGCAGCGATCGCCCGCCGGGCGCCGTTCGGGCTGGCGACCAGGGCGGAGAACTCCACGGTGTCGAAGCGCTTGAGTTCTGCGGCCAATTCCGCGGCATCGGACAGCGCGGGCACCTTCGACGGGGAGACGAACGCGGTGGCCTCGATCTCGCGCACGCCGGTCGCCACCACAGCTTCCAGCAATTCGAGCTTGGCGGCCAACGGAATCGGCTCCTCGATCTGCAGGCCGTCGCGCAGACAGACCTCGCGGATGGTCACGTGGGTCATCTACAGCACCCCCTCCTTCTCGAGTTCCGCGAGCCGGTCCGCGGTTCGGCCGAGCAGACCGATGTACACCTCGGCGTTGTGCTGCCCGGGCCGCGCCGATCCGGCGCAGCGGATGGTGCCGGGGGATTCGGAGAGCACCGGAACGACACCGGGTCCCTTGACGTTGCGATGCACGCGCTCGTCCCAGTGGTCGGCGATCATGCCGCGAGACAACAACTGTGGGTCCTTGACCACTTCGGCGACGGTGTTGATCGGACCGGAGATCACGCCGGCCTCCGACAGCGTCTCGATGATTTCGGCGGGCTGGCGCTCGGCGGCCCAGTCGCCGATGATCTTGTCCAGTTCGTCCTGATTACGGCCGCGGGAAACGTGGTCGGCGAATCGCTCTTCAATGGCAAGTTCGGGCTGGCCCATCGCCACGCACAGTCGGCCGAACACGGTGTCCTGATTCGCGGCGATCACCACCCAGCTGTCGTCGGCGGTGCGATAGATGTTCGACGGGGCGATCCCCTCCAGACGGGTGCCGGACGGGCCGCGCACCACGCCACCGATGTCGTAGTCGGGGATGGTGGATTCCTGGATGGCCAAACAGGATTCGGTCAACGCCGCGTCAACAACCTGCCCCTGGCCGGTGACGGTGCGCCGGTACAGCGCGGCCAGTGCGCCCTGTGCGGCGAACATGCCGGCCAGGCTGTCGCCCAGCGACAGGGCCAGCCGGGGCGGTGGTCCACCGGGGAAGCCGTTCATGTGCCGCAGCCCGCTGGCGGCCTCGGCGACCGAGGCGTAGCCGGCCTTGCCGGCTTCGGGGCCGGTCTGCCCGTAGCCGGAGACCCGGACCAGGATGATGCCCCGATTGCGTTCGCGCAGAACGTCGTACCCGAGGTTCCACTTCTCCAGCGTCCCGGGACGGAAGTTCTCCACGACGATGTCGGACCGCTCGACCAGGTCGAGGAATAGCGCACGGCCGGCTTCCACCCGCAGGTTCAGCGTGACGGCCTTCTTGTTGCGGGCGTGCACCGTCCAGAAGAAATGCTCGCCGTCGAGTTCGGCCTGCCCCCAGGTGCGCAGCGGGTCCGGCTGGCCCGGCGGCTCGATCTTGATGACCTCGGCGCCCATGTCGCCGAGCAGCCGACCGGCGAACGGGCCGGAGATCAAGGTGCCGACCTCGATGACCCGGACGCCGTCCAGTGGCCCGGTGCTCACGCGCTGAATCCGTGCCGTTGCAGCCAGTCGGTGCAGACGCCCACGGCCTGGCGCAGGGTGTCGCGCTGATCGGGTCCGGCGTAATAGTGGTTGGCGCCGGGGATCTCGTGCATCTCCTTGTCCGGATGGCCGATCGCCTCGAACAACCGGCGGGTGTGACTGGGCGTGCACGCGTCGTCGGCCATGTTGCCGATCACCAAGGCTGGGACCGCGATGTCCGGGCCGGCCTTGACCGCGTCGCCGTTGGCGTCGTCGTAGCTCCACTGCGAGAGCCAGCTGCGCAGGGTGCAGAACCGGGCCAGCCCCACCGGGCTCATGTTCACCACCTGTGGATCGCCCAGATAGCAGGTGCCGGGTTTTCGGTCGTTCGGGTCGACGGTGGGGTCCAGCCAGCGCGGATCGGCCATGGTGCCATGGACGACGAACGCGAACTCGTCATCCGGGCGGCCTTGTTCGGACAGTTGGGCCAACTTCTGCTTGACCCACGTCGTGATCCGGCGGTTGCGGGCGATCTGGGCTTCGCGGTAGCGGTCCAGGAACTCGCTGGTGTACGGCGGCTGGTTGGGGTTGTCGGGGTTGTACAGATCGAGTTCCGGATCACGTTTGGTGGGGTCGGACTCGTCGAGGATCGATGCGTCGAGCCACTCGGTCATGGTGCCGTGCCGGCTGACGTGTGCGGCCAGCAGCATGATGCCGTCGGCGGGGATCAGGCCCAGCGTGGTCAGGTCCGGGCCGTCGCCCGACGGGCTGGCGGTCACGGTCGGCTTCTGGGCCTGCTGTTGGTAGAACACCGACAGCGATCCGCCGCCGCTCCAGCCGGCCAGCACCACCTTGGAGTAGCCCAGCCGGTTCTTGGCGTCCTTGATGGCCTCGCCGAGATCCTCGACGACCTTCTCCATCAGCAGTGCCGAATCCGTGCCGCGGAATCGACTGTTGCAGTAGATGACGTGGTGGCCGGCGCGGGCCAGCGCGTTGATCATCGGTAGGTATGCGCCGCCGCCGATCGGGTGCATGAAGATCAGCACCGTGTCCGACGGCGTGTCCTTCGGGCGTAGCAGGTAGCTCTCCAGCACCACCAGTTCGGCGATGCCGCCGTAGACGTCGCGGACACCCGAATTATTCTGGTAGGCAACAAGATAGGGGATACGGTCGTAGCCGTGCTGCACCGTTTGCGTCATCGTCAGTGCTGCCCCAGGTCGTTGGCGAGGATCTCGTCGGACGGGATGAGCCGACGGCGGGTGTCGATGGCGATCACCGACCAGTCGACCCTGTCGTAGTCGTCGAACTTGCGGCGAGCGCGCTCCCGGGCCTTCTCGGGCGCGCCGTGGTGCACCCCTTGCGGGGCGTGGCTGACGAGCCCGGGTGGCATCGGGATCCCGTACAGCGACCCGGCGTGAAAGAACGCGATCTCGTCGTAGTCGACGTTGCGGTGATACCACGGGGTGCGCTCGGTGCCCGGCACCCTCTCGGCGGGCTTTGGCAGGAAGTTCATCACGTATACACCGGTCGCCTGCATGAACAAGTGCACGGTCGGCGGCAGGTGCACACTTTCCGACGTGATGACGGTGTAGTCGTCGATGTTGAAGGTGAACGGGAAGTTGTCGCCCCGCCAGCCTTCCACGTCGAGCGGATGATGTTGGTAGAACAACGAGGTCGGGCCACCCTCGTGGATGAGACGAACCTGGTATTCGGTCCTGCCGTCATCACCGAGAGGCTCCGGCTCCGGAATGGTGACCTGCGCCGGATCGAACGGGAAGTGCCGTCCGAGGGTGCCGGCGGGTGGGACGCGGAACTCCTCGGTCGCTTGGATCATCAGCAGCGTCGTCTCATCGGCCGGGATCTGCCGCCAGGTGCACGCCTTGGGGATGTAGATCCAGTCGCCCTCGCGGTAGTCCAGCGGGCCGAATTCCGTCTCCAGTCGGCCCGACCCCTTGTGCACGAAGGAGAGCAGGTCGCCGTCGACATAGCGGACGAAGAACGGCATCTCCTCGGTGCGCCGGGACAGCAGCACCAGGCAGTCGGCATTGGAGAACATCAACAGCGGCCCGCCGTTGGCGTCGGTTGCGTCACCGGGTTTCAATTCCGAACTCAGCACGTCGGTCGAGCGTAGCGGGCCGACGGTGCGGTAGGCGGTCGGGTCGTTTCGGCGGTACATGTTCGCGGTGCGCCCGACGAAACCGCCGCGTCCGAGCTCGTCGTCTTTGAGTCCGTCTAGGTCGGCATGGACACGCTTTGGTGTCGTGCCTTTGCGCAGGTGGACGAAGGATTCCAACGTTGACTCCTCGATGATCCGGCTAAAACTGAAGATGACTTTACTTTTTGTTTTGCGGTATTGACAAGGTCGTGGAACGCTCGGCTGTCAGCCGCTGGTTTCGATGAGCGACCGCATGGCGATGTGACTGCGGAGTGAGAGGCTTGACTGATCACGCTCTGACCAGAGGTCGGGCACTCAGCCAACGCCCAGCACCAGCCCATGGTGGACAACGGAACTCGCCCCGAAGTAACCAGAGAATCGGTGCATCCAGGCTAAGGCGGCAGCTGGATATGTACCGCTGCCGACGCCGGAAGCCCGACAGATTTCGCCGAGTCAGCGGCGCGCCCGCCCGCGCCAGGCCCAGACGAGCAAACCGAGCACCACCACGGCCAGCGCCAGAATCCACGGCCACGCCCCGTGCTGGTGTACCCAGCCGGCCAGCGTGCGTTGTAGATGGCCGGCGACAGCGATCACCGGATCGTCGGGATTGCCGTTGGCGTTGATCAGCCGCACCTCGTAGAGGCCGTAGTAGCCGACATACAGCCCGACCACTACCAGCAGCGCGCCGCTAATCCGGCTGACATGCGGAACGATTCGGCGCATCCGGTCGATCAACGCCGAACTCGCGAAGGCTACGCCGATGGCCAACACGCCGACGACCAGCGCGAAGCCGGCGGCGTAGGCGAGGTAGATCGACAAGCCTTCAAGGATGGACCCGCCGCGAATGCTCGCGCCGGTCACCGCCAGGAACGGGCCGACGGTGCAGGACAGCGAGGCGATGGCGTAGCTCGCCCCGAAGCCGAACATGGAGCCGATCCGGGCCGTCGGCGCCCAGCGGGTGCTGCGTGCGAATGGGTTTGGCATCAGCACCGTGAACTCCCGGCCCACTAGCAGCCAGCTGCCAAGGGCGACGAGCGCGATGCCGATCAGCACCGTGACGTACGGCAGATACCGCTGCACCGTCGAGGCCACCGACAACGTGAGCAGTCCGAACGCTCCGAACACCGTCAGGAACCCCAACGCCATCGCCGCGGTGGCCGCCAACGCGCGACCCACGGCCGTGAACTGGCCGGCGCCTTCGCCGCGCACCACCAAGGTCAGGTAGGCGGGCAGCATGGCGAACCCGCAGGGATTGAGCGCTGCCACCAGGCCGGCGGCAAAGGCCAAGCCCGCCAGGTCTTGGTCCACGCTGCGGGGTGGCCTAGGAGCCTGAGAGCGCAGTCACCCGGTCGGACAGCTCCTGCGCTGATATGGCAGAAGTGGGGTTGTTCACGAAATCGGATGTGCCATCTGCTCGCAGGAACACATACGCCGGCTGCCACGGCACGTTGAACCGCGCCCAGATCGAGCCGTCTGCGTCGTTGAGGTTGGTGAAGTTCAGGTTGTATTTCGAGACGAAGCCCTGCATCGCCGAGACGTCCGAGCGGGCAGCGACGCCTACGAAAGTCACCTTGGGGTTGGCGGCGGAAACCTGGCTGACTGAAGGGGCTTCCTGATTGCAGAATGGGCACCATGGCGTCCAGAACCACAGCACGGCGGGCTTACCCTCCAGGCTCGAACCGTTGAAGGTCGCGCCGCCGAGTGTGGTTCCGACGAATTGCAGACGGTTGTCGGCGAGCGCGTTGGGTGCAGAACAGAGGCTAAAGGCGACGATGACCCCCAGCCCCAACGACCTAATCGAACGCAAGAATCGGGTGCTCATGGCAAGTTCCTCCTGCGATTCAACCTACACATGAATGTGCCCGCGTGAGAGGCCTCGACTGGTAAGCGGCAACGGCGTGACATCGGAGGAATCCATCGCCCAATTCACCACGACGGCCCGGAAAATCAGACGGCAAGTGACCTGCTTCGCGCCAAATATGCTCAGTATCAATCGGTCCCGTTGGATGGACCGGTGATCACCACCGCCGTGCACCGATGGTCTTACTGGTGGCTTGTCTGAGAACCCGCTTCGCTCACGGGTCGTGGGGCATGATCGACGGCATGAGCGAGATCAATGCCCTGGTGGCCCATGAAGATGCCGAGGGCGGCATCGTCTGCAGGCACGAAGTCGTCGATGAATCATTTCTGCCGGCCGGTGAGGTCACGATTGCCGTCGACTATTCGAGTGTGAACTTCAAAGACGGCCTCGCCGTCACCCCGAAAGGTGGTGTCGTACGGTCATATCCGCTGATCCCAGGTATCGACGTGGCGGGCACCGTCACCGCAAGTTCGTCGCCCGAGTTCGCCGTCGGCGACGTCGTGGTGGCACACGGTAACGACATCGGCACGGGCCGGCACGGCGGATACGCCGAGGTGGCGCGCTATCCAGCCGACTACGTGGTCAAGCTCGGCAGCCTCACCACGGGTCAGGCCGCCGCGATCGGCACCGCCGGCTTCACCGCGGCCATGAGCGTCAACGCGATTCGCAGCCATGGCGTCGCTCCCGGTGACGGACCCATACTGGTAACCGGCGCAACCGGCGGCGTGGGAAGCATCAGCGTCGACCTGCTGGCCGGCCTGGGCTACGAGGTGGTGGCCTCGACCGGCAAGGCCGGCCAACACGATCTGCTGCGTGACCTCGGTGCCGCCGAGGTCGTCGACCGCGTGCCGGGGCCGGATGAGAAAGTGCGCGCACTCGGTAAGACGCACTGGGCGGCGGTTGTCGACTGCGTCGGCGGGAAGACGCTCGCATACGCGCTGAGCACGATGAAATACGGTGGCATAGCGGCTGTTTCGGGACTCGCCGGGTCGGCGGACCTGCCGACCACGGTTCACCCCTTCATCCTGCGCGGCGTGACGCTGGCGGGTATCGACTCGGTGCTGCTGCCGATCGCCGACCGTCGTGACATGTGGAGACACATCGAAACCGATCTGCGGCCGCGGCACCTCGACCGGATCACCCGGGACGTTTCGGTGCTCGATGTACCGCCGGTGCTCAAGACCATCCTCTCCGGAGGTGTCGTCGGCCGCACCAGAGTTGTCGTTCGGGATGGATTCTGAGGTCTGAGGGGTTGCCGTACCAATGAGCACATTCGCGCTTGGCTCGCACACCGTCCGCCGTGTCGGCTTCGGCGCCATGCAGCTTCCCGGACCGGGCGTCTTCGGGCCGCCCCGCGATCACGACGAGGCGCTGCGGGTGCTGCGCCGGGCCGTCGACCTCGGTGTCGACCACATCGACACCGCTCAGTACTACGGGCCGGCGGTGGCCAATGAACTGATTCGCGAGGCACTGCATCCGTATCCGGACAACCTTGCCCTGGTCAGCAAGGTCGGAGGTCGCCGCGACGATACGGGCGCATGGCTGCCGGTCGAATCACCGGCAGGTCTTCGTGCCGACATCGAGGCAAACCTGCGTACCCTCGGCGTCGATCAGTTGACCGCCGTGAATCTCCGGCTGATGGACGACGAAGTGCCCGGCGACCTCTTCGACCGACAGCTCGACGCGATGATCGCCGCCCGCGACGACGGCCTCATCGGTGGCATCGGTCTGTCCAACATCACCCTGGCGCATCTGATGCACGCCCTGGACCGCACCGACGTCCTGTGTGTGCAGAACCCGTTCAACCTCGTCGACCGGTCGTCACAGTCGGTGCTCGACGAATGCACGACACGCGGGATCGCGTTCGTGCCGTTCTTCCCGTTGGGGTCGGCGTTCAACCCGGACAATCCGGTCCTGGGCAATCCCGTGGTGCGCGCATCGGCCGACGCGCTGGGCCGGACACCGGCCCAAGTTGCGCTCGCGTGGACGTTGAACGTCGCGCCGAACGTGCTTCTCATCCCCGGCACATCGTCGGTGGCACATCTCGAGGACAACCTTGCCGTGGCCGACATCGAACTCGACGCCACCACCCGCGCGACGCTTGACGCGGTTATTTGAGCTCGGTCGACGACAGCCCCAGCAGCCGGCGCGCCACCACCAGCTGTTGGATCTGCTGGGTGCCTTCGAAGATGTCGAGAATCTTGGAGTCCCGTGCCCACTTCTCCAATAGCGTCTGCTCGGAATAGCCTGTGGTGCCGGCCATTTCGACGGCCTTGAGCGTGATGTCGCTGCCCACCCGCGCGGCCTTGGCCTTGCCCATCGACGCTTCCTTCGAGTTGGGAATCCTGTTGTCGGCCTGCCATGCCGACCGCACAGTCAACAGGTAGCCGGACTCCCATTCGGCTTCCATCCGCAGGAACTCGGCGGCGGCGGCGCTCTGCGCGTGCGCCGGCTTGTCGTAGGAGATCTCGATGCCGGCGCCGGTCAGAATGGCCCGCAATTCTTCGAGTGCGGCACGCGCAATGCCCACGGCCATGGCGGCCACGATCGGCCGGGTGTTGTCGAAGGTCTCCATGACTCCGGCAAAACCCTTCTCCACGTGGATCTCCGGGTCGCCGAGGAGGTTTCCTTTGGGGATGCGGGCGTTGTCGAATCGGATCACCGCGGTGTCGGAGGCCTTGATGCCGAGCTTGTGCTCGAGGCGTTCGACGGTCACGCCCGGATGCTCACGCGGCACGATGAACGACTTGATGGCCGCGCGTCCCAGCGATTTGTCCAGCGTCGCCCACACCACGATGTGGCTGGCCCGCGAACCCGCGGTGACGAAGATCTTCTCACCGTTGATGACGTACTCGTCACCGTCGAGTGTTGCGGTGGTCGACACGGCCGCAGAGTCGGATCCGAAGCTCGGTTCGGTGATCGCCATGGCGGCCCACACCTTGCCGAGTCGGGCGAGTTGCTCGTCGGTGGCCACCCCGGAGATCGCCGCATTGCCCAGACCCTGATAGGGAACCGACAGCAGCAACGCGACATCACCCCACGACACTTCGAGGGCGTTCAGCAGCGCAGACATGTTGGCGCCGTTGACATTCGTACTGCCGCCGTCGGCGGCGTCGCGGAATGCCTCGGTACCCGCGAACGAGATGGTCTTGGCGTCCGAGATGCCCTCGAACAGCGCAGCCAGCGTGTCGAGTTCCACGGGGTAGGCGTGCTCGGCGAGGTCGTACTTGCGTGAGATCGGCCGCAGCATCTCTGCGGCGCCCTGGTGGCCCTTCTCGATGACCGCCTGCAGCTTCTTGGGCATCTCCAGATTGATTGCCATTGTCTTCCAGGCCTCCTGAGCCAGTCTTAGAGAACCACGACACCCTCGGCGACGCCGACGGCCCGCAGATCGCGGTACCAGCGTTCGACCGGGTGTTCCTTGGTGTAGCCGTGGCCACCGAGCAGCTGCACGCCGTCGAGACCGATCTGCATGCCCTTGTCCGCGGCGAGCTTGCGGGCCAGCGCTGCCTCGCGGGCGAACGGCAGACCCTGTTCCGCGCGGGCGGCGCCGCGCCAGGTCACCAGCCGCAGTCCGTCGAGTTCGATCGCGATGTTGGCACACATGAATGCGACCGACTGGCGATGTGCGATGGGCTCGCCGAACGCCTCACGTTCCTTGACGTAGGGGATGACGTAATCGAGCACCGCGTGCGAGGTGCCTACCGCCAACGCTGCCCAGCCGAGTCGAGATAGGGCGATGGCCTCCGAGTAATCGGCGTCGGTGGCCTCGTCCTCGCCGAGGCGGGCGGACAGTGGCACGGTCGCCTTGTCCAGTTCCACGCGGCCCAGGGCCGCGGCGCGGATACCCATGCTCGGGTCCGGTGCGACAGTCAGGCCCGCGTTCGACGCCTCGACGATGAACATGGTCGGTCTGCCGTTGCACTGCGCGGCGATGATGAACACCTCGGCGTCCGCGGCGGCGGGCACCAGGGACTTGACGCCGTCGAGACGGTAGCCGCTGGGCGTGCGCACCGCGGTGGTCTTGAGCATGGTCGGGTCGAACAGTGCGTGCGGTTCGGCAATCGCCAGACAGGCCTGGGGGACGTTCTCGCCGGCGAATTCGGCGAGGTAGGTCGCCTGCTGGTCCGCGCTGCCCCAGTGGGTCAGTGCTGACGCGACACCGCCCGGTGCCAGGATCGGCAGCGCCAGCCCCATATCGCCGTACGCGAGGGCTTCGGCGACGAGCGCGTTGGTGACCGTCGAGCGGTGTTCGGCGATTCCATCGAAGTCCTCGGGGACATTGATCGCGGTGACGCCCAGTTCGCCGGCCTTGCTGATCAAGTCGGGCGGGTAGGAAGCCGCGGCGTCCGCGTCGTGGGCGGCGGGCCGCAGTATCTCCTCGGAGAACTCGTTGACCGTCTCGACGATCATCTTCTGGTCGTCATCGGGGTTCAGGTCGAAGTAATCGGAGCCGACGGATTTGAGCCGGGTCGGGCCTTTGCCGAGACCCCGGACGCGTTTGAACTGCCGGGACGAGGCGCCCGCGGCGGAGAACGCGGTCTTGACGCCGTACTTTATTCCGAGGTTGAGGGGGTCGCGAAGCTTGTGCCTGTCGAGAAACTCCTGCCCGACGATCGGGGTGAGCAACGCGATCCCGATGGCGGTGACGGAGCGCTTGTGGCGCTGCAGGCCGACTGCGGACTCATGCTTGCTCGTCATGGCGATGACCTTATCTTACTCAGGAGTAAGGTTGAATCCTTTGCAACAAAACTTCACATCGTGTTCAGTCGGCTGACCACTTGTCCGTGCAGCAGTCCGTTGGTGGCCAGGGCGCTGCCGCCATGCGCTCCGGGTGTGCCGTCGACGCCGGTGAAGGTGCCGCCGGCCTCATGGATCAGGATGTGCAGAGGTGCGATGTCCCAGAGTTTGACCTCGGGCTCGGCGGCGATGTCCACTGCGCCTTCGGCGACCAGGCAGTACGACCAGAAGTCTCCGTAGGCGCGGACCCGCCACACGTCGTCGGTCAGTGCCAGAAAGCGGTCCCGGCGCTCGCCCCAACCCGTGGTGAGGTCCGAATAGGACAGGCTGGCCGCGCTCAGGTCGGACACGCCTGACACCGAAATTTGGCGACTGGCACCGGCAAACGACATGTATGCCCCCCGGCCGTGTGCCGCCCACCAACGCCGGGACAGGGCGGGTGCGCTGATGACGCCGACCGTGGGCTCGCCGTCTTCGAGAAGTGCGATCAAGGTGCACCACACCGGGACCCCGCGGACGAAGTTTTTGGTGCCGTCGATGGGGTCGATCACCCATTGTCGGCCGTCGCCGACGGCGCCGCCGAACTCCTCGCCGAAGACGCTGTCACCGGGCCGCTGCACCGCGATGAGCTCCCGCATGGTGCTCTCGGCTGAGCGGTCGGCATCGGTGACCGGTGTCAGATCCGGTTTGGTCTCGATCTGGAGGTCAAGTGCGCCGAAGCGTTCGATGGTGATCGAGTCGGCGTGATTGGCCAACTCCAGCGCAAATGCGAGATCGTCCATACCGGAGTCCTACCATGGGCGGATGTGGGAGATCGGGATGCTGCTGCTGTTGATCGGTGTTCTCGTGCTGTTGATGGGGCCACGGTTGATGCGGCGAGGCGCGGGCGCCGACTCCGCACGCGGCACACTTCTGGTCACCGGCGTCAGCCCCAAACCCGACGAGCTGGGACATCAGTTCGTCACCATCTCCGGCGTCATCAACGGACCGACAGTTGACGAGCATGTCGTGTATCAGCGCATGGCGATCGACGTGAACGCCTGGCCGGTGATCGGCCAGCTGTACCCGGTGCTCTACTCGCCGAAGAACCCGGACAACTGGAGTTTCGGCCCGCCCGCTTAGGCGGCGTGTCGGGCGATCTCGCACGGTGCTTCCGAAGTTTGCCGTCTGGTCGCGAAGTGGCGCTACGTGGGTGCTGGTTGCCTTAAGCTCGGGACAGTGTTCCGGCGTCAGCTGGGAGGGGCTGTGCCTATGACCGAGTCGTCCATTCGCGTCGTCCTCCGCGAGCGCGCGAGCTTGCAGCCCAATCACACGGCGTTCACATATCTCGATTACGAGCAAGATTGGGAAGGCGTTGCCGAAAGCCTGACGTGGGCGCAGTTGTATCGGCGCGTAGTGAACCTTGCGCTGGAACTCGATAACCGCGGTTCGCCCGGTGACCGGGCGGTGATACTTGCGCCGCAAGGACTCGAGTACATCGTCGCGTTTCTGGGGGCGCTGGAAGCGGGATTCATCGCCGTTCCACTTTCGGTGCCAATGGTCGGTGTTCACGATGAGCGCGTCACGGCGGTGCTGCGCGACGCCTCGCCTTCGGTCATTCTCACGACATCGGCTGTCGTTGAGAATGTCGCGCCCTATGTTTTGCCATCCGCGGACAATCCCGCTCCCTCGGTCATCGAAGTCGATTCGCTGGATCTGGACTCCCGCAAAGGATTCGTCAGACGGCAACACAATCACACGGACATTGCGTATCTGCAGTACACATCGGGATCGACTCGCACGCCGGCCGGGGTAGTGGTCTCGCATCGCAATCTGTCGGCCAATTGGGAGCAGATGGTCTCGGGTTATCTTCCCGATTACCGGATGCCCAAGTCCGCTGTGTCGTGGCTGCCGTTTTATCACGACATGGGATTGATGTGCGGCCTGAGCGCCGGAGTTCTGGGTGGATGGCCGACCGTGATCCTGAGCCCGATCGCCTTCCTCCAGCGACCTGCCCGGTGGATGCAATTGCTGGCCCGCAATCCCCATGTGTTGTCGGCGGCCCCGAATTTCGCGTTGAGGCTCGCGGCCGCGCGAACGTCAGACGAGGACATGGCCGGGCTCGACCTCGGAGACATTTCGTTCATCAATTGTGGTGCCGAGCGGATAATCCCAGCCACGATCAGGCACTTCACCCAGCGGTTCGCACCCTTCAACCTCGCCGATTCGGCAGTCCGCGCCTCGTACGGACTGGCCGAGGCCACCGTATACGTGGCCACGCACGCACCGGGTCACCCGCCTGCTTTCGTCCATTTCGAGCCTGAGAAACTGTCGGCCGGCCACGCGAAGCGATGCGTGACCGGTACGCCGTTGGTGAGTTACGGCAGTTTGCAGTCGCCGCTGGTGCGCATCGTCGATCCCGAAACCACGACCGAGAGGCCGGCCGGAATGATCGGCGAGATCTGGGTGCACGGCGACAATGTCTGTTCCGGGTACTGGCGCAGACCCGCCGAGACACGCGACACCTTCGGTGCGACCATCACCTCTCCTTCGCCTGGCACACCCGAAGACCTTTGGCTGAGGACCGGAGACCTCGGGTTCTTCTCCGAAGGTGAGCTGTTCATCGTGGGCCGGATCAAGGATCTTTTGATCGTGCGCGGGCGCAACCACTATCCCGACGACATCGAGGCAACGGTCCAGGAGATATCCGGAGGCCGAGCTGCGGCCATCGCTGTCATGGATGAATCCACCGAAAAGCTGGTGGTGATCGTCGAATTCAAGAACCGGGGCCAGTCCGCGGACGAGGTGGCCGAGAACTTTCGTCTCATCCGCGAACAGGTCACCTCGGCAATAGCCAATTCGCACGGCCTGAGTGTCCACGATGTCGTACTGGTAGGACCCGGCTCGATTCCCATCACGACGAGCGGCAAAGTCAGGCGGGCGACCTGCGTCGAGCTTTATCAAGACGGTGGATTTCAGCGTTTGGACAGTTAGGCACGGGCGCGTTACCCCGGCCGGAAGCAGTCTGCAATACGCACGGCAGGTGATGAAGAGCTGCCGCAGCTGGCCGGCCCGCGAAATCCCAGCTCAGCTCACAAGCCTGCTAATCAACTACGCCGGAACACCGGTGTCCAAAGGCTTCCGCGCCGACACGATCACATAGTCCGCGAAGCCGGTCGTTCGTTCCCACAGGTTTACGCCGAGGCATTGGGCGCGCTCGTCTTCCGTCACTTCCACGACCACTTCATCCATCTTTTTGTTTCCCTCAACACGCTGCCTGATGTACTTGGCCATCGCGGGGTATACGTCTTCCCGGATCGATTCCACGAGAATGTCGCCGAATCCCGCGGCAGCCAGCCGCCCGGGGTATTCCTCCCGGTCATAGTAATTGGCATCGGGAACGTGTCCGTACTTTCGGCCGAAGACGGTCTTCAGGCCGGATTTCTTGCCTAGATTTGGGAGCATGTCGGCGAGCGCAATGGTTCCTCCTGGTTTGAGGACGCGAAATGCCTCGCGCATGAATTGATCACGCGTGTCAAAGTGGAATGCGCATTCCAGGGCCAAGACTTTGTCGAACGATGCGTCGGGAAACTCCATTGCGGTCGCGGAACCGAGTCGAATGTCGATTTGATTCTCCAGCCCGCGCTTGGCGACGCGTTCCCGGCCCTTATCCACGTGGACGGGTGTGATGTCGATGCCCGTGATGTGAAACACCTTGAAGCGATCGAGAAGAACAAAGTCCTGTTCCGCGAAACCGACGCCGACGTCGAGGACCCCATCGCTTGGTTGCAGCCCGGCCCGCGTTCCCAGGAGTTCGACCATCGCGACGCAAGCGTCGGGATAGGTGCGAGCGACTTTCCAGTAACCGAGGTTGAGCCACAGCGGCTTGGAGTTATCGACGTACCCTTCATTCATGAAGTCGATGACGTCGTCGCCGATCATCGTGTAGTACGCCGCGGCGTCTTTCTGTCGCATCAGGCTAAAGGAGCGGACAACCGTCAAGAACCCCCAGTAGATCGAAAGGGCAATTCGGCGCATTTTTTCCTCCGGGGTGGAACTCCTCAAGCGGGCTAGAGCAGTCCGAGTAGTTGCAAGTCGGTGACGTATTTGATGATGATCGGCGCCGAGACGTGCGGGATGTCCTTGTCAGGGCCGATTTTTGCTTCTTGCACCGCAGCACGGAATCGATCGGTCGCCGCGAAGGACCCGCGAGTCGGCTCGGGGGGCTGTAACTGCGCGGAATTGCGCAACAGCAACATCTGCAGCACCGAGTGCCGGCGCTGTCGATCCGGCAGGGCACGTAGGCCGGCTTCAAACCGCTGCAACCACTCGCCAAAGTCACCGATGCGCTGGATCGGGTAACCGGCCTCGATCAGCCAGTCGACGCACTCGTCGGGCCCGATGCCGTCGTCGTGCGGGTTCATCACGTGGTAGGTCTGAAATCCGTCGACCACCTGGGAACCCAGCGTGGTGATCGCCTCGGCGATGAATTTGACGGGCAGCCCGTCGAAGTGCGCGCGTTGCCGATTGCCGTCGGTGTCGAGCTGGTAGAACGAGCCGGGCGCGATGCCGGTGGCCATCAGGCTCAGCACCATCCGGGTGACCATGTCCGACACGTTGAGCTGGCCCGCATATGTGGGGTCGGCCAGGACAATGTCGCAGCGAAACACCGCGACCGGCAGCCCGCACAGGTCGTTGGCCTCGCGCAGCAGCACCTCGCCGGCCCACTTGCTGTTGCCGTAGCCGTTGGCCAGGCTTCCGTCGATTGTGCGGGTGGGGCTGATGACCCGGATGTCGGCATCCTCCGTGAACGCCGACGAATCGATCTGGTTTCCCACGTCGGCAGTCGACACGTAACAGTAGGGCTTGAGCTTCGTGGTGAGCGCGATCCGGATCAGCTCGGCGGTGCCCATGACGTTGGGCCCGAACAGCTCGCTGTAGGACAGGACGGCGTTGACCATGGCTGCGGAATCGACGATCAGATCGACGGTGTCGGCCAGCCGCTGCCAGGTCTGCTGGTCCAATCCCAGGTTGGCTTCGCCCTTGTCGCCGGCGACGACCTCCAGATGATCGGCGGCGAGTTCCTGGAAGTGCCGCAGCAGTTCCGGGTCGCCACTGTCGAACGTGTCGTTCAGACGGCGCCGCGCATCCTCATCGGACTCGGCCCGCACCAAGCAGATCAACTTGCCATCGACCAGCTCCATCTGCTCGAGCCATTCCAGGACCAGGTAACGCCCGACGAAACCGGTCGCCCCGGTCAGCAGGACGGTCCGCACCTCGGCGCCTGGGCCTGGCCGCGTCGGGGCGGCGGACAGCGTCGTGGCGTCGATGAACTTGTCCAGCGTGAGGTCGCCGGCGTGCACCTCGGTGGTGCCGCGTCCGTGCACGGACGCAAAGTGCAGATCGCTGGCCGGGCTCACGGCGGGAACTAGTTCCACCGGCGTGGCATCTCTACCCAACTGCTGGGTCAAGCTTCTGACGGACGGCGCGTCGAACAGGGCGCGCACCGCAAGGTCGGCGTCCAGGGTGGTGTTGACCGCGGCGACCAGGCGCATCGCCGACAGCGAATCCCCGCCGAGGTCGAAGAACGAGTCGTCGACCCCGACCCGCTGCAGGCCGAGGATTTGGGCGT
>CAYLWH010000035.1:0-35367 GCA_964387245.1 uncultured Mycobacterium sp.
GTCCCCATCGGGAGCGGCGTCGTAGGCGGCCAGGATCTCCAGCTTGTACTTCGCGGTGAACGTCCGCCGCCGGGCACGCTCAGCCACCTCAGGGTCGGGACGTTGCGGTCCACCACCACCATTCATCCGACCAGGATCTTCGATCCCGGTCGCCCGGACCAATGTGGTCACCTTGCTCGTCATCTCGGGGAAGCTCTCCATCCCCGCCCTCGGGTCACTAATTGTCAGGGGGCAGGTGCCTCAACCCAGGTTGGCAGAGAGGGTTATCCTCGCCCACCCCAATGAGGCGCAGGACATGACATTTTGGCGGGCGGGCGTGGACTATGGCGGAGCGACAACCCCCAAATGGGATTTCATACCGAGCACTCTCATGCCCGCGTTCTTCACCACCGAGCACCTTGTTGGTGCGATACCGCCCGCCGACTTCAACGGTCTCCAAGTGATGGGTAGCTACGGTGATGCCTGGCTCATCGAATCCCACTACATGCCAGCCGGTTACATCATCGTGGCCGCGACGGGCGGGCTCGATTCCGACCTGAATCCAGTAGGCGTGCGTCACCACGTCAACCCGGCGTACCAAGGGCTCAGGCATATCCCCGGCAATGGTCCCTACCCGATTCAAGAGAGCTTCTTTGCTCGCGGGTTCGGTACCGGCGTAGGGCACAGAGGCGCAGCCGTAGCCATGCAAGTCACCATCAGCCCCACGTATACCCCGCCGATTGTCGCGACGTAACAACCAAGGACGCCAACATGACTGCACCACAACCCTACAGAGACCCGACTTACCCGCCGCGGCAACGCCGCCCTGCGGACCCGCTGCTGTTCAACCGCGACAAGCACAACCAAAACAGCGAGTTCGGTTTCGGCGCGGGGCTTGTGCCGCAGCATTTAAATGGTCGGCCCCCAAGCGAGGGCGGGTTCTACATGCCCAAGTGCCCATCCGTTGATGTAGGGCCAATCCTGTCGCCAGGCACAAACCGGGTCATCCCGTACCAGCCACGCCGACCAAGGCGGGAAGCACGTGGCTACCCCGGCGAACAGGTGCGCCGTTGTCGGCGCCAGGTGGGACGATTCCCGACATGACCACAATCATCAGCATTGAGGGCGCCCAGTTGCAGATCACGCCCGCCGGGCCGGGTGGGCCGACGTTCTCCCTGACCATCGAGGACTGGCGGACCCTCAACAGGGCTGTCGAGGCCGTGATCGATGACACCTACCTCAGCTACGACGACGCTAAGGCGCGGCTCGGCGTCCACCGCTCCACGCTGAGCGACTGGATAGCGCAGGGCAAGTTGGAGCGGATGCTGATCGGAGGGCGCGGATACGTCACCGCGACGAGCGTGTCGGCGGTGATATCAGAGCGGCCGAGATCGGTTCGGCGCCCCGCGGTGTCCACTGTCGCCGATGCCGGGCCAGCATTGAACCCAGAGTCTCCTCACCCGGCATCTGGCAACCACCGCCATTCGGCGACTGAACTCACTGCCCGGAGGGAATACCCTCAAACTTCGGCAGATCAGTTTCCTAAGGCATCACCGATGAGCTTGTCGTCCAAGGCGTGGGCGCTTGTCCGCGAGCTCACAGACCGCGAAAAAGCGATCGAACCTACCCAGTTCCCCGCTGATCCCGCTCAGGCCGAGCGGCCTGGAATGTACTCGTGGTGGGGCGACGACGAAGCATGTGCCGTCCTGGGCGAAGAGATCGGTATGCAGCTGCCACACCTCCTATATGTGGGCCAGGCCGGTGCCACGAGGTGGCCGTCCGGGGTGAAGTCGGCGGCAACCCTCGCGAGCAGGATTGGTACGCAGCACATTAAGGGTAACGCTCGGTCATCGACATTCCGCCATACCATATCCAGTCTGCTGGCCGAGCGGCTGCGCCTTGTGCCGGAAAGCGGCGGAAAGCTCGACCCCGCAAGCAACGCGCGCACGTCAGCGTGGATCGCCGATCACCTCCGGATTGTGATCGCTCCTTTCGATGACAGGGATGTACTCGGCCGCCTGGAAAAAGAGGTCGTCGCACACCTCGACCCGCCACTCAACCTGGACCATTGCCCACCGTCGGAGGCGCGTGCACGAATCACTAAGCGGCGTGTTGCCCTCAGCCGATAAAGCCCCATTCGGCAAGTTCTTCGTCCAGAGTGAGCCCGCGAAGTGGCTTCGTCCACGGAGAGAGCCGCCAGGGGGTCGCCTGCCGTAGGGCTGCCGACTTGTCAGGCGGTCCTCGTTCGGGCTGGGCGAATCGCAAGCCTTCTACGGCCCTTCACGGCTCCGTTCGACGGTCACCACCGGGAACCGAGGTTAGCTAGCAAGGCTTACGCCCCGCCGCACGCCGGTAAAACGCCGGTAAAACGGTCCGCCGCGACCGCCCGAAGCCCGCGGCATAGTCGCTGACCTGCCCTTTCGCCGTGCCCCCACTGGGACTCGAACCCAGACTGGGCGGATTTTAAGAACGGACGGCCCGACCCCATAGCGCCGCACAGCGTCGCGGTCCCGTTTGGTCCCGTATTGGTCCCGTATACGCAACTGAACCGTAGGCGTACTCGGCCCGTACCAACCACGCACCGCAGACGTAGCTAAACAGAGCAAAACAACTGTTGCAGTGGGTGTTTGCGTTAGCTGAAACCCCGCTGACCAGGCGTAGCTCAATGGTAGAGCCCTAGTCTTCCAAACTAGCTACGCGGGTTCGATTCCCGTCGCCCGCTCCACAGTTGGGTGGGCGGGATAGACGGTGCGATCCCGAGAACCGTCCAGGCTTGAAGGTACGAGGTCGCGGCACGGCAGCGCCGGGTAGCAGCCGCGGTTCGTCGCCGAACAAAAGCAAATAACGGATCGCCCAGTAATTATGTGGTCTGTTGGGCGTGGTGGGGTTCGGTCGGCGGTGAGCGTGTAGTCGGCGCGTGACGATGGTCCGGCGAACGTCGTCTATCCCCACCGATTCGGGGTTGTTGGGCCAAGGCGGTGCGGCGCATCGCGGCGACAGATAAGCGGATTCAGTCCGCCGGCGGCGCTGTACGCACCCTGCCACGGCCGCCGCACTAGCCCACCCGCCGTGGACGCGACGCGGCAGCGGCCGGGCGCCGGGGTGCCCCGCCGCCGGCACCCGCTACGACCCGCAGTCGGTGAGTGTGCTGTTCGGCAAGCCTGTGATCTCCGTCGTCAACCCCAACACACACAAACCCTCACCTCGGTCATCTCGGTCGCTGCCGACCAGCGAATGCGTAATCGTTAGCTACGCAACAAACTTCCACCACGAGCGGCCGGACAGTTGAAGGTAATCACCTCTTGGCTCGCGCCGCGTTGCGGGAGTCGCCGCACGTCGCGGCCGGCCCGAAATCATGCCTGGGCGTAGCCCAGATGATCGTCCATCTCGCACTCGGCCGCACGCGGACTCGATCACCGTCTTGGCCACACGGACCACCAATTGCCCGATCAGATGCTTGTGAGGTTGTCCATACGCACCACACCCTGCACGTACGACGCCGAAGTGCCAGCCATATCCATCATCACATTCACATCAGTAGACAAAATAATCTCCTCTCTTTCCTCAGAGTTACACCGTTTGGCCCATAGAGCCCCGGGACGAGGTGCTTGCCCTGCAGGCGGAATCGCGTTGTAGTCGCCGATGTTTTCGGAGATGGCGCTGGGGGCCCTGGCAGTTCCACGATCTGACCGAGCAGAATCGGTTGGACGCTAGTGTGCTGTGATTGCAGGTCTGGGCCACAGGCAAATCACCTTCGGCTGCGGTGATTGCCGCCACTCCAGAAGTCGGGACTTTGGTCGAAGCGATGCGCCAGTACGCTTTAATGTGCACTTCACTTACACTCCTCACTGTTCGACGGTGGCGTCACCGCTCACCCGCACACAGGCTCATGGGAATCGATGGCGAAACTCGCTCTCTTCTCATACTGTTTGCTACAGAGGACATCCCAAGGTAGCGTGTCAAGCGATCATTTGGGCGTCGAGGGGCTGGTGGCCATCAATTGAACGGGACTTTTGCTGAGGTTTTTGCCACAGCTCTTTCGGCGCCGCGAGCATCTGTTTGCGGAGAGCGGCGTGGCCGGCATCGGATAGACGAGGGTGAAGGGACGGCGGGCAAGTAATGGGTGAGGTGGTCGATACCTACGAGCTGTCGCCGATGCAGCAGGGCATGCTGTTCCACACGCTGGGCGCGCGCGGGGTCGGCCTCTACATCGAGCAGATCATCATCACGCTGCGCGAATCGCTGGATGTCGTGGCATTCGAACAGGCCTTTCGTGATGTCATGCAGCGTTACCCGATCCTTCGCACCCGATTCCGTTGGCAGGACGTCGACGAGCCGTGTCAGGAGGTGCTCGCGCACGCAGAGCTTGCGGCGACGATCGCCGACTGGTGTGATCTGGCGCCGGAGGTAGCCGAGCAGCGTTTCGCCGCGCATCTGCGCGCCGATCGCCGCCGCGATTTCGATCTCTCGTGTGCGCCGATGATGCGGCTTTTCGTCGCCCGGTTACCCGGCGGGCAATCGCGCGTCCTGTGGACAGCCCATCACGCCCTGCTCGACGGACGCTCGGCCATAGTTGTGCTGCGTGAATGGTTCGGGCGCTATGACGCCGCGCGACGCGGCGAGATCTTGACGCTGCCGCCGGCGCGCCCGTACCGCGACTACATCGCGTGGCGCCGTTCGCTCGACCCCGCAGCCGCCGAAGCGTTCTGGCGTACGACGCTGGGCACCTTCCACGCTGCGACGCCGTTCGCGATCGACATACCGAGAACCGGCGAGGCTCGGACCGAGCCGTTCGGCGCGTATCAGCAGCGCCTGTCGTGGGCGTTGTCCGAGCAGCTTCGCGAAGCGGCCCGCCGCGCAGACGTCACGGTCAACACGATGATGCAGGCGGCTTGGGCGATCTTGCTGCACCGCTACAGCGGCGAATCAGACATCGTGTTCGGCGCGACCCGCGTCGCACGCAGCACGGGGTTCGCCGATGCCGGGGAAATGGTCGGCCTGTTCATCAACACGCTGCCGGTGCGCGTGTGCGTCGATGACGACGCCGACATCGTGCCGTGGCTGCACTCGCTGCGAGCGCAGCAGATCGCGCTGCGACCATACGAACACACGCCGCTGGCCTCGGTGCAGTCATGCAGCGGGGTCACCCGCGGCACGCCGCTGTTCGAAAGCGCGGTCGTCTACGACAACCAGACGCTCGACGCGCGCATGCAGATGCCCGGGCGGCACTTCGACTACATCGGGCAGACGAATTTCCCGCTCGCACTGATCGCCTACGGCGACGACGAGATGCTGCTGCGGCTCGAGTATTCAACCGAGCGTTTCTCCGATGCGGCGATCGCGCGCATGCTCGCCCATCTGGTGAACGTGCTGACGCGGCTCGCCGACCGGGATGCCACATACGTGCGCGATCTCGATCCAGTCGGCGCCCAGGAGCGTGCCGCGCTGGTGGGTGTGGAGCCGATCCCGTCTTTCGCCACGCCGGATGTGACGTTGCACGGCGGGTTCGCCCGCCAGGTCGCAGCCACCCCGGAGGCGATCGCGCTGAGCATCGACACGGCGTCGGGGCGCCAGGAGTGGAGCTACGCCGAACTCGACGAGCGCGCCGAGACGCTGGCCACCCACCTGCGCGCGCTGGGTGTGGGCACCAACCAGGTGGTCGGTCTTCGGGTCGAGCGCAGCCCCGACGTCGTGATCGGCATCCTGGCGATCCTCAAGGCCGGCGGCGCCTACCTCCCTTTGGATCCGGTCTACCCCAGCGAGCGGGTCGCGTTCATGCTGCAGGATGCCGAGGCTCAAGTGGTGCTCACCCAGCGCGCGCTGGCCGGCGAGCTTTCGGCGCTGCCCGTGACCTGCGTGTGCCTCGACGAACCCCTACCACCGCCCACCACCGCGGCGGCCCCACCGGCGGTGGCCGGTGCCGGCGAGGACCTGGCCTACGTCATGTACACCTCAGGCTCCACCGGTCAGCCCAAAGGCGTGCCCGTCACCCACCGCAACGTGCTGCGGTTGTTCGCCGCCACCGACAGCTGGTTCGGCTTTGGCCCCCAGGATGTTTGGACGCTGTTTCATTCCTACGCGTTCGACGTCTCGGTCTGGGAGATGTGGGGTGCGCTGCTGGCCGGCGGCCGCCTGGTGGTCGTGCCCCAGGACGTCAGCCGCGACCCGGTCGCGTTCCGGGCGCTGCTACAGCGCGAACAGGTCAGCGTGCTGTGCCAAACCCCGACCGCGTTCCGCGCACTCATCGACGCCGACCGCGCCGCGGCGCCGGGCGCGTTCGCGCTGCGCTACGTCATCTTCGCCGGCGAGGCGCTGCAGCTGCAAAGCCTGCAACCCTGGATCGACCGCTACGGCGATGACACACCAGAACTGATCAACATGTACGGCCCCACCGAAACCACCGTGTACGTCACCTACCGGCCGATCACGCACGCAGATCTCGACACCGGCGCCGGCAGCATGATCGGCGTACCGCTCCCCGACACCCGGATCTACCTGCTCGACGCACACGGCCAGCCGGTGCCGACCGGCGTTATCGGCGAGATGTACATCGCCGGCGCCGGTGTGGCCGACGGCTACCTCAACCACCCCGAACTGACCGAGCAGCGCTTCCTGCCCGACCCGTTCCACGGCGGGCGCATGTACCGCAGCGGCGATCTGGCCCGCTGCCTTCCCGGCGGCGACATCGAGTACCTGGGCCGTATCGACCAGCAGGTCAAGATCCGCGGCTTCCGCATCGAACTCGGCGAGATCGAAGCCGCGATCGCCGAGCACCCGCAGGTCCGCCAGGTCGCCGTCAACGACCGCGAGGACACCCCCGGCGACAAACAACTCGTCGCCTACCTCATCACCGACAACCCACCGGCCACCCTCATCGGCGACCTGCGCACCACGCTGCGCACCCGCCTGCCCGACTACATGGTGCCCGCACACTTCCTGGACCTCGACGCACTGCCACTGACACCCAACGGCAAACTCGACCGCAAGGCACTACCCGCACCCGAACACCGACGCGCCGAAAGCGGCAGGCCCTACGTCGCGCCCCGGAACCCAGCCGAGGAGACGATCGCCGACGTCTGGAAGGCCGTGCTGCGCGTAGACAGGGTCGGCGTCGACGATCACTTCTTCGAACTCGGCGGCGATTCTATCCTCAGCATCCAGGTCATCGCCCGCTGCAATCAACGTGGCCTGCGCTTCACGCCGGAGGATCTGTTCAAGCATCCGAGCGTCGCGCAGCTCGCCGCGGTGGCCGTCGCAGCACCGGTCGCGCGTGCCACCGCAGAAACCGTTGTCGGCCCTGTGCCGTTGACACCGATACAGAATTGGTTCTTCGAACAGGCATTTGAGGACGCGCACTACTGGAACCAGGCTTTCATGTTCGAGGTCGCCGCAGACTTCGACGCGGACGCACTAGAGCGCGCACTCCCCGCCGTGGTGCGACAACACGATGCGTTACGCCTCCGCTACCAGCGCACCGCGGATAGCTGGACGCAACATTACGACGACGCACCGCAGATTGCAGTAGAGCGTGTCGACCTCTCGCACACGCCAGCCGCGGAACGGTCCGCCGCGATCACCGCCCACGCGACGCACACGCAAGCGACGCTCGATCTCACCGAAGGCCATTTGCTGCGCGCGGTGCACTTCTCCCTCGGCGCCGCTGTCGCAGGCCGGCTGCTGCTCGTCGTCCATCATCTGGTCATAGACGGCGTGTCGTGGCGCATCCTGCGCGAAGACCTCGAAGCCGCCTACCTCGCCGCCCGCAGCGGGATGCAACCGCAGTACCCCGACAAGACCGCATCGATGCAGATCTGGTCGGAGCGCGTCGGCGCGTTCGCGCAGACGCCGGACGTGCAGGAATCCCTCGCGCACTGGCTCGCTGTCGGCGCAGTTCCGCCGACCTCGCTGCCCGCAGATGCGCCGGCGACTTCGGCATCGCGCGTCGAGTGCGTGACCGTCGGCCTGTCCGAAACGGAAACGCGTGCCCTGCTGCAGCAGGTTCCGAAGACCTTCCGCACGCAGATCAACGACGTGCTGCTGAGCGGCCTGGCGAGCGCGCTGGAGAAGGAAACGGGTGGCGCACGCTACCGTATCGACCTCGAAGGCCATGGACGCGAGCACATCGCGGATGACATCGACGTGTCGCGCACGCTCGGCTGGTTCACGACGCTTTTCCCGGTTGCGCTCGATATCTCGGTCGCAGGCGATGCGGTGGGCCGCCTGCTCGCCGTACGCGACCAGCTGCGCGCGATACCGCATCGGGGCATGAGCTACGGCCTGCTGCGTTACGCAGCGCCGGACACCAGGGTTCGCGCGTCGCTCGCAGCCGCGCCGCCGTCGGGGGTGCTGTTCAACTACCTGGGCCGCTTCGACGCGGTCGTCGCCGATTCGAAGGTGTTCGCGTTCGCCGACGAATCGACCGGCCCGTGGCGCAGCCCGCGCGCGCATCGCACGCACCCGCTCGAGATCATCGCGATCGTCCGCGGTGGCCGGCTCCAGATCGAATGGCAATACGACGCCGGCGTGCATCGCCAAGCGACGATCGCGCGCGCGGCCGAGTCGATGCTCGCAGCCTTGCGCGAGCTGCTCGCCGCCGCCCTCACCGGGCAAGCGGCGCCCTTCACTCCGGCGGATTTTCCGGCGGCAGGCCTCGATCGCGAATCGCTTGCACAACTTGTCGCGCGCTATCCCCATCTCGAGTACGTGTATCCCCTGACACCGATGCAGCGGCTGTTTTTTGCGATGGAAACCTCGGCTTCGCACATCGGCTTCGAGCAATGGCAGTTCCGCATCGACGGATCGATCGAAACCCCCGCGCTGCGACGAGCAGTCGAGCATGCGGTAGCTCGCCACAGCATCCTTCGCACAGCGTTCGTCGATGAAGTCGGCGCGCAGCCGATGCAGATCGCGGCGCAATGCGTGCCGCTGCCGTGGGCAGAACACGACTGGCGCGCTCTCCCGGCCGACGTGCAGGCCGCGCGGCTTGAGGACCTGCTGCGCACCGATGCCGCGAACGGTTTCGATCCCGCCGCGCCGCCGATGATGCGCGTCGCGCTCTGCCGCACCGGCGAGCACACATGGCATCTCGTCTGGAGCACGCATCATCTGTGCATCGACGGCTGGTCATGGCCAGTCGTGTTCCGCGACATCTCGCGTGCCTATGCCGCGTATGCCGCGGGCAGCGAGCCGCAACTCCAGCCTGCCATTCCGTTCCACGACTACGCCGACTGGCTCGCACACGCCCCGTCGTCGGAGACGTTCTGGCGTGCACGGCTGCGCGATTTCAAGCCGACGCCGATACGACTCGGACTCGCCGCTGCGAAGCCCGTCACCACGAACGGTCAGCCGGCACCACACTCGGTCGAAACCGTCATCATCGACTCGAAAACGACCGCCGCGATGCGCCGGCTCGCGCGCCGCGCCCAGATCACGCCGAGCGTTGTCATGAACGCGGCGTGGGCGCTCGTGCTCTCGCACTACGCTGACAGCCGCGATGTCGTGTTCGGTGCGTCGTTCTCGGGGCGGCCGGCGGAGCTTCCAGGCATCGAGTCGATGGTCGGCCCCTGTGTGAACAACCTACCGGTGCGCGTCGCCGTCACGCCCGGACAATCCCTCGCGTCCTGGCTCGCCGAGCTCCAGGACGCCCAATTCGATCTCACGCAACACCAGTACGCACCGCTCGAACAGATCCAGCAGTGGGCCGCCCTCCCATGGCGATATCGCCTGTTCGACAGCCTGATCGTGTTCCAGAACTATCACGTCGACGACGATGCGCGCCGCATCGGCACCGATGCCGAACTCACGCTGCTGACCGGGCCCGAAGCGACAAACTATCCGCTCACCCTCGCGATATCCTTTGGAGACGAACTCCACGTACGGCTGACCCATCAGCCGCACGCACTCGACGCCGTCGATGTTCGCCAGTACGGCGCCGACCTCGGCACGATCCTGCATGCGATCGCGGATGATTCGGTCACAACCGTCGATGCCCTCCTCGCGCTGCTCCCCCCGGCACTACGCGGGCGGGCGAATACTCTCGCGACGAAGGCACCTCGGCGCGAGACGAGCTACGTCGCGCCGACGAACGAGGTCGAGCGCGTGGTCGGCGCCGTTTGGCGAGAGCTGTTCGGCGTCGAATGCATTTCGCTCGATGACAATTTCTTC
The DNA here is from genome assembly GCA_964387245.1 of uncultured Mycobacterium sp. Taxonomy (GTDB): domain Bacteria; phylum Actinomycetota; class Actinomycetes; order Mycobacteriales; family Mycobacteriaceae; genus Mycobacterium. The sequence goes on from CAYLWH010000035.1 coordinate 10,144, forward strand.
GAACTCGGCGGCCATTCGATGCTGCTCGTGCGCGCGCACACGCAGCTTAGGGACAAGCTTCGTATGGATCTGCCGATCGTCGCGCTGCTGCAGTATCCGACCGTGCGTGCGCTCGCACGCCACCTCGCCGGCGAGAACAATGGCGCCGCGTCGGCCCGCACTGCGATGGACCGCGCACGTAAACAGCGCGAAGCCTTTGCCCGCCAACGCAATCTGACAGGGAGGCGCTGACACCATGACCTACTCCGACACGTACGATCCGTACGAGGGCACCGCCATCATCGGCATGGCCGGGCGTTTTCCAAAGTCGCCGAGCGTCGCCGCGCTGTGGCAGAATCTCCTCGCGCGGCGCGAGTGCATCGAATGCTTCGCGCCCGAGGAGCTCGAGCCCGCGAGCCGCGAGGACATGCTTGCGCGTTCGAACCCGAACTACGTGCGTGCACGTGGCGTCCTCGCTGGCGCGGACGAATTCGACGAGAATTTCTTCGGCTTCACACCGAAAGAGGCCGAAATCCTCGATCCGCAGCAGCGTCTTTTCATGCAGGCCGCGTGGGAAGCGATCGAGCATGCGGGCTACGACCCGCAGCGCTTCGACGGCCCGATCGGCGTGTTCGCCGGCGCTACGACCAACAGCTATCACCTGCAGAACCTGCTGTCGCGCAGCGACGTGACCGATCCGCTCGGCCCGCTGACGATCCTGATGGGTAATGCGAACGACTACATCGCAACCCGCGTGTCCTACAAGTTCGATCTCAAGGGCCCCGCACTCAACATCCAGAACGCGTGCTCGACCTCGCTCGTGGCGGTGTGCACTGCGGTGCAGAGCCTGCAGACATACCAATGCGACATGGCGCTCGCCGGCGGTGTATCAATCCAGCTGCCGCAGAGGCGCGGTTATCTGCACGAGGAAGGCTCGATCTTGGCGCCGGACGGCCATTGCCGCCCGTTTGACCGCGACGCCGCGGGCACGGTATTCAGCAACGGGCTTGGCATCGTCGTGCTCCGTCGGCTGCGCGATGCAATCGAGGACGGCGACACGATTTACGCGGTGATCAAGGGTGCGGCGCTCAACAACGATGGCAGCACGAAGGTCAGTTTCACCGCGCCGAGCGTCGACGGCCACGCGCAGGTGATTTCGATGGCGCAGATGCTCGGCGGCATCGATCCCGCGACGATCTCGTACATCGAAGCGCACGGCACGGGCACCGCGCTCGGCGATCCGATCGAGATTGCGGGCCTGACGCAAGCGTTCCGTGCCGGCGGCGCGGAGGAGAACGACTTCTGTGCGATCGGCTCGATCAAGTCGAACATCGGTCACCTCGACGTCGCGGCCGGTGTCGCCGGTTTGATCAAGACGACGCTGGCGTTGCATCACAAGATCCTGCCTGCCAGCATCAATTTCGAATCGCCGAACCCCAAACTCGGCATCGAGAGCACGCCGTTCTTCGTCAACGCAGAACAAAGCGACTGGCCCGCGGGGCTGACACCGCGCCGCGCCGGTGTCAGCTCGTTCGGCGTCGGCGGAACCAATGCGCATGTCGTGCTCGAAGAGGCGCCGCTGGCGGAACCCGCAGCGTCCGCGTCGCGTCCCGAACAGCTGCTGCTGCTGTCGGCGCGCGACGAGGAAGGCCTTGATCGCGCCGCGCAGAACCTCAAGGACTATCTCGCGCAGGACGCGAGTGCCGAACTCGCCGACATCGCGTACACGCTTCAGGTCGGCCGCCGCCGCTTCAAGCATCGACGCTCGATCGTCTGCCGCGATCGTGGCGACGCGATCGCGCTCCTGACAAGTGCCGATAAGAAACGCGTGCACGACTTCACCAGCGGCGCCGAACCCTGCCGCGTCGCGTTCATGTTCCCGGGCCAGGGATCCCAGTATGTCGACATGGGCCGCCGGCTGTACGAATCCGAGCCTCTCTTCCGTGAAACCATCGACGCTTGCGCGGGCGTGCTGCAACCGGAGATCGGCGTCGATCTTCGCGCAGTGCTGTATCCGAGCGAATCGGACCGCCAGAGCGCGCAGACGAAGCTGACGCAAACCGCGATCACGCAGCCGGCACTGTTCGCGATCGAATACGCGCTGGCACAGCTGTGGATGTCGTGGGGAGTCAAGCCCGACGCGATGATCGGTCACAGCATCGGTGAATACGTCGCTGCGTGCATCGGAGGCACCTTCGAGTTCGGCGACGCTCTCGTGCTCGTCGCGCGCCGTGCGCGCCTGATGGAGGACATGCCTGCCGGTGCCATGCTCGGCGTGCGCGCGTCGGCGGAGACAATCACCGCCGAACTGACGCCGGACGTGTCAATCGCGGCGGTCAACTCACCGAATCACACCGTCGTCTCGGGCTGCCATGAAGCGATCGCCGCCTTCGAGGCGAGGCTCGACGCAAATGGCATTGCGCACCGACGTCTTCATACGTCACATGCGTATCACTCTCCCATGATGGAGCCGGCCCTGGAGCCGTTCGCGCACATCGTTGCCTCGGTGCCGCGTCGCGTACCGGAACTGCGGTGGATCTCCAGCCTCACCGGTGTTCCGATCACCGATGAGGAAGCAGTCGATCCGCACTACTGGGCGCGCCAGTTGCGCGAGCCGGTGCAGTTCGCGCGCGGCATCGGTCAGCTCATCGATGCATATCTCGCGCTTGTCGAGGTCGGTCCCGGCCAGACGCTTGCAGCGTTGGCACGCCAGCACGACCGGCGTCTCGCGACGCAGCTGATCACAACGTCGCTGCATCCGGGCCAGGAGTGGCGTGCGGACAGTGACTACCTCCTGGCGGCAGCGGGCCAACTCTGGGCACGCAACGTCGACGTCGACTGGCACGGGTTTCACGGCGATGCACGTCGTCGCCGTGTGCCGCTGCCTACCTATCCTTTCCGGCGCCAACGTCACTGGGTTGATCCGCTTCCCGCGACCGACGCCGTCCCTGCCGCCGAACCGCCAGTGTTCGCTGCGACGAACCACGCAGCGATCCCTCCAACTTCCCTTCCAGCTCAGGACATCAGCGTGACGACGAACAACCGCTCCGCCGCCCTGCTGTCGCGCCTGCAACAGACGTTCGCTGATCTTTCCGGCTTCGACCCGACATGCCTCTCGCCCGATGCGAACTTCCTCGAGATCGGCTTCGATTCGCTGTTCCTGACGCAGGCGAGCAACGCGCTGCAGAAGCAGTTCGCGACGAAAATCACCGTGCGCACGCTGCTCGAGGATGCTCCGACGCTGAACCTCTTGGTCGACCGCATCCTGCCGACGTTGCCCGAAGACGCGTTGCCGGTCGCGATTGCCGTTGCCGCCGCCACGCCGGCAACGGCAATCGCAACGCCTGCCACGATGCCCTCCGATGGAGGCTCGCTCGCCGGCCTCGCACAGCAGCTCGCGACCATCGCGCGCCAGCTCGAAATGCTCGGCGTTCGTCCAGATTCAGCGATGCCGACAGACGCAGTGGCACCTGCGCCCGCAGCGGCGACCTCGGTGCCGAAGAAGCAATCGACGAGCAAAGCGGCCGCCCCTACGGCCGCGTTCGGACCCTACCGGCCGCCGAAGCGCAACCCGACCGGCGGCCTGACCGACGAACAGCGGCGGCACCTCACGGCGATCATCGAGCGCTACAACCGCAAGACGGCGGCATCGAAAGCCGCGACGGAGGCCAACCGTGCCCATCTTGCCGATCCGCGCTCGGTCTCGGGGTTCCGCCAGAGCTGGAAGGAGATGGTCTACCCGATCGTCTCGGTGCGGTCATCCGGTAGTCATCTCTGGGATGTCGACGGCAACGACTATGTGGACATCACGAACGGCTTCGGCATGATCTTGTTCGGGCACAACCCGAAGTTCATCCGCGAGGCCGTCGATGAGCAGTACGACGCCGGCATCGAGATCGGTCCGCAGACGCCGCTCGCGGGCGAGGTGTCCAAGCTCCTCTGCGAGATGGTCGGCATGGAGCGGGCCGCGTTCTGCAGCACCGGTTCCGAAGCCGTCATGGCCGCGATCCGCGTCGCACGAACGGTATCGGGGCGCGATAAGGTCGTGATGTTCGCCGGCGCATACCACGGCATCTTCGACGAAGTGCTAGTGCGACCGACCATGAGCGGCGACGGCCGCGCGACGCCGATCGCACCCGGCATTCCTTCGGCGATGACCGACAACATCCTGGTGCTTGAATACGGCACACAGGAAGCGCTCGAGACGATCAAGTCGTTGAAGGGACAGCTCGCCGCAGTGCTCGTCGAAACGGTGCAGAGCCGGCGACCCGAACTGCAGCCGCGCGAATTCCTGCACGAGCTGCGCAGAATAACCGCAGAATGCGACACCGCGCTGATCTTCGATGAAGTCGTCACCGGATTTCGCGTGCATCCCGGCGGCGCACAGGCACTGTTCGGCGTGCGCGCCGACATCGCGACGTACGGCAAGGTCATTGGCGGCGGCCTGCCCATCGGCATGGTTGCCGGCAGTGCGAAGTACCTCGATGCGCTCGACGGAGGCAGCTGGCGCTTCGGCGATGATTCCGGTCCAGAGGCGGGCGTCACGTTCTTCGCCGGCACCTTCGTGCGCCACCCGCTCGCACTCGCCGCCGCGCGCGCGGTGCTGCTGCGCCTGAACCAGGAAGGCCCCGAGCTGCAGCGCGGCCTGAACCTGCGCACCACTGCTTTCGTCCAGAGGTTGAAGGCGGTGGTCGCCGAGCTCGGTGCGCCCGTGCTAATCAACCATTTCTCGTCGTGGTTTGTGGTGTCGTTCCCGCACGATCTCCCGCTGGCGCCGCTGTATTACACACTGATGCGCGAAAAGGGTGTGCACACCTGGGAAGGCCGTCCGTGCTTCCTGACACTCGCGCACAGCGATGCCGATCTCGACCGTGTTGTCACGGCGTTCAGAGAGACGCTCGCCGAAATGCAAGCCGCCGATTTCCTGCCCAAATACGCTGAAATACCGGGCCAGGAACTGCATCTCGCCGATGCGGATTTTGCGCTGACCGAGCCGCAACGCGAGATCTGTGCAGAGACGCTGATGGGCGACGAAGCGAATTGCTCGTTCAACCAGTGCTTCGTGCTGAAGCTGCACGGCCCGCTGTCGGTGGAATCGCTGCACAAGGCACTCGCCGATGTGGTCCAACGCCACGAGGCACTGCGCCTCTCGATCGACCTGACCAACGAATCACAAAGCGTGCTGCCCGATGTCGCGGTCACGCTGCCGCTGAGCGACCTCAGCGCGCTGGACGAGCAAGAGCGTATCGAGGCGATCGCGCGCATAGTCGATCGCGAAACACGCACGCCCTTCGATCTTGGTGCCGCGCCGCTGTGGCGCGCGGGAATAATCCGCGAAGCACCGGACCGCCACCGACTCGTGTTCACTGCGCATCACGTCGTCGTTGATGGCTGGTCGTCGGCGGTGATCTTCGGCGATCTCGCGAAAATCTATGCGGCCGATCGCCTCGGACTGCCCGCGACATTACCTCCGGCCGCATCCGTTCGCGACTTCGCGGCCGATCAGCAGAGCCCCGCCATCGTCGCGGAAATGGATGCGGCACTTGACTTCTGGGCGGCGCAATACGCGAGCGGCGTGCCGACGTTGGAACTACCGCTCGATCGTACTCGCCGTGTCTTTAAGACCTACACCGCCGGCCGACAGGTGCTGGCGATCGACAAGGAGCTCTACCAGGACGTTCGCGCCTGCGCCGCCAAGCACGGCGCGACGCAGTTCGTCACGTTGCTCGCCGCATTCGAAGTGCTCATCGCCCGCCTCGCTTCCATCGACGATCTCATCATCGGCGTGCCGATAGCCAGCCAGGCGCTGCAGGAAAACCGTCATCTCGTCGCGCACGGAGTCAACACGATCCCGCTGCGTTGCCGCGTCGATGCGCAGCAGACGTTCGCCCAGCACTTACGCGCGGCGCGCACGACTTTCCTCGAGGCGCAGACGCATCCGCGGCTCACGTTCGGCACGCTCGTCCAGAAACTCCGGCTGCCCCGCGATCCGAGCCGCACGCCGCTCGTGTCGGTGCTCTTCAACATCGACAAGATCGGCAGCCCGTTCGACTTCGGCGAGGTTACCGTCGCCGGCGTTGAGGCGCCAAAGGCGTTCTACAATTTTGACCTCGGTCTCAACGCGGTTGACGACGGCGAGAGCATACTGCTCGAATGCGATTTCAACGCGGATCTGTTCGATGCCGCGACTGTCGCGGGCTGGCTTGCGCAATACCGTCGGCTGCTCGAACAGGTCACGGCGGAGCCGACGGTTCCGCTCGCTTCCCTGTCGCTGGTCAATGCCGAGGAGCGTGCCGCGCTGGTGGGTGTGGAGCCGATCCCGTCTTTCGCCACGCCGGATGTGACGTTGCACGGCGGGTTCGCCCGCCAGGTCGCAGCCACCCCGGAGGCGATCGCGCTGAGCATCGACACGGCGTCGGGGCGCCAGGAGTGGAGCTACGCCGAACTCGACGAGCGCGCCGAGACGCTGGCCACCCACCTGCGCGCGCTGGGTGTGGGCACCAACCAGGTGGTCGGTCTTCGGGTCGAGCGCAGCCCCGACGTCGTGATCGGCATCCTGGCGATCCTCAAGGCCGGCGGCGCCTACCTCCCTTTGGATCCGGTCTACCCCAGCGAGCGGGTCGCGTTCATGCTGCAGGATGCCGAGGCTCAAGTGGTGCTCACCCAGCGCGCGCTGGCCGGCGAGCTTTCGGCGCTGCCCGTGACCTGCGTGTGCCTCGACGAACCCCTACCACCGCCCACCACCGCGGCGGCCCCACCGGCGGTGGCCGGTGCCGGCGAGGACCTGGCCTACGTCATGTACACCTCAGGCTCCACCGGTCAGCCCAAAGGCGTGCCCGTCACCCACCGCAACGTGCTGCGGTTGTTCGCCGCCACCGACAGCTGGTTCGGCTTTGGCCCCCAGGATGTTTGGACGCTGTTTCATTCCTACGCGTTCGACGTCTCGGTCTGGGAGATGTGGGGTGCGCTGCTGGCCGGCGGCCGCCTGGTGGTCGTGCCCCAGGACGTCAGCCGCGACCCGGTCGCGTTCCGGGCGCTGCTACAGCGCGAACAGGTCAGCGTGCTGTGCCAAACCCCGACCGCGTTCCGCGCACTCATCGACGCCGACCGCGCCGCGGCGCCGGGCGCGTTCGCGCTGCGCTACGTCATCTTCGCCGGCGAGGCGCTGCAGCTGCAAAGCCTGCAACCCTGGATCGACCGCTACGGCGATGACACACCAGAACTGATCAACATGTACGGCCCCACCGAAACCACCGTGTACGTCACCTACCGGCCGATCACGCACGCAGATCTCGACACCGGCGCCGGCAGCATGATCGGCGTACCGCTCCCCGACACCCGGATCTACCTGCTCGACGCACACGGCCAGCCGGTGCCGACCGGCGTTATCGGCGAGATGTACATCGCCGGCGCCGGTGTGGCCGACGGCTACCTCAACCACCCCGAACTGACCGAGCAGCGCTTCCTGCCCGACCCGTTCCACGGCGGGCGCATGTACCGCAGCGGCGATCTGGCCCGCTGCCTTCCCGGCGGCGACATCGAGTACCTGGGCCGTATCGACCAGCAGGTCAAGATCCGCGGCTTCCGCATCGAACTCGGCGAGATCGAAGCCGCGATCGCCGAGCACCCGCAGGTCCGCCAGGTCGCCGTCAACGACCGCGAGGACACCCCCGGCGACAAACAACTCGTCGCCTACCTCATCACCGACAACCCACCGGCCACCCTCATCGGCGACCTGCGCACCACGCTGCGCACCCGCCTGCCCGACTACATGGTGCCCGCGCACTTCGTCTACCTCGACGCACTGCCGCTGACACCCAACGGCAAACTCGACCGCAAAGCACTACCCGCCCCCGAACACCGACACATCGAGCCACACGAGATCGTCGATCCGCGTTCGGCCAGCGAGGCGCTCGTCGTCGCCGTGTTCAAGGAAGTGCTCGACCGCGGCGATGTCGGTGTCTTCGACAACTTCTTCGATCTCGGCGGCAGTTCACTAAAAGCCGCGCGCGTGATGGCCAAAGTGCGCGAGAGCGCTCGCGTCGATCTGCCGCTGCGCAACTTGTTCGAGCGGCCGACCCCCGAACAGCTCGCCGCCGCGATCGACGCACTGTCCTGGGCGGCGATGGGCAGCGCTGCGCTCGCGGCTGCCGACCAAGGCGAGAGAGAGGAAACCGTGCTATGACTGTTGGCGACCTTCTCACCGAGCTGCGCAACCTCGACGTACGCATCGTGCTCGACGGCGACCGGCTGCGCCTCAACGCACCGGCCGGGGTCCTCACAGACGAACACAAGCGGACCGCGGCTGTTCATCGAGATCGGCGAGCTGGACGTCCAGGAATTCGACATGCGCCCAGGATCTGACGAAAGGCCTCGAGAAGATCGCGGCTGTGGCCCCGCCCGACCGGCCAGCGCGCGGACGAGACAGGATCGCGCTACGGGTGGGCAAGGTGATCAACCACTAACACGATGGCCAAACACTTCACCATCGACATCACCGATGAAGCCTTCACGTTCACAGGCAATCATCAAGACATCGCGGCCGAGGTCGCCCTGGACGGCATCTACGTGCTGCGGACCAGCCTGCCCACCGACGCCCTCCCGACGAAAACGTCGTGCTGCGACACATCTTCGTGCGGATGCTGTCCTACTACATCAGCTGGCACACGAAGCCGCCTGGCCCCAATCCTGTTCGTCGACAACGACAAACCCGCCACCGCAGCCAAATCCCCCAAGCCCGTCGCCCCGGCCCTAGGCTCCGACGAGGCCCTCACCAAAGCCGCGCCTATACCCCTGACGGCCTCGCCGGAAGACACGTATATGAAACTCATCGACGAGGCAGTCGAATACCGGGCGGTCAGTCAGTGAGCACACTGGCGGTGCTGGACACCGAACGGATCAAGTGTCGACCACTCGCTCGCTGCTGATAATCCTGGCATCGATGACGGTGACAGGTGAATACCGCAGCGGAATAATCCGCACGATGTTCCTGGCGACCCCGAACCGCACCTTGATGGTGGCGGCGAAAGCCGTTGTCGCGGCTCTGTTTTACGGGGTGTCTGCGGCGGGGATGGTGATCGGGACGATCGTCGTAGGGCCTCTGGTCGCCAAACCGCCGGTCAGCTCCCTAGCTGTTGCTGGTTGAAGCCGGCCGTCGAGCGGACGGTCGGGTGCCATCGCCCTCTACGCCAGCCGCGGTGCTCGGGGTTGGAGTAGGCGCCGCTGCGAATTGCGGCCGGCGCGGTTGCGGTGCTGCCGCGGTGGCCGTTGGGGGTCGAGCCGATACTCGGGAACCTGCCCAGTGTCGGCACCGAATTCGTCCGGTGTCTGCCCTTCGCGAATGCGTTTCTGTTCACCCGGCTCCAGTGGCTGTTTCCAGTCCGTGCCATGCCGTGGGGAGAGTCCGGCTCGTTGGTGTATTGCCGCGGTCGTCGCGCTGGTGGCCGCCAGGACGCGTGGTTCGGCTATCGTGGGGCCGATGAGGGGTAGATCGCTGGCGATTTCGGCGGTGCTGACGGTGGCGGTCGTCACCGCGGCTCTTTCAGGCTGCGGCCGTCCCGCGACGCCCGCCGTGGCTTCCAGCGCCGCAACCGATTTCGCGGCGATGATGCGGGAGCGGGTGACGGTCGACGCGATGATGGCGCACCTGACCAAGCTGCAGGAGATCGCCGACGCCAACGATGGCAATCGGGCGCTGGGCACCCCAGGCTACGACGCCAGCGTGCAGTATGTCGCCGATGCGCTGCGAGGCAGTGGGTTTGACGTCCAGACGCCGGAGTTCGAGGTTCGTGTGCCGTTCGCAGAGGAACCGGTGATGACCGTCGGCGGCGTGGCGATTGCCGCCAAGCCGCTGCAGTGGACCGTCGGCACGCCGCCGCAGGGCGTGACCGGCCCGCTGGTCGCCACGCGGGTCGAACACTCCTCGGGCTGCACGGCTTCGGACTATGACGGACTGCCGGTGGCCGGGGCCGTGGTGCTGGTGGACCGTGGTGAGTGTCAATTCTCCGCGCAGCAGGCCGCGGCGGCCGAACTCGGCGCGGTTGCAATGATCGTGGCCAACAATGTGGACGGCGACGAGATGGGCGGGACCCTCGGAGAGGACACCGACGTGACGATCCCCGCCGTAGGCATCACCAAGGCCTCTGGTGCGCGGCTGCGCGCCGTGCCGGGCGAGACCACCCTCAGATTCGCTGCGGGCGTTCGGACCGAGCGCACCCGCAACGTGATCGCCCAGACCAAGACCGGGTCCACCACCGACGTGGTAATGGTCGGTGCACACCTCGACAGCGTGGCAGCGGGGCCGGGCATCAACGACAACGGCTCCGGTGTAGCGGCGGTGCTGGAAACCGCAGTGCAGCTGGGCGGCTCGCCGGAGGTGAATCACGCGGTGCGGTTCGGCTTCTGGGGAGCAGAAGAGAGTGTGTGGGACGCCGGAAGCCAACGAGTGACGGAGGGGTTGAAGGGGTCGAAGAACTACCTCCAATCACTGAACGAGAACCAGCTCAAAGACATTGCGTTGTATCTCAACTACGACGGGATCGGCTCACAGAACCCGGGGTACTTCACCTACGACGGTGACCAATCCTTCGGTTCCGGCTCTATGCGGGGGTGGCAGGGGTGGCTACGGGTGCCCGAGGGTTCGGCCGGCATCGAACGCACCCTGGCGGCTTACCTCACGAGCGCCGGAAAGCCGCCAGAGAATAAAACCTTCCCGGGTACTTCCGACTACGAGAACTTCAGCCTGGCCGGTATACCCGTGGGCTGGCTATGCACCGGCGACGAGACGGAGATGTCCGATGAACAGGCCGCGCGGTGGGGCGGCAAGGCGGGCCAACCTTTCGATCCGAACTACCACAAGAAGACCGACACGCTGGAGCACATCAATCGAACGGCGATGGAGATCAACGGTCGCGGTGTCGCTTATGCGGTCGGGATCTACGCGCAGGATCAAGGCGGGCGCAACGGTCTGCCGATCCGCGACGACCGCACGCGACACGTCCTCACGAATTCATGACCACCGCGAAACTGCGCGCCGTTGCGGCGGTGCTGGCGCCCTGCTCCCCGTCCCCGTCACCGACGGCACATCTCGGGTGGTGAGCTGGCCGACACGATCAGCGTCGACGGCATGTCCACGAGCAGCCGGGCAGGAAAAACAATTCTAGCCGCCCGCCGGTGGAGGCGACGAACGTGCGACCACCTTGGCGTGGTGGGCGGGTGGCCGCCGACGACGAGGTAGACCGTACCGTCGGCATCGGCGCGCAGCCGCTTGCAGTAGGACCGGTGCAGTAAACGTTGCGGCGAGAACCCGGGCCTGCCCAAGATCCGGCCGATGGTGCTCGGGTGCAGCCGGATCCCGAATTCGCACTGCCCGACAGCCGCGATCATGTCGCGGGTCCGCAAAGGCGAACTGCATCTGCCGCGGGTCGCAGTAAGCGACGATCTCACTCAGCCGTGCCAACTGCTGGTCGGACGTCGTGGCCAGCCGCCCAGGCATCGGCTTGGCCCGCGGCGCCTCCGTCCCGCCCTGTAGATACCACCAGCGCTACACCGAACCACGGTGCAGGCCAGGCGTCTCGGCCACCTCCACGACCGACGCTCCCGCACAGTGAGTTTGTCACACGAGACCCTAAGCGAACTCCAGCACCACGCCCCGCGTGTCACCTTACTTGTGCACAAGTCAGGTGACACGCATCGTCAGTGCCCCTGGGGCCCGGCGAGAGTCTGCCGTATTGGATGATCCTCGACCAGCCTGCCGTGCGGACGTCGTATTCGCTCACTCAAAGCGGTGATATCGTCCCTGACCGGCGCAGGGAGCTAGCCCAGCGCCACATCCCCTCGGCGTACTCTGCGGTGGTGCGCCGCAGTCGGTAGTAGCCGGCCGACACGCGTTTTAGCCTCTGGGAGCGGCGATGCTCCAGGAGGTCGCTGAACTGGTCCGCGCCCAGATCGACGTGGCGGGGCAGGTTCTCGAACCAACGGGCGCTGTTGCGCGCATCCCGCTGCAACGGCAACAACGCTGCCTTGCGCTTGCGCTCGTAGGAGGTGAGTGCCCGCCCGAGGTCGTCGTAGGCTCCGAGGGCGTCGGCCAGCCCAATCGCGTCCTCGATGGCCAGTTTGGTGCCCGAGCCGATGCTGAAGTGTGTGGTGTGGGCGGCGTCGCCGGCCAGCACAAGGTTGCCATGCCTCCAGCGCCGGTTGGTCACCGTCCGAAACCTGAGCCAGGGCGCCCGACGAGGGTCGGGAGCCTGGGTGACCAGGCGGTGGCCGTCGAGCTGGCGCGCGAACAGGCCCTCCAAGCGCGTGACGGTCTCCTCGAGGCCGAGGTGCCCGAATCCCAGCCCGGCCCAGGTCTCCGGCGAGCACTCCACGATGAAGGTGCTGGTGGTGGCGTCGAAGCCGTAGGCGTGGCACCAGACCCAACCGGCCTCGGTGCGCACGAAGGCGAAGGTGAAGGCGTCGAACACCCTGGTCGTGGCCAACCACATATATCGGTTGCGGCCGGTGTGGATCCGGGTCCTGAAGCGGTCGGCGCCCTGGTTCCGCAGCCTGCTGTTGGCACCGTCGCACGCCACCACCAGGTCGGCGTCCAACGAAGCCGGGTCCTCAACCTCCGTCTCGAAGCGCACGTCGACGCCAAGCTCGAGCGCTCTGGCGGTGAGTATGTCGAGGAGCCGCTGGCGACAGATGCTGACGCCGGACCCGATCAGGCTGGCCGGCGGCTGGCCGTCGACCAGCACGTGCTGGCCCACCCAGCGGAAGCCCTCGGCGCCGATGGCATCAGCGGTCGGCGGGTCGTTGGCCCGCAGGTTCTCCAGCATGTCGTCCCAGATCACCACCCCCCAGCCGTAGGTGACACCAGCCGGGTTGCGTTCAAGCACGACGATGTCGTGAACCGGATCGCGAAGCTTCGTCAGAATAGCCAGGTATAAACCGGTCGGGCCACCTCCCACACAGGCCATCCGCATTCTCCTCAGCCCTTCTCCCCGGCGCGCCATCGCCACCGCACCAGCTCGCCGGCCGTGGTCTTCTGGAGACAGCGGCGCGTCACGAACCCGGTCGGAACAACCGCGCCGGCGACGTTGCCCAGAGGGCTGAGTGGGATGGTCATCGTGCAGATGCCGCGACGGTCCCCGAACAGCGTCGCTCCGGTCCCATTGTCGGCAGCGGTGCAGGTGTCCAGCCAGTCCAGCGAGGCCTGCCGGTGGAACCAGTCGAGCACGTCGAGGTCCAGCAGCGAGCCAGGCGACCAGCGGGCGAAGTCCTCGTCGTAAGCACGCTTGAAGCCGAACAACCCCCCGGCGCCGACCAAGGCGGTGTTCTGGGCCAGCACTCTGCTACCGGCCTCCAGGCTGAGGAACATCAACCTCCCGCGGTCGGCGAAGGCGTGGCTCATCTCGCGGAAGAACTTGACGTCTCCGGACCGGCAGGACAACGCGGTCCGGTTTCGGCCCTTCCAGCCCTTGGCCTCCAGCGTCAGGAACTGCTCGATGGCCCCTTCCAGGCCGACGGCGGCTCGATCGACCGCCGCGACCTCCGCGCCCACCGTGCAGCGCAGCTGGCGGCGGCGCCGGGCCATGTTGGCCAGATGCTTCTGAGACATCCACTCGCGGGCGTAGCTGGGCTGGGGGCGCCGCAGCACGAACCCGCGCTGTGCCGCCGGGCCGCGGCGGATCCCGATCCCGCTCTCCAGGCCGGCCCGTTGGAGCGCCGCCGCCACCGGACCATAGGCCGCGTGGAAGGGCACGACTAGCAGGGAAGTCCGGGAGCCGCGCCGGAGGTGGCCGAGGACCGCCGCCCAGACCAGATCAGGGTCACCGTCGGCCGCCAGCAGCGGGGTACCGAGGAAGCAGTAGTCGTGCATCCACGCCCGCAACACGGCGGCCGGCACGCGCCACCGCGCGGTCCCGCCCAACACCGGCATGAGGAACCGAAGCTCTCCAGACTGCTCGGCCACCAGCAACTGCACCGCCTGCCCATGCTGCAGGTTACGCGCCGCCGGCAACACCATCTCCGGCGCGAAGAAGGGGTTGGGTTCGAGCGCGTCACGTTCCAGCTCCGCCCACCGATCCAGCAGCCGCACGTCGGACTGGGCGTCACGAATAGGAATCAATCGAACGTGAACGACTGCCACCCCCTCAAATCGGTCAGCTCCCCCGATGGATCCCCGTCGGTTGCCGGGTCGATGATGGACTCCCGACCCTCGACGTCAAGCGTCACTGCGGGCCCGTCGCCACGCACCGTGCGACTGGGAGACCTGGCAAGATATCACACCGCGCAACCGTCCTAGCCAACCACGATGCAGGGCAACCGCGCCTACAGCGTAGCAAACGCCATCACATAGCTGGCCCTGGGGAAACGTCGCTGGAGAAACCTTACGCACGGTCTGCCGAAACGCTTCTTGTCAGTTTGCTGAATGAAGCGACGGCCGAGCTGTGTCGTGCCGCCGTCTCCAGTACTCTTCCGGTGAGAATCAGTTTGGCATCGAGTGCCTGTATTTGCCAGAACCGATGCCGCTTCGCGCCACCTAGTTGCTTTCGCCTGAATATGGCCGGCACGGTCCAAGGTTCCCTGACTGACCGTCCGGTGGGTCCCCACTGGCGGCAGGATCTCCTGCCTGACCCTTGTGGGCGTTGCCGGCCGATGTGAGGTTCGTGACCACGGTAGGCGAGATGACACAAAGTCGAGAATATGGCAAACTTGCATATGTTTTGCGGGCAGGCAGATTGGGCGCGGGTTCGCCGACTGGAGGCGCGATGGACGTTGTCGTCTCCGCAGGCAGGCCGATGGGTCCCAAACTCTCGGGGCCAGGATTCTAGAAAGGGGAACCGCTGATCATGCGAGCTTTAGCAGGTAAACCTTTGACATGTCCGTATCCGACCCCCTCATCGACGCGGTCAGCATCGTGCTGGGCCGTTGCCGCGTATCATCCATGCTCCATTTCGTGCCAATGATTCAGCGCAAATACCGTACCGGGGACTACGTCAGCGTTCGCTCGGCCGAAGAGATCCTCGCGACGCTCGAGGCTGATGGCACGCTCGAGGGGCTCCCATTCATGCCCGAGATGGTCGAATGGTGCGGCAAACGATTCCGCGTCCAGCGTCAAGTTGAGAAAACATGCGTGGACGGCTATCGGCAACGGCAATTTCCTGGTCAGCAGGTGGTGATTCTCGACAGCCCGCGATGCGATGGCAGCAGACACGACGGATGCGGGCATGGCTGCAGGATATTCTGGAAGGAAGCGTGGCTGCGGCCCGCCGACGCTGCTGCCGAGTCGGTCGCGCAATCGGCGTCGGGACTCGAGGCGCTCAAGGCGAGGCTCAAGGTGAAGGCAGATGCGCAGCGTTACTTCTGTCAGTCGACTGAGCTGTTCAAAGCTACGCGCGCCTTTCCCGGCGCGCAGAAACCGTGGGTGCTACGCATCCTGCTTCGGGAGATCCGCACTGGCGATTTGCCGCTTGGCGCGGCAGCGAAGACCGCGTACCTCTCGCTGTCGCAGAAAGTGCGGCGTAGGGCGGGCGGCGACAGATGGCTTCACGGACCACACACGCGAACACCCAACGAATCGCTCGGTCTGCAGCCCGGCGAGCTGGTGCGAGTCAAGAGCAGGGCCGAAATCGCGCAGACGCTGGATCGGCATGGGCGCAATCGTGGCATGGGGATCTGCTCCGAAATGACACGCTGCTGTGGCGGCGAAGCGCGGGTGCGATGCCGCGTCGATCGACTTATCGACGAGACCACCGGGATCATGCGGGAGATGACCGATACGGTGACGCTGGAGAACATCAGCAACGACGCCTCGCTGGCCGAGGAATGCCTTTGTTACGGAGTACTGGGCGATTGCCCGCGCGGCGAGATCATGTACTGGCGCGAGATCTGGCTCGAGCGCATGCAACGCGCCGGCCAGTAGAAAAAGCGCCTTGCCACTACACCACAGCTGCCGGCCTTTTACGGGATCTGCGGCATCGGCGACACCGTTGTGGGCCAGCTGTGGTCACGGTCACCTCCTCGGCTCCGGCGCGCTGTAGTGACCACCGCTTCGCTCAGACTTGGGCGGGTTCTTCCTCGCCACGATTGCGTGTGGCGACGTAGTCCGCCTTCAGCTGCCTAGCCCTGTGCTCGGCGCGAAAGCGAAGGCGTGGTTTTTGGACTACGGTCCATGAGAGCGTCTCCGTGCGGTTCCCGAAGCTGCGCTTTAGCCGATTCTCTCCGGCCATGAAATCATAGATCTCGTCGCCCTCCTGCCACGCCCGCTTGATGGCGAGGGCATGGGCGATGACACCGGGACGTTCGTGTGCCTCCGGCTGGGCAAAGCCGCTCTGATAGGCGTATACGCGAGTGCCGCGGTGAAAGTTGTAGAGGATGCCGAGTGTGCGGTCCCCGCTCCAAACACGCAGGAGTTGGATCGCTCCTTCGGCGAACCCTCGCTCGATGAGGCGTTCATGGAATCGCTCGAAGAACTGGTGGACAAACGCGTGCGGCAGGCCGCGCCGCTCCCACCAGAGGACGTGAAGTTCTTTAAGGGCTCGGAAGAAGGCAAGCGCCTCACCCTCGCTGGCCGCTGCTTCGAGCCTCACCGGCTCGAGCTTGCGCAGTGCGCGTCGAAGCTGAGAGCGAGCGTTGCTGCTGAGAATCGCCGCGACGTCGCCGCCACTGGCGGACAGAGCGCCGAGATCCACCGCGAAGGACAACTCCGGCGCCTCCCGGCGAAGCAGCCCCCGCTCCTCGACCAAGGATGCGGGCGGGGGGGCCGCGACACCGGGCAAACTCAGCTCGTCGACCTCCTTGGTTGCAGCGAAGGCCTCGAGCAGACCGTCCCAACCGATCTGCGGTCCCGCTAACAAACCGTTGTGCTCTACATAGACGCAGTCAAACGCTGGATCACCGGTGGCGTTGAGGACCCACCGGCGAGCGCGGATTATCCGGTGCCGACGCATCTCGGTGTCCCCTAGCACAGCGAGCGCCACTGTCCGTCCTGCTGCTGTGCCACGCAGCAGGCGCGGTTTCGCCTCCGGCGGGACCATCTCGAGCAGGGTGCCGATCCAGTTCCACGACAAGAAGAACGATGGCGAGGCGTCGATTTCCAGACGCCGCCACTCTCGCTCGAGCTCGTCAAGCGCACCAATCGGCTCGATGTTGAAAACGATGTCTTGCTGCCCCATCACGCTCCTAGCCTAGATTCTGCGCGAAAACTGGTGTGACACGGCTGTGGATTGTCCAAAGTGCCTGTCCTGCAAGAATCATGCGACTCATTGAGGCCCATGATTCCGATGAGGAAGGCGTCGCATGGTAGCGCGACCGCGGGTGAAATTGTCAGCGTATAGGGGCGGTGTGATGTCGCGGTGAGGGCCTGACGAGAGTGCTCCCCTAACCCTCTGAGAGCCGTGCCTGCAGTAACGCCGTTTTGGTGACGAGATCATCATCGCTAATTCCTTGCCAACGGGCCGCCAGCCGCTCGCGCGGGATGCCTTGCACTCGCTCGCGCAACTCGCAGGTGATCTCGAACCCTCGGTCGGTCATCAGGGAGAGATGCGTCGTACAGGGCTGGCGATTGATCACGTTCCGCCTCTTTCCCACGATCACCTTCCAAACCGGATCGGGATACTCCCAGTGGCCGTTCCAGCGCTTAGTGAATCGTTGGCTACTGAAGTCAATGAGGTGCGACATGCGCCCCCCTGGCCGCAGCCATTGGGCGAACGCATCGTAGGCGTCCTCCAGCCTGTCGACGGCCTGCATGGCGACATGCGAAACGATGAGATCCACTTCGCCCTCGCGGATGGCCGAACCCTGCCACGGGACGATGTATTCGATGGTGATCGCGCCGGTGCGGCCGTCCGGCGCTTTGAGCGCGTGACGAATCTCCTCGATCCGCGGCGCGGCCAATGTCTCCGCAAGCACGTCGCCGGAAAGTAGGTGCCCCGGGAAAACGTCCTTATTGATGGGCCAACCCACATATACCGGAACTCGGTTACGGAAGAGATCCACGAGGTCGCTCAGCAGCGCGAGGTTTCGGTCGATCTCGGAGTATTTAACGACATCGAGTGCGTAATATGTGTCGGCTCCAGACAGGAGCGCAGCGAGCCCGACACCAAGGGATCCGCCCGGCCCCACCTCGGCGAATGTCGTTGGAATCGGCACGCGGGCATGCTCGTTGAGCATCGTAAGGTGTTTGATCCACACCTCGTAGCAGTATGCGGCGTTGGCCGTCCTGAATTTGCGTCGGCGATCCCGCATCGCATATACGCCGGGTACGTACGACGCGATTCCTTTCGCTACGGGAAGGATTTCCATGCGTCCCCTCATTCAGTCGGCCCAGTTAACCACACCGGAACTACGTCCCACTCATCTGCGATAAGACCACCGCGCCTAGAATCACGCGTGTCGCCGCTCGAGCGCGCGCGTTCCGATTTGACGGTTTGCGAGAAGGTCACGGCCGCGGTGCGACGATTGTGGCGCAGTTCGCACCCGCAGCATTGGGAATCACCGTAGGACCTTCCCCAGCGTAGTCGCGGAGCGGTCTTCAGATGTGCCTCATCAACCCGCAGCACCAACATCACTTCGAACCTCGGTGCGCACCGGCCGCGCCGCGTCAGAAGCACGGAAACGGGGCTTCCTCAGTTCAAAACCCGACACCTTGAGCCGGAACAGCGCAAAGGACGGGTTGCTCCCGATTCCAATGCGGGGCAGCGCGAACGGATCTGAGTCGCCGTCCGCGAAGCCATTGGTCGTCGAAAGCGCCCAGCGGACGCCGTTTCGGCGCAATGCCGCCTTCGCACGCTCGTCGAAATCCTGCACGCCACCATTGGGATACGCGAAAATCGTGGGTGTACGCCCCGTCTCGCGCTCAACTGCCAGACACGATTCGGAGATCTCGTACTCGACTTTCTCATCGGAGCAGCGCGAGAGGATCGGATGCGTGACGGTGTGCGGATAAAGAGTCACGTTCCCGTCGCTCTCGAGGGTGCGTGCCTCATCCCAGGAAAGCATCTGGAAGGGGCTACCGTAAGCGTCAAATTCCGGCCCCAGCGTCGCGACAAGCCATTCGACCTGTGCAATCCGCTCTGCGTCGGGAAGCCGCTTGAAGTGTTGGACGACCGCATCGCGCGTCTGATAGCGCTCGGCAACGGTCCGAAGCGAACACTTCCCGAGGCCGACCGCCGTGAGGTCGACTTCTGGCACATTCGTCCGCGCGAATGCGAGCCAGAGCCGGTCGGGCCAGAGCGCCTCACCGGTTCCCATCGGTCCCGTCGCGAGGAAGACTGCGGCTGGCAGTCCCAGGTCGCGCAGCACCGGCGCGGCGTGGATCGCCAGGTTGCGCGTCCCGTCGTCGAAGGTCAACGTGGCCGCACGCCGGGGCAGCGTACCATCACGGAGCCGCTCAAGGGCCTCCTCGAGCGGCAGAACATGAAAGTGTTTGCGAACGTATTCCAGCTCACGCCGCAGGGTTGCGACGTCGTGCACGTAATCACAGGGCGGTGAGAGCGGCTCGCCCTCGACGCCGTGGAACATGAGGATCGCAAGCTGCCCCGATCGTTGCCACTGCGCGAGCACTGGTACGCCTGCCGCGCAGAGGAACCGGGCTGCCAGCACCTTCATGCCCGTGCGTCGCCTACGGTCGGGCGATGTGGCGCGTAGTCGATTCCGGTCGGACTGCAATGGCTCAACCATTAGACGTACCTCTCCTCATCAGGGCCGTTCGATATGCCTGGACAGTCGACTCGGCAACTGCCTCGGGCGTGAACCGGGTTAGGGCGATTTCATGTGCGCGACTGCCCATCCGCAGGCATAAGTGCTGGTCGTCCAACACCCTCGCCAGCCGGTCGGCCAGCGCGGCTTCGTCTTCGGATTCCACAAGGAAACCAGTATGACCGTCGTCGACCATTTCCGGTACGCCACCAACGCGGCTCGCCACGACGGGCTTACCCGCCGCCATGGCTTGAGAGATGATGGTGGGCGCGTTCTCCTGTCGCGAGAACAACACGACAGCACGTGCCATCGCGATTTCCTGCAGTAGCCGTTCATTGTCGGCGAACCCAACGATGTCAACGCTGTCGGTCAAGCCCAGATCTGCGACCCGATCCCGAATCAATTTCACGTAGGCCGCATCGGGTTGCGGACCAATCAGAATCAGGCGAGCATCGGGCACCGCCCTGAGTGCCAACGCGAACGCGTTGACGAGGCCCAGCGGGTTTTTGAGGGGGATGATCCCACCGGCGAACAGCAGTCGCGGCGCGGTTGGTGCCGACGGCGCCAGCGCGAAGAACTCCGCCGCGGTGGGATTGGCGATGCTTACGCGCGCGCCCCGTGTCAGCCCGGAAAGTTCCTCCGCGTCGTACTTCGAGATCGAAATGACGACCTTGGCTCGGCGGAGTACCCGCCGGGCTACGTTATGTATCAACCTGGCCCGCAACGTGGTACGGAGACTGGGCTCATGGTACAAGTGGGTCTCGACATACGTTATGCCGTGCACGGTCACCACGCCGTTCGGGCTGCAGCGAACCGCGATATCGCTATTGACGCCGATTTCCTGGCCGTGTACCACATCTGGGTTCAATTCCGCGATCAGCTTGCGTGCCTTGCGCAAGTCCAGGAACGACCGGGTGATCATCCGCCACCGGTACTGGCCGCGCACGTAGTAGATATGGACCTTCGGCGCCTCACGCCGGTAGTCTGTCGACGCCTCTCCGTGATGGAAGCGCAACACGGTGACACTGTCGATGTCGTCGCGCTCCGCCAACGCCGGCACGAGGGTACTGGTCGCCGACTCGACTCCACCGTGCACGACACCCGGCTCAAGCGGATACGCCCCGATCATAAGCACCTTCAGACCCACGCCAATTCCTCACTTACGCCGGCCAGTGAGCGAGGCCACCAACCTCGTCGCCGCACGCTCTGCAAAACCGCGGACCGATCGATACCGCGTCGGCGACACCAGTCTTAGGACGCCGATGTAGATCAGCGAGAAAAGCAGGCAGTTGGCAACAACCATCGCGAGACCTAGCGGCTCGAAGTACTGGTCGGATCTAACGACGAAATGCTCCAAGGGGAAAACTGCTGCGAAGGCGACAAATGCCGACAGGGTCGACGGGGCCAGGCAGGAAACGACATCGCGGAACGAGGCATCGGCCACCGAGCGGGCGAGCAAGACGCTGACGATGCCGACGACCAGATACGTGACCGAGAGCCCGATGCCGACCCCGACGAGGCCAAACCGCAAGAGCAGCAAGACAAGCGGCAGGTGGAGAGCCAGGCTGAGCGCGCTTAGCCAGTTCAGCAGCGATAACCGGCCCGCACCCTTAATTACCTGCGCGCCAAGCGAGGCGAGGGCCACGCCCACTGCGATTCCCGCCATCGCCATGACGGCATTCCCGGCGGGACGCCATTCGTCGCCGAGAAGCAGCACCGCGACTGGCCGGCCCACCGCAACCAACAGCGCTCCTACTGGAAGGGCAGCGAACCAAGTCCAACCGAGTGCGCGCAGGAAGGCATCTCGGAACCTTGCGCTATCGTCGGCAATTCGCGCGAACGCGGGGAATAGCACATACCCAAAGATGTCGCCCATGGCGATGGCGGGCATGTACGCCATTTGGTAGCCATAACGGTACTGGCCCAATTCCTCGGTGCCAAGCCGACGACCGAGGAGCACCTGCTGGAAGGTTTCACGGATGCTGGCCGAGATGTTGTTTAAGAGCAGCGGCAACGAGAAAACTGCCATCTCGCGCCATATCCGGATGGAAAAGCGCCCGCGGAACGGGCGCCATTTCGCCATCCACCAGCTCAGCACCAGCAGGGTGATGCTCGACGCGTAGGAACCGACGACCATCGCCCACGCGCCGTATCCCAACACAGCGAAGAGAATCGATACACCCACGAACGCGATCTTTGCCGCGGGCTGTATAATCATTCGTTGTTTGAAACGAAATGCGCGCTGCATGAGCGCCTCTGGGACGCTCACGCAAAAATAAAGTAGCGTCAGTCCCGACGTCGCCGCCGAGATCTGCGCAACCCGGGAATCGTGAAACAGATTGCCGATCAGCGGTGAGGCGACCAAGACCCCAAGTCCGAGCAGTAGACCCGCTGTACAGGTCACGACCAACACCGTATTGGCGGCGTCCTCGATGTCGTCCTCGCGCTGTATGAGCGCCTGCGCGAGCGTGCCCTGCGTGAAGACTAGTAGAAATCCCATCAACACCGATCCGGCCGTGAAGACGCCCACCTCTTCGGGCCCGAGTAGCCGGCCCAGCACAATCGTCTGGACAATGACGAGGACCTGGCAGATGACTGCGCCGATCGCGGAGTACCCCACGCCTTGCTTGAGCACACCACTGAGACCGCCAGGCGAGGCGCCGAGATCTGCCGACGTCATCGGACCCGACAGAGGTCGATACCGAATTCGGCTCTGCGCGCGACGTTCTGAGAGGGGTTCGTGACCCAATGAACTGCTCGGCGGCGCGGGACTGACCCGCAGGGCCGCAATCGCAACATGGTAGAGGCGTTCGGGGCGGTGACACCCCCGCCGATGCTATCGCTTTGCTGCCGTACGAGCTTGGTTCGAGTATCGGCCGTGTATTTTTCGACGGCGGTCGTCAAAGAGTTGATGAACGGATGCAGCACGGGCTACCAGCCAATACCCTTGTAGTTCGGGGTTTCACGCAGGTGCACGGCGTTGGGGAGCCGCACCAGGTCGATGATCAGGCGATCCGATCCAACCGATGAGATCGCATCGACAACCTCGGGCGCGCGTGACCCGACAATCAGCACCTCTCCATGCTCGAGCACGGCATCGACCTTGTCGACCAGGACCTCGCCGATATGAGGCAGCCGCTCGTCGATATAGGAGCGGTTCGCACCCACCAGTCGTGAAAGTATTACGTTCGCGTCGTGAATCTTGACGTCGAAGCCCTTGCCGATTAGACGTTCCGCGAGTTCCACCATCGGACTCTCACGCAGATCGTCTGTACCCGTCTTGAATGACAGGCCGAAGATCCCCACTTTGCGCCGTCCAGCGGCGACCACAACATCGAGAGCACGACGCAGATGGGCCTCGTTGGAGACAAGCACGTTCGCCAGCAACGGAATATCGATGTCGTGGCGCCGCGCGGTATGAGTGAGTGCCCGCAGGTCCTTCGGAAGGCATGAACCACCAAATGCGAATCCCGGCCGAAGATAGGCCGGGCTGACGTTGAGTTTGGTATCGGCAAGGAAGATGTCCATCACCGCATGGGAGTCCAGCCCCAACGCGGCGCAGATCGCACCGACCTCGTTCGCAAACCCTACCTTGACCGCGTGGAAACTGTTATCGACGTACTTCGTCATTTCGGCGACGGTGATCGGGACCTGGAAGCGGGGGCCCGGAAGGCCTTCATACAGCCCCAGCAGCGTCTCCTGGCTACGTGAATCCGTACCGCCCACAACAGTTTTAGGCGGATCAAAGAAGTCCCGGACGCTCGTCCCCTCGCGCAGGAACTCAGGATTGACGCACACTCCGAAATCGACCCCGGCTCGCTTACCCGACGTCCGCTCCAGCAGCGGTATCAGCAGCTTCTCGCACGTCCCCGGCACCATGGTGCTGCGAAACACGACGACGTGCCAGCAGTCCTTTTCAGCAAGCGCCGCACCGATCTCGGAAGTCACCTCTTCGAGGTACCGCGTTGTGAGCCCTCCGCCGGTGGTCGACGGGGTGCCGACGCATATCAGTGAGATGTCCGTATCCGAGACGGCCGCGCGCGCATCTTGGGTGACTACGAGGTTGCCGGCGGCGACGACCTCAGCGGTGAGGTCGCCGATCTCGTCCTCTACGACCGGAGACCTACCTTGCCGAAGCGACTCCATCTTTTCCGGATTCACGTCCACGCCGACGACGCGGTGTCCGCGCGACGCTAGGCATGCCGCGCTCACGCAGCCGACATAGCCAAGGCCGAAAACGCTCACGGAGTCATAAACCGGACGGCTCATAATTCGCTCACCAACTCACCGGGGACGAAGGGGACACACATGCGACTGCACCGGGGCCATTGATATCGATCGTCAATCCGCGTCGGACGCCATATTCCGACCAGCTCACCTCGAGCATCTCACCGGCACGGACAATTTCCGGTGTGGCGATGATCCCCGCATCGACGGTGCGCAACAGCGACACCATTGCCAAAGGTAGGGTGGTCCGGGCGCGCGCTGTGACCAGCCATGCCGGCACCCTGGCTTCAAGACGATCCGACCACCAGCCAAGGTGAGAATCGGGATCTGCCCGCACCTGCTGGATGTCGATGGGTGACGTTGCGGCATAGCACAACTGCAGTACTGGAAGACCATCGCAGGAGACCAGATGCCCATAATCGGCAGGAATCGAAGTCAGCTCAGGATGCAGTGGCCAGGATACCGTGACGTCGTGTTCTGACAAGCCGTCGAGCATGTCGACGACGACCACGGTCGCGTCGCCGGGTGGAGCGATCAACCAACGCCGGTGCACCACCGGTTCGTCGAGCCTGCGGTAGCCATTGTGCTCGGCGTCGACGATGCCGCGGTCGAGATCAACTGACCGCACAATCGTCGCAGCGTGCCGCATCCAATAGAACGGCCCGCCGATTACCGACTGATTGACGCCGTCGACACAGACTGTGGGATGAGCGGGGGTGCCCCGAAGCGCAGTCCGCCACGCCGGGTTCCCGTAATAACTGCCGGTTCCCGGGTCGACGATGAGCTCTCGGCTTTCGGCGCTGAGCGTCACGGCGAGGGCGTCAGCATGCCCGTGCGCCGCCGTAGACAAATAGCCGAGCGGCCCGACATCCATGGTGAGCCGGTGCGGACCCGGTCGTAGCACGACCAGCCCACCGTGGGGTGCATACACGCCCGCGCTGGATTCGCGTCGACCGACACCTGCACCGACCTCATGGACGGGCACGCCCAGCGCAGTCGCGATCCACGTTGCCGTGAGCGTCATCTCCCCGTACCTGGCTGCGGTGGCGTCTGCCGTGGTCGCCGCCACGATCCCGAGATGTTCACGGACCGTCCGCTTGGGCTCCGCACCCAGCCTGAGCGCGAAACCGTCGTCGTCGTCGCCATACCGGGGATCCGGGTCGTCGGACCCAACGACGGAGACGAGGTAGCACGCACCACGGTCGAGCGCCGCGACCAACTC
The DNA here is from genome assembly GCA_964387245.1 of uncultured Mycobacterium sp. Classification (GTDB taxonomy): domain Bacteria; phylum Actinomycetota; class Actinomycetes; order Mycobacteriales; family Mycobacteriaceae; genus Mycobacterium. The sequence goes on from CAYLWH010000035.1 coordinate 35,255, forward strand.
TGGCGGGACTCGATTACCGCTCAGCCGCTGCAGCACCACCACCACCGCAAAGAGCTCCGCGGTGAACATCTGGTAGGAAATCGACTGCTCGGCACCGGCACCATCGGGCAAAA
>CAYLWH010000036.1:0-27236 GCA_964387245.1 uncultured Mycobacterium sp.
ACGAATGTGACACTAGGGCACACAACTGAGACTCAGGCGGACAAAACACCCCGGGCGGTGCTGCCGTCCCGGGGTGTTCCTCGTCAGTACGGTCGGTTCAGATTGCGCGAACGCCCGTGGCCTGCGGGCCCTTGGGACTCTGGCCGACCTCGAACTCAACGCGCTGGTTCTCTTCCAGGGTGCGGAAACCCGACCCCTGGATCTCCGTGTAGTGGACGAAAACGTCGGCGGAGCCGTCCTCTGGGGCGATGAAGCCGAAGCCCTTCTCCGCGTTGAACCACTTCACAGTTCCCTGTGGCATCTTTCGATCTTTCCTTACTGTGTTACTACCGGGTGCGGTACACCACCTTTCGGCGCACCGGGCCCGTTGTGACCGCACATCCTTCGCAGGAACCGCGACCGCAACGTCGATCCTGCGAAAGCTTTGACACCACACAGAAGCTGCGACCGCCCTTATCCAATCATGATCGGGCCGTTCGCGACAGTCGTGTCGCGACCATGTGGTGAACAATTGCCGACGTGGCGACGAATTTCGGCAGTGAGCTCCTGACCGCCGCGCTCGCGGGGACTGCCGCGGACGAACATCCGATCCGCCACATCGCCGAACTGCCGGCGCGCCGGGGACGGCCGGAAGACTGGCCGGACTGGGTTGATCCCGAGGTAGTACACGCCTTCACCGACCGCGGAGTGGCCGCGCCGTGGACACACCAGATCACGGCGGCCGAGTTGGCGCGTGGCGGGCAACACGTGGTGATCGCCACTGGGACCGCATCGGGAAAATCACTGGCCTACCAATTGCCGATCCTCGACGCGCTCTTGGCTGACTCCCGAGCCCGCGCGCTGTACCTGGCTCCGACCAAGGCGCTCGGTCACGACCAGCTGCGCGCCGCGTATGCCCTCACCGGGGCGATCCCGCGGCTGTCCGACGTTGCGCCGGCCGCCTATGACGGCGACACCGCCGCCCAGGTGCGCCGGTTTGCGCGCGAGCGGTCACGGTGGGTGTTCTCGAATCCCGACATGATCCACCTTTCGATACTGCGCAACCATCCCCGCTGGGCGGTGTTCCTACGGGGTCTTCGCTACCTGGTGGTGGACGAATGCCATTACTACCGAGGGATTTTCGGATCCAACGTGGCCATGGTTCTGCGCCGGCTGCTACGCCTGGCGGCGCGATACTCCGCCGCGCCGACGGTCATCCTGGCCAGCGCCACCACGGCCGCGCCGGGCGAGACCGCGTCCGAACTCATCGGTCAGTATGTGGCCGAGGTGCTCGATGACGGGTCGCCGCAGGGCGCCCGGACGGTGGCGTTGTGGGAACCCGCACTGCGCACCGACATCGCCGGCGAGAACGGCGCCCCCGTCCGCCGATCGGCCGGATCGGAGGCCGCCCGGGTGATGGCCGACCTCATCGCCGAGGGCGCGCGCACCCTGACCTTCGTGCGCTCGCGACGCGGGGCCGAACTGATCGCTCTGAGCACCCGCAACCGGCTCGAGGAGACCGCGCCGCACCTGGCCGGGCTGGTGGCGTCCTATCGGGCCGGTTACCTCGCGGAGGACCGGCGCGCTCTCGAACAGGCCCTGGCCGACGGGGAACTACGGGGGTTGGCCACCACCAACGCCCTCGAGTTGGGCATCGATGTCGCCGGCCTGGACGCCGTGGTGCTGGCCGGGTTCCCGGGCACGGTCGCCTCGTTCTGGCAGCAGGCCGGACGCTCGGGTCGCCGTGGCCAGGGTGCGCTGATCATTCTCATCGCGCGCGACGACCCCCTGGACACCTACCTGGTGCACCACCCCTCGGCGCTGCTGGGCAAGCCGGTAGAGCGGGTGGTGATCGACCCGGTCAATCCCTACGTACTCGGACCACAGTTGCTCTGCGCGGCGACAGAGCTGCCGATCACCACCGCCGAGGTGCGGATGTGGGCTGCCGAGGACGTCGCGGCGTCGTTGGTCGACGACGGACTGATGCGGCGGCGCGCCGGACAGTACTATCCCGCGCCCGGTGTGGACGCGCACGCCGCCGTCGACATCCGTGGTTCGATCGGCGGTCACATCTCCATCGTGGAGAGCGGAACAGGTCGCCTGCTCGGCGAGGTGGGAGAAGGCCAGGCCCCGTCCAGCGTGCATCCGGGCGCGGTGTACCTGCACCAGGGTGAGACTTATGTCGTCGAAGCGCTGGACTTCTCCGATGCGATCGTGTTCGTACGCGCCGACGACCCGGGCTACGCCACCTTCGCGCGCGAACGCACCGACATCGCGGTGACGGGTCGTGGTGAACGCACCGATCTGGGCGAGGTCACGCTGGGTGTGGTCCCGGTGACGGTCACCAACACCGTGGTCGGCTACCTACGTCGGCGGTTGTCCGGTGAGTTCATCGATTTCGTCGAGCTCGACATGCCGCCCCGGGCATTGGCGACCGTCGCTGCGATGTACACCGTGACGCCCGAAGCGTTGGGACGCAGCGGAATCGACCCGGTTCGTATCCCGGGGTCGTTGCACGCCGCCGAACATGCCGCGATCGGGTTGCTGCCGCTGGTGGCCAGCTGCGATCGCGGCGACATCGGTGGGCTGTCGACCGAAACCGGCCCCGACGGCCTGCCCACGGTGTTCGTCTACGACGGCCATCCCGGCGGGGCGGGTTTCGCCGAACGCGGTTACCGCATGGCGGAGACGTGGCTGGGGGCCACCGCTGCGGCCATCAACGCGTGCGATTGTCCGCGCGGCTGTCCGTCGTGCGTTCAGTCACCGAAATGCGGAAACGCCAACGACCCCTTGGACAAAGCCGGAGCGGTCGTGGTGCTGCGCACTCTGCTGAACGCACTGGGGTGACGACCGACCCCTCAAACGGTCGACCTCCCCAGGTCGAGCAAGCCCTCACCATGAACATCACGGTGGGCCGGCGGATCCCTCGTCGCACCACTGTGATGTGGGGCACAGGCGAAAACTACGCCGTACAAGCAGCGGTACGCAACCCGCCGGCAAATTGTCGGAGGCCAGAATTCGGGCACTGACAACCGATTTCGTCGCCGTACGGCGGTCCCGCATGCGTATCACGCACCGCTGATCACCTATAGCTGATCTTATCGGCCGTCCACCGGTCCGGGCCGGCCCGGGCGCTCGCCCGGGCAACCGCCACATTCCACCGGCCCACCCGCACCGCTGTCTCGACAACGACCACGGCGTCGAGGTGCTCGATCACGCAGTCTGCCAGTGCTTCGGACATGGTGCGCACCACGGCGGCCGCCCGCGCGCAGGCCGCGTCCTGACCGAGCGGCACGGCCGCCGCCGCGGCAAGAGCCGCCAGGTCCGCACCAGCCTGGACACGATGGCGGGCCACCACGGCCGAACCGAGCACGCCTGCCGCGACCGTTATCGTCAGCAACAGTGCGATCAGGGCGGCACCGAGCACCGTCGCCGATCCCTCGTCGCGTTCATACGCCTGGTTCCACCGCCGCCACCGCGTCGGCGCCGACGGCGAGGCCGGGAAGCAGCGCAACCTCGACCTCGACCCTGGCCACCACGAAGTCACCGTCCCGACGCATCCGAAGCACGGCGCCGGTCGGGGCGATGCCACGCACGGCGGCCCCGGCGGCCCGGTCATCCCCGCGCGCCGCCAACCGGGCCGCCTCCCGGGCGGCGTCGACACAGCGGATCTGCGCACCGATCGCAGCGAGGCCCACGACACAGAGCACCAGCACCACCAGCAGTGCCGCGAGTGCAAATGCCGCCTCGACCGTGCCGAAACCGGCATCACCGGCTAGACGCTGGTGTTCAGGGCGCGGGCGATGATCCCGGTCAACGCGGCCACGATGGAGTCGCCCGTGACCACGGTGTAGAGAATCGCGCCGAACGCCGCGGCGGCCACCGTGCCGATCGCGTACTCGACGGTGGACATTCCCGCGTCGTCGACGACCAGCACCGCGAAGCGTCGCCGGGACAACTGAATCAACTTGTTCCACATGTGTTTTCCTTCCAATCGAACATCTGTTTCGCCCCCTCACAGCAGGCCGGAGGTGAATACGTCGCCGGCCAGGCCTGCCACCACCGGCACGACGCCGAGGCAGACGAACGCCGGCAGAAAACAAACGCCGAGGGGACCCGCGATGACCACTGCGGCGCGTTGCGCGGCGGCATCGGCAGCGTGGGCGGCATCGTTGCGGGACTCGACGGCCAGGTCCGCCACCCCCGCTGCCAGTGCTGCGCCCGAGACCGCGGACCGGCGCGCCAACCGCACCAGAGCACGGCTGTGCTCGTCGACTCCGGCTCCCTCCGGGGACGCCCAGGCCAGTGCCGGATCTGCCCCCAGCGCAAGGAGATCCGCGGCCCGACCCAACACACCGGCGAGTGCGGCTGGAGCCGACTGCGCCGTCACCCGGGCCGCACTGGACACCGCCATCCCCGAGGACAGACACACCGCGAAGATGTCGAGGGCCGCCGCCGCGGCAAGCGGATCCGGCGCCGAAGCCGGTGCACGATCGACACTTCCGGAACGGCCGGCACTCATCCCGGCCCGGGTCCTGGCCGCCAGTGGGCGCGCGCCGATGAGTGCCGCCACCGCGAGCGCCAGCGCCGCAACGGTCACAGCGGGAGTCGATCGGTGATGCGGTCGGCCCAGCACAGTCCGGCGCACAACAACGCGGTGCCGACAACCAGCAGCCATCCGCCCGGCCCACCGCCGGCCAGGAAGGCCAACGGTGCGGCGCCGATCAACTCGCCGAGCGCCACTCCCACGACCGGCAACGCAGCAAGAATCACGGCGGTGGCCCGGGCACCCGCCATGTTCGCCTGCACCCGGCCCCAGAAGCGTTGCCGCTCAATGATATCTGTCTGGGCGGCACGCATCATGACCGATATCGCCATGCCATGGTCGCCGGCCAGCTGCCAGGCAACTGCCACTCGTTCCCATTCGGCACGGAGTTCCGACCGCGCCGCGGCAGCCCGCAGACCGGAGACCACATCGGCGCCGAGACGGGCACGCGCCGCAACTGCGGCCAGCGCGGTGCCGACCCCGGCGGAGACCTCTCCCGCGGCGGCCTCGAAAGCCCGCACCGGGTGCGCGCCGATCCGCAATTCGCCTACGAGTACTTCCAATGCGGCCGCCAGCGCGCGGCGCTCGGCGGCGGCGCGGCGACGCCGAACATTGCGCCGGCGCCTGGTCACCAGGGTTGTGCCGACCGCGGCGGCAGCGATCACGGTAGTCGGCGGCAGCAACAGCACCGAGGCGACAAGCGCCGCGGAGGCGCACACCCAAGCCGGCACACCTTTGACCGCCGGGCGCTGCGGCCGACCCAGGCGGCGCTGCGGTGTCGGCGGAGCCAGGATCAGGGCGAGCGCCAAAAGCGCCGCTGCCCACGGTATCCCACTCACCGTGACCGGCGTCCGGCGAGTAGTTGGCGAAGTTCCGCAGCGCCGGCGCCCAAGCCCGTGTCGGCATGCCAGGCCGTCACGACATGGCAACACTGCACCCCGGCGGGCCGGCAGAGCACCGCGATCTCGCCCAGTCGGCGACCGCCGTCGCGGACCCGCTCGACGTGCAGCAAGATCTGGACAGCGGCCGCCAGTTGCGCATGCAGCGCTGCACGGTCCAGCCCTCCCACCGCACCCAGAGCCTCCAACCGGGCGGGAACCTCCGCGGCGCTGTTCGCGTGCACGGTGCCCGCCCCTCCGTCATGCCCGGTGTTGAGCGCTGCGAGCAGGTCGACGACCTCAGCGCCGCGGACCTCGCCGACGACTATTCGATCGGGACGCATCCGGAGTGCCTGACGGACCAGTTGGCGAACCGTAACCTCCCCTGCGCCTTCGACATTCGCGGACCGGGCGACCAGACGCACCAGATGCGGATGAGGCGGGGCGAGTTCGGCGGCATCCTCGACACAGACGATTCGCTCATCCGGCGAAACCACTCCCAGCAGGGCGGCCAGCAGGGTCGTCTTCCCGGCGCCGGTGCCGCCGGACACCAGGAACGCGAGCCGTGCCGCGACGACCTCGCGCAGTATGGCGGCGGCCTCGGCCGCGATTGCGCCCGAAGCGGCCAACGCGGCCAGATCCTGGGCAGCCGGCCTCAACACCCGCAGTGATATGCACGTCCCGGCCACCGCGACCGGCGGGAGGATGGCGTGCAGACGCACCGTGCGGCGCCCCGACCCGTCGGTGAGCAGGCCGTCCACCCAGGGCACGGCGTCATCGAGGCGACGACCGGCGTCGAGCGCCAGCCGCTGTGCGAGCCTGCGCACCGCGCCCTCGTCGGCGAACCGGATCACGCTGCGCCGCAGGCCGTTTCCGTCGTCGACCCAGACGCTGTCGGGTGCGGTGACCAGAACATCGGTGATTCCTTGCGCGTTCAGCAGCGGGTCGAGGATCCCGGCGCCGGTGAGCTCGGTCTGCAGCACACGCAGGTTCGCCAGGACCTCGGCGTCGCCGAGCACTCCTCCGGATTCCTCACGGATCGCGCGGGCAACCACGTTCGGTCGCAGCGGACCGGGCTCAGCGGCCAGCCGTTCGCGGACCCGCTCGATCAGCGAGGCGGTCATGCCGCCCGCTCCCGCGGCGCCGCGGGACTGCCGGCCAGCACCGCCAGCACATGTCGGGCCGCCACCGCCAACGGTGACCGCGGACGAAACCGCAGGCCGCCGCACTCCAGCTTCTCGGCGATCATCGGCTCCGGCCGCATGGCCGCAAGCAGGGGAACCCCGACGATCTCGGCGACTTCGCCGGGCCGCAAACCGCCTGGCGCCGGACCGCGGACAACCAGGCCGACATTAGGATTCACCGAGGTCAGGGTCGGCACCAACGCGGCAGTGGCGGCGCACGAGCGCACATCGCATGTCGCGACGACGACCACCAGGTCGGCGATGTCGAGCGCCGATCGAGCCGCGCCCGACAGGTGGCGCGGCAGGTCGCACACCACGGTTGCGCCACCCACCCGGCCGGCTTCGAGCACGGCGTCGACGGCACCCACCGCGATGTCGTGTCCTTGTCGGGAGCCCGACAACACGCTGATCCCGCGATGCCGGGGCAGGGCAGCTCGGACGGCCGACCAGCTGATCCGCCCGTCCTGCAGGGCGACGTCCGGCCACCGCAGCCCGGTCGCCGACTCACTGCCGACCACCAGGTCGATGCCTCCGCCGTGCGCGTCGAGATCCACCAGCAGCGAACCTTTGGCAGAAAGCGCCACCGCTGACGCGAACAATGAGGCACCCGCGCCACCTCGACCACCGATGACCGCGGCCACGGGCCCGCGAGGCGATAGGGCGCCGGTGCCGTCCTCGAGGCGGGAGAGGGCTCCGACAAGTCCGTCGGCCTGGCCGGGTAGCACAAACACACGCTGTGCCCCGATCGCAATGGCACCGGTGAGCACGTCGGCGTCCGGCGGTGCGTCCCCGGAGCTGCCGCCGGACACCATGAACACATCTGACCTGCGAGGCAGCGCCCTGACGGCCTCCCATCCGGCACTGCGCCCGTCGACGATGACGGCCGCTGCCGACAGCCACGCCTTCCGGCTGATCGGCACCTCGTCAGCCACGTGATTGATGTGCCTGCCGGCGGCAGCGGCAATGCTGTCCACCTCGTCGCGCAGCCCTGCTTCGGACACCATCGCCAACACGCCCGCCGTCGTTGTCATGACTCCACGGTGCGCCGTCAGAGGCGGTGGGGCCACCGCGGAAGCGGGAACTGTGCAGCGATCAGAAAGTGTGGAGAGACCCCGGCCAGCAAATTAGCCGTGTTGTCAACTCGCAACCCTTGCGACCCACCCCGAATAAAAGACGACCCTCGCCAGGGGGGGAGTAGGCGAGGGTCGTCGTATATCAGCCCCGGGGGGTCGGGCTGATATACGCTCGGCATAAGCCGAGTAATAGTCACTATACACACGAGTGCGGGCGGTAGCACAAGTACTCGTTGTGAACACGCACACCGGATTCCGAAAGAATTGCAGTCACCGACACGTGGCTTGAAGTGCCAATTTGTACAGTATTCCAGCTTGTGTCACGTCGCGACCTATCCTGTGTTGGTGAACGTCCCCGCAGATGACGCACAGCGCACCAGCGGCACCCCCACCGACGCTTCGAACGGACCCTCGATACGGACGGCCGCGTTCTTCGATCTCGACAAGACGGTCATCGCCAAATCGAGCACGTTGGCTTTCAGCAAACCCTTTTTCAACCAAGGACTGATGAACCGACGCGCGGTGCTCAAGTCGAGTTACGCCCAGTTCCTGTTCCTGATGTCGGGCGCCGACCGTGAGCAGATGGACCGGATGCGGTCATATGTGACGAGCATGTGCGCCGGCTGGGATGTCGAGCAGATCAAGTCGATCGTCGCCGAGACACTGCACGACATCGTCGACCCCTTGGTGTTTGCCGAGGCAGCGGAACTGATTGCCGATCACAAACTGTGCGGACGCGACGTCGTCATCGTCTCGGCGTCCGGGGAGGAGGTGGTGGCGCCCATCGCGCGCGCGCTGGGTGCCACCCATGCGATGGCCACCAGGATGGTTGTCGAGGACGGAAAGTACACCGGCGACATCGACTTCTACTGCTTCGGCGACGGCAAAGCCCAGGCCGTCCGGGAACTCGCCGCCAGGGAGGGCTATCCGCTGGAACACTGCTATGCGTACTCGGACTCGAGCACCGACCTGCCGATGCTCGAAACGGTGGGGCATCCGTTCGCGGTCAATCCCGACCGGACGCTGCGCAGGGAGGCTGTCGCCCGGAACTGGCCGGTGCTGACCTTCACCAAACCCGTTTCACTTCGCGACCGTATTCCGGCGCCCTCCCGCGCCGCGCTGGCGACGACGGCGGCGGTCGGGATCAGTGCCGTGGCCGCCGGCGCGCTTACGTATTCGGTGCTGCGCCGCTACGCGTTGTGACGGGCGGAGTCCGACACGCCGTAACGATCAGGATTCAGGACTTGCTGTGACCGGAGTCACGTAGTACAAAGGAGTCACGGAAGCCTGGTGAGGCCAAGGTCGACTCGGAAGAGAAGAGTTCGATCTCCCGCATCCGGCAACCCAGCGCGAATCCCGGCACCCACGCGGAGTCATAGCCGCGATAATGGCAGAAGTGTTGCGGGCCTGCGTAATTGCGGAAAAGAGCATGCGGTGTCGACGACCCTTTGGGTGGGGTTGCAGCCGAAACGCATCGCAAAAACGCCGAGGCCATCCCACGCAACCCACAATTGCACGCATGGTAACCGAGGTCCGTGCTAGCGGGCGGCGAGCCGAAGCAATTCGGAACGCCGCCCGCTTCGCGTGCGGGGCTCGCTAGGTCTTGTCGGCCCGCTCCTTCGAGTCGGCGATCGACAGTGCTTCGCGCGCACCCTCCTGCAGGGCGCGGCAACTGAGGACCAACCAGCGGGCCAGGCCGTCCTGCGACCCGGACGCGAACCCCAGCGCCGCCTCGCGGTAGTCCGCGGCGCGGCGCATCCAGAACACCTCGGGCACCCCGAGTCCGTGGGGGTCGAGTCCGGTCGCAATGGTCACCAGGCGGCCAACCGCCCGGGCGACCACGCCGTCGGCGCTTCCGAACGCGGACAGCGCCAGCAGTTCTCCGTGCGCGACGGCCGCCAGGATCGGGGCGGGCACGGTCGATCCACCGGTCACCAGACGCGACATGAGGTCCAGGCGCGCGGACACTTCGGGCATGAGCCGTGGCCGTCCCAAGTGGTCCTGGGCCACCAGATCGGCCGCCGCCAGCGCATGCAGCCGGGCCAGTGCCTGCAGCGGCGCCCGCTGCCAGACGCCCACCAGCGCGGTGGCACCCCCCTCCAGCGCTTGGGCCACCCGCAGCGATCCCGCGAACACCGGATCGCCGGCCGAGTCCTCATCGAGTTGCGGTGTCCCACCGTCGAGTACCGAGGAAGCGCGGGCGGCCCGCAGCGCCGCCTCCGCCGCGGTCACCGGCCAGCCACGCAGGTTGGCCCGATGCCGGTGTGCGCGACCCAGCGCATCGCGGGCGTGCTGGGCCGCCTCGGCCACGCCGGGCAGGTCCTGCAGCGGGGCCAACGGGTCAGCGATCACGGCGGCCAACCCTACCCGGGATCGCGTCGAGCAAACGCTGTGTGTAGTCCTGCCGTGGTGCGTCGAAGACCGACCCGACCGGTCCGGCTTCGATGATCCGACCGGACCGCATGACCAGCACCTCGTCGGCAATCTGCCGGATGACCGCCAGATCATGGCTGATGAACAGGTACGACAACCCCAACCGGGCCTGCAGGTCGGTGAGCAGCTCGAGGATCTGCGCCTGCACTATCACGTCCAGTGCCGATACCGCTTCGTCGCACACCAGCAGGTCAGGCCGCAACGCCAGCGCCCGGGCGATCGCGACGCGCTGCCGTTGTCCACCCGAGAGCTCACGGGGTCGCCGGCCCAGCGCACTGGTGGGTAACGAGACTTCGTCGAGCAACTCGGCGACGGTGCGCCGGCGCTGCGCGCGGTCGCCGACACCGTGCACCCGCAGCGGCTCCTCGATCACCCGGAACACCGAGTACATCGGATCCAGGCTGCGGTACGGGTTCTGGAAGACCGGCGCGACACGGCGGCGGAAATCGAAGGCCCGGGCCCGGTCCATCGTCGCGACATCGGCGCCGTCGAACGTCACGCTTCCCGCGGTGGGATCCAGCAGGCCCAGCACCATGCGCGCCAACGTCGTTTTCCCCGAACCAGATTCGCCCGCAACGGCCAGCGTCGTCCCCCGCCGCAACCGGAAGGACGCGCCGTCGACCGCAGTGAACTCCCGGTGCCGCCAAGGCGCGGACCCGGCCACCCGATACACCTTGCTCAGTCTGGTTGCGACGACGAGGTCGTCCGCGGGCGGATCCGGCGCTGCCGGACGGCGGGTGGGAGCGGTCAGCGACGGCGCGCTGGCCACCAGCCGGCGAGTGTAGTCATGCTGCGGACGCTGCAGGATCTGCTGTGCCGCACCGGTTTCGAGGACCTTCCCGGCGCGCATGACGACGATCTGGCCCGCCCGCTCGGCGGCCAGCGCCAAATCGTGCGTGATGAGCAGAACCGCGGTCTGCAGTTCGCCGGCCATTGTCTGCAGATGGTCGAGCACCTGCCGCTGCACGGTCACGTCCAGCGCCGACGTCGGTTCATCTGCGATGAGCAGGCGCGGTGCGCCGGCCAGGCCGATGGCGATCAGCGCTCGCTGGCACATCCCTCCGGACATCTGGTGGGGGTAGCGGCGCAGCTGGGTCACCGGATCGCTCATACCGACTTCGGTGAGCAGCTCCACCGAACGTGCGCGCGCCAACGCGCGATCGGTGATGTTGTTGGCGCGCAAGGCCTCCCGGATCTGGAAACCGACCCTCCAGACCGGGTTCAGGTTGGTCGTCGGATCCTGGGGCACGTAGCCGATCCCGGTGCCTCGGAACGAACGGCGGGTGCGCTCGTCGACCGCGGCGAGATCGACGCCGTCGAACAGGATCCGCCCACCGGTCACTCGCGCGTTTCCCGGCAACAGGCCGAGAACGGCTGCGGCGACCGTCGACTTGCCCGACCCGGATTCTCCGACCACGGCAACGGTCTGCCCGGCGTACACCCTCAGGTCCACACCGTCGACAGCGGGATCACCGTCGGCGCCGTATGTCACCGTCAGTCCGTCGAGAACGAACAACGGTTCGTTCATGCGCGCCACCCCGGTCGTCCGCGTGACCCCGGATCCAGCGCATCCCGCAGCGCGTCACCCATCAGCATGAACGCCAACACGGTCAGCGCGAGTGCGGTGGCCGGGTAGAACAACACCGGCGAACCCGACCGCAACCTGCTCTGCGCGAGGTTTATGTCGCCACCCCAGGAGATGACCGAGGACGGCAACCCGACGCCGAGATACGACAGCGTCGCCTCGGTGACGATGAACGCTCCGAGCGCGATCGTCGCGACCACGATCACCGGGCCGATCGCATTGGGCACCACGTGCCGCCCGAGGATGCCGAACCCGCGAAGCCCCATGGCCTTCGCCGCGAGCACGTAGTCCATCGACCGCACCGAAAGGACCGAGCCGCGGGCGATCCTGGCCACCTGCGGCCAGCCGAAAGCCGCCAGGATCGCGATCATCGTCGCGATCGAGCGATGATGCATGACCTGCATCAGGACGATGGCCGCCAGCAGCAACGGGATACCGAGGAAGATGTCCGTGCACCGGCACACCAGCGCGTCGACCCAGCCGCCGTAGAAGCCGGCCAGCGCGCCCAGGCTGCCGCCCACCAGCACCGCGGCCAGCACGGCGCCCAACCCGACGGCCACCGACGCCCGCGCTCCGTAGACGGTTCGCGCGTACACGTCGTGGCCCTGCAGATCGGTGCCGAACCAGTGCTGCGCCGACGGGCCCAGCAGACTCTGGTCGGGGTCCGCGTAATGGGGATCGACGCCGGTGAACAGGCCCGGAAAGGCGGCCACCAACAACACGATTCCGATCAGTGTCGCGGCCATGACGAACTGCGGCCGCACCCACAGCTGCGACCAGGCATCGCGCCAGAATCCGCCGTGCGGGTCGTCAGCCATACCGAATCCGTGGGTCAAGGGCGGCATAGAGCAGATCGACCACCAGGTTGGCCAGCAGGAAGACCAGCACCAGCACCGTCACGATGGCCACCACGGTGGGCGCCTCCTGACGGGTGACCGCCTGGTAGAGGGCACCGCCGACGCCGTGGATGTTGAAGATGCCCTCGGTGACGACGGCACCACCCATCAACGCTCCCAGGTCGGCACCGAGGAAGGTCACCACCGGGATCAGCGAATTGCGCAGGATGTGCACGGCCACCACCCGAGGCCGTGACTGCCCGGTGGCCGTGGCGGTGCGGACCCAGTCCGCCTGGGTGTTGTCGGCCACCGCCGACCGCGTCAACCGCACCACGTAGGCGAACGACACCGACCCCAGCACGACCCCGGGCAGCAGGAGTCGGGTGAAGGTGGCCGACTCGCCCACCGTCACCGGGGCGATGCCCAGGCGGACACCGAGGATGAACTGGGCCAGAAACCCCAGCACGAATATCGGGATCGCGATCACCACCAGGCTGGCCAGCAGGACGCCGGCATCGAACACCCCACCCCGCCGCAGTCCGGCGACCACGCCGAACCCGATGCCGAACACCGCCTCGACGGCGAACGCCACCAGTGCCAGCCGAATGGTCACCGGAAATGCCTGCGCGAGCACCTCGCTGACCGGAAGACCGGAGAACGAGACTCCGAAGTCACCCCGCAGGATGCCGCCGAGGTAGCGCAGGTACTGCATCCAGAACGGTTCGTCGAGGTGGTACTGCGCACGCAACTGTGCGATCACGCCCGGACTCAGCGGCCGGTCCCCACCGAGCGCCACGATCGGGTCACCGGGCAGCAGGAACACCATGGCGTAGATCAGCAGCGTCGCGCCGAGGAACACCGGGATCATCACGAGAATTCGACGCAGGATGTAGCCCGCCATGTCAGGCACCCAACATCAGGACTTGACGATGCTCTCGTAATCGGGCAGGCCGTTCCAGGTGATCACCACGTCGCTCACCGCCGGCGAATGGCCGGCGGCCACCAGGTAGTCCCACAGCGGTACCACCGGCATGTCGGTGAGCAGGATCTGCTGCGCCTCGTTGGTCAGCGCGTGGGACTCCTCCAGCGACGCCGCCGCCTGCGCCACGGTCAGCGCGCCGTCGAACTCCCGGTTGGAGTAGTCGACGTCGTTGGATCCGGCACCGGTGACGAACAGCGGTTCGAGAAACTCCAGCATCGATGGATAGTCGCCCTGCCAGCCGGCCCGGAAGGCGGTGTCGATAGAGCGTTCGGTGATCTGGGTGCGCATCGCCGCGAAGGTGGGCTGTGCAGCGCCGACGGCGTCGATGCCCAGCGTGTTCTTGATGCTGTTCGCCACCGCGTCCACCCATTCCTGGTGGCCCCCGTCGGCGTTGTAGGCGATGACATACTGGCCGCTCCACGGCGACAGCGCGTCGGCCCGAGCCCACAGGTCGCGAGCGGCCTCCGGATCGTAGTTCAACACTTGGTTGCCAGGCAGGTCGGGGTCGAACCCGGGCAGCGAGCTGGCGGTGAAATCCCTCGCCGGGGAACGACTTCCGACGAATATCTGATCGCAGATCTGTTGCCTGTTGATCGCGGCGGACAGCGCCAGCCGGCGCAGCCGGCCTTCTTCCCCACCGAAGTGGTCGAGGCGCAGCGGGGTGTCCAGCGTCTGGTTCTGGGCGGCCGGCCCGGTCAACGCGCGGCCGCCGAGATCGTCGCGGAAGGTGGGCAGGGCACTGGGTGGAATGGTGTCGAGCACATCGAGATTGCCCGCCTGCAGGTCGGCATAGGCGGTATCGAGGTTGGCATAGAACACCATTCGCAAGCCGTCATTCTTGACCGTGCGATTGCCGTGGTATCCGGGGTTGGGAACCAGGTCGATGCTCACGTTGTGTCGCCAGGCGTCGCCGGACGCCAGTTGGTAGGGGCCGTTGCCCACCGGCCGGCGACCGAACGCGGCCATGTCCTTGAACGCCGACTCCGGCAATGGGTAGAACGGCGTGAATGCCAGCCGCTGCTTGAAGTCGATCGTCGGTGCCTTGAGCCCGACGGTGAACTCGGTGTCGCTGACGACCCGCAGACCGGACATCGTTGTGGCGGTGGGATGCTCGGCGGCCACCTCGTCGTAGCCGGCGATCGGCGAGAAGAAACTCTGCTGCAATTGGGCGTTGGTGCTCAGCGCACCGTAGTTCCACGCGTCGACGAAGGACTTCGCGGTCACCGCAGTTCCGTCGGTGAAGGTCCAACCGGGCTTCAGCGTGATCCGGTAGTTGATGTTGTCGGTGGTGTCGATGGACGCGGCCACCTCCGGCGTGGGGTTGCCGCGGGCGTCGTAGGACATCAACCCGGCGAACAACCGGTCCACGATCCGGCCACCGTTCGCCTCGTTGGTGTTCGTCGGGATCAACGGATTCTGCGGCTCACCGGCGTTGGCCGTGACGAGCGCGTCGGGCGCGCTGCCACCTCCGCAGCCGGCGAGCAACAGGGCCACGAGGAGCGCCGCCAACAGTGCGGCGACCGCCGCCCGGGCCCGCGTTCGATTCACCGGGCACACACTAGAGCCCACCGGCCGGGGTGTCCCGCCTATCGGCGTGTGTCAGCGCTTTGTACAGCAGGCCCATCCGGTCGATCCGCCAGAGTTGGGCGACGACGATCAAGCTGGCGCCGAACATCGTCGGCCAGACCTCCAACCGAATCAAGCCGAAGACGAGAACCGCGAAACCGGCGACCCCCAGGAAGGTCAACAACCGCAGCACGGCCCGGGTGTCCCGCGGCACCCGACGTCTCTGCGTGAGCCAGAGCCGCTCGCCGTAGATACCGGTCGCGGCCCAGCTCGTCGGCTCGTCGACGCGCGGGAAAGCACGCGGATTCAGCCACAACCAGCCGATCACCGCGGTGATCGGCACCAGAGACCACCAGCCCAACCAGATTCGGCTCCAGATCGCCAGGATCATCAGCGGTATGGCGGCGAATCGGGTCCACACGCTCCACGGGTTGGCGTGGCGCCGCCAGGTGTCGTCGGTCATCCGGAACAGGCCGGCCACCTGGGACATGGCGTCCATTACTGCTCTCCCTCCGACCGCTCCCCCGCGATCGGTTACCGTTCGGCGCACTCCAACCGCCGCCCGCGGCGGGCATGGTGAGTTGCCAACGTCGATGCAACGTTGGGTGACTACCCTCACAGTCATGACCGAGACGCATGTGGAAGTTCCGACATCGTATCCGCCGGCCCCTGAGTTTGCCGGGAATGCCAACGCCACCACGGCGCTTTACGACCGCGCCGAAGCTGATCGGTTGGCATTCTGGGCCGAGCAGGCTGATCGGCTGACCTGGGAGACGCCGTTCACCGAGGTGCTGGACTGGTCGAACGCTCCGGTCGCGAAGTGGTTCGTCGGCGGCAAGCTCAATGTGGCCTACAACTGCGTGGACCGCCACGTCGAGGCCGGCAACGGCGACCGGGTCGCCATCCACTGGGAGGGCGAACCCGTCGGCGATTCCCGCGACATCACCTACGCCCAGCTCAAGGACGAGGTGTGCCGGGCCGCCAACACGCTGACCGAACTGGGTCTGGTGGCCGGCGACCGGGTTGCCATCTACATGCCCATGGTGCCCGAGGCGATCGTCGCGATGCTGGCGTGCGCCCGTTTGGGCATCATGCACTCGGTGGTGTTCGCCGGGTTCTCGGCGTCCGCGCTGCGGGCCCGCATCGAGGACGCTTCGGCCAAATTGGTGATCACCACCGACGGGCAGTTCCGCCGCGGCAACGCGGTCGGGCTCAAGGCCGGCGTCGACGAGGCCATCGCCGGCCTGGGCGACGACAGCCCCATCGAGCATGTTCTGGTGGTGCGCCGCACCGGGATGGACGTGCCGTGGACCGACGGACGCGATCTGTGGTGGCACGAGACCGTCGCGAAGGCCGCCACGGAACACACTCCGGAGGCGTTCGATGCCGAGCAGCCGCTGTTCCTGCTCTACACCTCCGGCACCACGGGCAAGCCGAAGGGCATCATGCACACCTCGGGCGGCTATCTGACGCAGGCCGCCTACACGCACCACTACGTTTTCGACATCAAACCCGAAAGCGACGTCTACTGGTGCACGGCCGACATCGGCTGGGTCACCGGCCACACCTACATCGTCTACGGTCCGCTGGCCAACGGCGCAACCCAGGTCGTCTACGAGGGCACGCCGGCCTCACCCGACGAGCACCGGCATTTCCAGGTGATCGAAAAGTATGGTGTGACGGTCTATTACACGGCTCCGACGGTGGTGCGCACCTTCATGAGGTGGGGCCGCGAGCTCGCGTTCGAACACGACCTGTCCAGCCTGCGACTGCTGGGTTCGGTCGGCGAGCCGATCAACCCGGAAGCGTGGCGGTGGTACCGCCTGGTGTTCGGCGGCGACCACACACCCATCGTCGACACCTGGTGGCAGACCGAGACCGGCGCCGCGATGATCTCGCCGCTGCCCGGCGTGACGGAGTGCAAGCCGGGTTCGGCGATGCGCCCGCTGCCGGGCATATCCGCCAAGATCGTCGACGACGACGGCAACGAACTCGAACGCGACAAGGAGAACGGCGAACCCGTCACCGGATACCTGGTGCTCGACAAACCCTGGCCCTCGATGCTGCGTGGCATCTGGCGTGACCCCGAACGTTTCACGGAGACCTACTGGTCCCGGTATGCCGAGCAGGGTTGGTACTTCGCCGGGGACGGCGCCCGGTACGGCCGCGACGGCGAGGTCTGGGTGCTCGGCCGCATCGACGACGTGATGAACGTGTCCGGCCACCGGATTTCGACGGCCGAGGTGGAATCGGCCCTCGTCGGTCACGCCGGTGTCGCGGAGGCGGCCGTCGTCGGCGCCAGCGACGATCACACCGGTCAGGCGATCTGCGCGTTCGTCATTCTCAAGGCGCATGCCGCCGTGATGTCGCACCACGACCTGGTCCACGAGTTGCGGGCGGAGGTGGCGCGGGAGATCTCGCCGATCGCCAAGCCGCGGGAAATCCACGTGGTGCCCGAGCTGCCCAAGACCCGCAGCGGCAAGATCATGCGGCGGCTGCTGCGTGATGTCGCCGAGGGCCGCGAGCTCGGTGACACCTCGACCCTGTTGGATCCCGGCGTGTTCGAGGCGATTCGCGCCAGCAAATAAGGGCCATCACCGCCAGCAGACACAGACTTCCTGATTTTCGGCCGGATTCCGGGAAGTTTGTGTCTGCTGGGCCGGAATTCGTCAGCCGCCGACGGGCACAAAGCCGGCGCCCGGCCGGTTCTTCGCGACGATGTCGGCGAGCTGGGTGTTGAACGACATCGTCACCGCCGGCGTGTGCAGCGGGATGTACTTGATGACGCAGGTCGGCAGTTCGTCGCTGAATGCGCCGTGGATCATGCCGACCAACTTGTTGCCGACGGTAACCGGGGCACCCGAGTCTCCCGGCCGACCGCAGACCTGATTGACGATGGTGCCCGGGTCCTTGCCCTGCCCCCAGGTCACCCCGCAGGAGTAGCCGGTCGTGCGGCCCAGCTTGCAGGCGATGTCGCCGAACTTCGGATCCGAGCCGACACCGTTGATGACGAATCCCTTGACGTTGTCGGTGGGCGTCACCTTGGCGGGGTCGAACTTGATGACGGCGTAATCGAGAGCGTCATTGCCCGCCACCATCTCGCCGACCGGACCGGCATCCTCCGAGCCCTCGGCGGCGACCAGCGCGCCCGGGCCCCCGCAGTGCGCGGAGGTGAAACCCACGAGTTCGCCGCGGTTGTCGGTCCCGATGGTGGTCAGTGTGCAGAAGGAGTCACCGTCGACCACGATCCCCGAGCCGCCGCCCAGCGTGACCGGTGCGGCAGCGGCCGGCGCGGCGAACAGCACAGACAGCCCGAGCAACCCCGACAGAAGTACACCCGCCGGGCGCCATCGACAACCGGTCCTCAATGTCTTTCTCCCCAGCAGTACGTGCCAGCAGGGCCCGACCGCCCGGAGTCAGTCTAGCTGCACACCGGCATCACCTCCGGCAACAGCGCATGATATTCGGACGGCCTGGGCCACTCCCTCGTCCCGGAAGCGGGCGGCATGGCACCATGAACGCGGAGTTCTTCTAGACCGACGCTTCAACCCATCGGGGAGGATCGTGTCCGTGAGCAATGGTGAACGCACCACCGGCGTGCCCGCCACCGTGACGTCGATCCCGCTGGTCGACCCGCACGCCCTGTCCGCCAACCCCTCGATCGGCGAGCTGGTCAGGGAAGCCACTTCGCAGGTGTCCACCCTGGTGCGCGCCGAGGTGGAACTCGCCCGAGCGGAGATCACCCGCGATGTCAAGAAGGGCATGACGGGCAGCGTCTTCTTCATCGTCGCCGGGGTGGTGCTGTTGTACTCCACCTTCTTTTTCTTCTTCTTCGTCGCCGAACTGCTGGACACCTGGGTGTGGCGCTGGGTTGCGTTTCTCGTCGTCTTCATCGCGATGGTGCTGGGTGCCGCGATGCTGGGGCTGATCGGCTGGCTCAAGGTCCGTCGGATCCGCGGGCCGCAGCAGACCATCGAGACAGTCAAGGAAGCCCGCGCCGCATTCACCGGGCATGACCGGCATGAGGGCAAGACCGTCAGCGCGCCGGCTGTGCCGGCTGTGGCCGCGAGACCCGAAACCGATCCCTCCGGGTGGTGACGTCGGGGTGACACCGCCCCCGGATCCCTCGGTGACTCGGATCGCCGGGCCGTGGCGCCATCTCGAGATCCACGCCAACGGCATCCGGTTCCACGTCGTCGAGGCCAATCCACCCGCCGACGACCCGACACCTGCCACCACCCGACCACTGGTGATCCTGCTGCACGGTTTCGGTTCGTTCTGGTGGTCGTGGCGGCATCAACTGCGCGGCCTGTCCGGTGTGCGCGCGGTAGCGGTGGACCTTCGCGGCTACGGGGGCAGCGACAAGCCTCCCCGCGGTTACGACGGTTGGACGCTGGCCGGCGACACCGCCGGCCTGATCCGGGCACTCGGCCACTCCTCGGCAACGCTGGTGGGCCACGCCGACGGCGGGCTGGTGTGCTGGGCGACCTCCGTGCTGCATCCGCGGCTCGTGACCGCCGTCTCGCTGGTCAGCTCCCCACATCCGGCCGCACTACGACGGGCCGCCCTGACCGGGCGCGATCAGCGGCGTGCCCTGCTGCCCGCGCTGCTGTCCTACCAGCTGCCGCGCTGGCCGGAGCATCACCTCACCCGAGCCGACTGCGAAGAACTCGAAGTCCTGGTGCGAAGTCGCGCATCGGCCGATTGGCTGGCCTCCGACGACTTCTCCGAAACCCTGGGGCACCTGCGGCGCGCCTTCGGGATCCCCGGCGTCGCGCACTGTGCCCTCGAGTACCAGCGCTGGGCCGTCCGCAGCCAACTGCGCAGCGAGGGCCGCCGTTTCATGGCGGCCATGGACCGTCCGCTCGCCATCCCACTGCTGCACATGCGCGGCGACGCCGACCCGTATGTACTGGCCGCCCCGGTGGAGGGCACTAGATGTTACGCACCGCACGGTAAATTCGTATCGCTTTCCAGCACAGGCCATTTCGGCCACGAGGAGAGTCCCGATCAAGTCAACGGGCACCTCATGCGGTTCCTGGCGCAGGTCCACGCCTAGGGCACGCACGCCCCGGTGGGCACCCGCTCCGAACTACTCACCTTCGCCAACTGATGCGACACCTCGTCGGCGGTGAGCACGAAGCCGGTGTCATTGTCGTCCACCGCGGCGCCGAACACCACACCGAGTACGCGGCCGCCGCGGTTTATCAGTGGCCCACCCGAGTTACCCTGGCGCACCACACCCCTGATCGTGTACACCTCACGGGTCACCGTGGTGGTGCGGTAGATGTCGGGTCCCTTGAGTTCGATGGTCTCGCGGATGCGCGCCGGCGTCGCGACGAATTCCCCCCCGCCGGGAAACCCGAGCAGCAGTGCGTCGGTGCCCGTCACGGCCGCCTGCTCGGCGAACTCGAACGGCCGCGCCGCGAGATCGGGCACCTGCAGAATCGAGATGTCCGCGTTGGGGTCATAGGACACCACCGTGGCGTCGTAGACCTGCCCATCCGATTTCACCGTGACACTGTCCGACCCGGCCACCACATGTGCGTTGGACATCACCCGGTTCGGCGCCACGACAAAACCCGTGCCTTCCAACACCTTCTGGCAGCCCGGCGCCACCCCGCGGACCTTCACGACGCTGGCCCGCACCGCGCCGACCACCGCGCTGGAGGCCAGTGACTCATCCGGCGGATCCACCGCGACAATCGGCGTGCGGCTGTACTGATCCAGTACGTCGGGTAGGCCCGACCTGTCCCAGAAGGCCGCCAGCCTCTTCTGCACCGTCGTCCGCAACCAGGGCGGCATCACCTGGTCGACATGCGCCAACACCGTCGAACCTCGCACAGCCGCGGCAAGATTCGGCTGGCTGGACGAAGTGAGCGGTGTCGCAAGCAGCCAGGCGGCACCCAGCACCATCAACACCTTCGATGCCACGCCGATCAGCGAGTCGACGAACCGCGCACCGCCGTGCCGGATGGCCCCCCGCAGCGCATGGCCTACCACCACACCCGCGATCTCGCCGACGACGACCAGTGCCAGGATCAGGAACAACATGGCGAACAACTTGATGCGCCCGTTGAGATGACCGACGACGTGCGGAGCGAGCAGGATTCCGGCGACCGCGCCGAGGACAACACCGAGCAGGGACATCAGCGAACCCAGTGCGCCCGAACGCCATCCGGAAACCACGGCCACGAACATGACCGCCACCAGCGCGATGTCCATCCACTGCGAAGAGGTCATCGTCCGCCCCGATCGCCGACCAGGGTCATGGCATCGTCGAGTTCGAGCACCTTGCCGTTGTCCCACGGCTGAGCCCAACCCGCGACGTCGAGCATCGCGGAGATCACCTGACCGGTGAACCCCCACACCAGCATCTCGTTGAGCAGGAAAGCCGGTCCGGCGAATCGGCGGGTGTTGGCTTCGCGATACACCATCAGCCGATTCTCGGGGTTGACGAAGGCCCGCACCGGGACTCGCGCCACGACTGCCGTTTCGGCCGCGTCGACGACGGTGACCGGACCGGGATCCGCGGAGTAGGCCAGCACCGGAACAACGTGAAACCCCGACGGTGGGATGAACATCCGCTCCAGGGTCGCCAGCGGATGCAGCCGGGCGGTATCGATGCCGGTCTCTTCACGTGCCTCACGCAGCGCGGTGCCGACCGGTCCGTCATCGGACGGATCGGTGGCGCCGCCGGGGAACGCCGCCTGGCCGGCGTGGTGACGCAGCGTCGACGCGCGAACCGTGACGAGCAGATCGGCGTCGGACGGCAGCTCGTCGGCGGGCGCGTCTGGTGGTCCCGAGAACAACACGAGCACCGCCGCATCCCGCTTGGCCCCTTTTGAACCGACGCGGTCAGCCGCTGTGATCATCGCAACCACCGCAGCCGGGACGCGCCGGCGGTAGGCACTGCGGACGGCCCCGAGATTGTCGACGAGCGGTCGCAGCCAGGCGGGGCCGACGTCGGGTGCGAGACGAACCGCTGCGCTCACCGCCGCACACCTCTGGTCGTCATCTCAACGCCTCTCGGATCGCCACGGCGATTTCGTCGGCGTCGACGAAGGCCCGCGGCAGGATGTCGGCTACGGTACCGTCCGCCCGCAGCACCACCGTTGCAGGCATCACATTCGGCACCCGCAGCGCCGCGGCAATCCGCCGGGCCTCGTCCTGGAATGTGGGGAGCCGCACCCCCAGCTCGGCCAGCCGCTCCAGCCCGGCACCCTCGTTCCGGTCTTGATGCACCGTCACCACCGACTGCGCCGATCCGACGCGTCGTTGGTACTCGGCCATGGCGGGCAGCTCCTCGGCACACGGTTCGCACCAATAGGCCCACAGGTTGAGCACGACGGGACGCCCGGCCAAGGCTCGTCCGGCGTCGACCCCGCCACCGTCGGCCGCGCATTCGACGACGACCCCGCGCAAGGCCGGCGGCCCGGGGCCCGCACCACCGGACGGGCACGGCAACAGATCCGCGCGCCGTCGTATCTCGGTCAACGCCGGCGCACCGGCCAGTGAACCGTCCGCACCGGGCACGGCCGGTCCGGCTCCCTCTGCGTGATCGGGCCCGGGGCCGCCGAGCTGCGCGGCGAAGCCGGCGATGATGACGGCAACCACCACCAGGACCAGCAGCGTCCACCGTGTCGAACCGCTCATCGGTTGTGCCGCACCGTCAGAGACCGGCCAGCGCCAGCAGGTGCTCGGTTTCGGGTCCTTTCACCAGCGGTGCCGCCAGCAGCGGATCCGTTGGCCCGATACCGAAGGACGGGCAGTCCGGGGCCAACGCGCACACGCCGCAGGCCGGTTTGCGCGCATGGCAGACGCGCCGGCCGTGAAAGATCACCCGGTGGCTGAGCAGTGTCCACTCGCGACGCTCGATCAGCTCTGAGACCGCCCGCTCCACCTTGACCGGATCCTCTTCGGCGGTCCACCGCCACCGCCGCACCAACCTGCCGAAGTGGGTGTCGACGGTGATGCCGGGAATGCCGAACGCGTTGCCGAGGATGACGTTCGCGGTCTTGCGCCCGACGCCGGGCAGCGTCACCAGTTCGTCCATGTTTTGCGGCACCTCGCCGCCGAAACGATCGACGAGCGCCCGGCCGAGTCCCATCAACGAAGCCGCCTTGTTGCGGTAGAAGCCGGTCGGCCGGATCAGTTCCTCGAGTTCGGCGCGGTCGGCGGTCGCGTAATCCTCGGCAGTCGGGTAACGCGCGAATAGTGCCGGGGTGGTCAGGTTGACCCGGTTGTCCGTGCTCTGCGCCGACAGGATCGTGGCCACCGCCAATTCCAGCGGATTGGAGAAGTCAAGCTCGCAGTACACGTGCGGGAAGGCGCGCGCCAGAGTGCGGTTCATCCGGCGGGCGCGGCGCACCAAACCGAGATGGGTTTCGCTGTCCCATTTGTCATCCCGTTTTGCCGGCCGGCCCGCTTTCTGCCCCGCCGGTTCGGGCGCCTTCGCCGCTGCCACCCTGACAGGGTACTGACCTGCGTCGGACCGGTGACGATTCGTGATCCCGCTGAGACCTTGCCCGTGTTTACTTCACCTTTGTGTCCTGGTTATTCGCGGCGCTCATCCCCGGGCTGCTGATGTTGGCGACCTTCGGACTCGAGCGGCTGGAATCCTGCCTCGGCACAGCTGACCACGGCGACGCGATCGATGAGTTGGTCGCTGCGTCCCCGCCCAGGCTCGACCGGCCCGCTGAACCAGCAGCCGTGCCGACGCCGCCGTGGCCGCCGCGAATGACCACCTCGCATCTGCATGGGCGCACATCGGCCACGGGTCTCGCGGCTCTCGACGACGAACCGCGGCTACCCACCCGCGAACGCCGGCGCGAAGCAGGGAATCCGCAGTTTCAGCCGACTCGACATGCGAATCCTGTGTAGCGTTGGCACGTCGCCACAGACCTGCCTACAGATGCGACTCAAGGATGCGAAGAGGCTGGGTCAGCGCGATTGACGACCATTCCTGAAACTTAAGAGGGGCAACGTGGACGAGATCCTGGCGCGGGCCGGAATCTTCCAGGGAGTCGAATCCGGCGCTGTTTCCGCGCTGACCAAGCAGCTGCAGCCCGTCGACTTCCCGCGCGGGCATACCGTGTTCTCCGAGGGTGAACCCGGTGACCGGCTCTACATCATCATCTCGGGCAAGGTGAAGATCGGTCGTCGCTCGCCGGACGGGCGGGAGAACCTGTTGACCATCATGGGTCCGTCCGACATGTTCGGCGAGCTTTCGATCTTCGACCCGGGGCCCCGGACGTCCAGCGCGACCACCATCACCGAGGTGCGGGCCGTGTCGATGGACCGTGACGCGCTGCGCGCGTGGATCGGCGATCGCCCCGAAATCGCCGAGCAACTGCTGCGGGTGTTGGCCCGCCGGCTGCGGCGTACCAACAACAACCTGGCCGACCTGATCTTCACCGATGTGCCCGGCCGCGTCGCCAAACAACTCCTTCAGCTGGCACAGCGCTTCGGCACGCAGGAGGGCGGCGCGCTGCGCGTCACCCACGACCTCACCCAGGAGGAGATCGCCCAGTTGGTGGGTGCGTCCCGCGAGACGGTCAACAAGGCGCTGGCCGACTTCGCCCACCGCGGCTGGATCCGGCTGGAGGGCAAGAGCGTGCTGATCAGCGACTCTGAGCGGCTGGCCCGCCGGGCGCGGTAGCTCTTCGCCGGGCTGCCGGTCACCCCCTCAGATAGTCCAGCTGCGCTCGGACCGACGACTCGGCGGCGCCCCAGAGTTTCTCGTCCACGTCGGTGTAGACGTGCTCGACGACTTGGCGCGCGGAGGCATCCTCGCCGAGCACGTGGAGCGCACCACGCACTTGGTTCAGCCGCTCCTCACGGTGGGCCAGATACATCGCCGTCACACCGGCCAGGTCGGGTAGCTCCGGCCCGTGACCCGGCAGCACGGTCAGGTCCCCCAGCCCGTTCAGTCGGCGCAGCGATTCCAGGTACTCCGCCAGGCGGCCGTCCTCGTTGTCGATGACGGTGGTGCCGCGGCCGAGCACGGTGTCCGCGGTCAACACGGCGCCGTCGACGAGAAACGACACCGAGTCGGCGGTGTGCCCCGGCGTGGCGAGAACGGTTATCCGCACGCCCGCGGCATCGATGACCTCCCGGTCGGTCAGCTGGCCACCCAGACCGCGCAGGAACCCGCTGCCGACCGAGCGCACTACGGCACCGGTGGCATCGACGAGCTTGTCGATGCCGTCGGTGTGGTCGCCGTGGCGGTGACTGATCAACACCAGCGCCACCTTCCCCAGAGCAGCGACGCGCTCGATGTGGGCGTCATCGTCGGGTCCGGGATCGACGACCACGATCTCGCCGCTGGCCGGACCGCGCAGCACCCAGGTGTTGGTGCCGTCGAGCGTCATCAGGCCCGGGTTGTCGCACAGCAGCACCGACACGCTCTCGGTGACCGGCCGCATCAGCCCGTACGCGGGATGAGCGAGGGGGGGCGTCACGCCACCTCGACGACGAGCTCGACCTCCACCGGAGCATCGAGCGGCAGTTCGGAGACCCCGACCGCCGAGCGCGCGTGGGCGCCCGCCTCCCCGAACACTTCGCCGAGCAGCGTGGAGGCGCCGTTGACCACTCCGGGTTGGCCGTGAAAACCCGGTGCCGACGCGACGAAGCCGACGACTTTGACCACCCGGACCACCGAGTCCAGTCCGACGAGCGCATCCACCGCGGCCAGACCGTTGAGGGCGCAGGTCCGGGCCAGGTCCTTGGCGGCCTCCGGAGTGACCTCAGCCCCCACCTTCCCTGTCTTGCACAGCTTGCCCTCCACCATCGGCAGTTGCCCGGCCGTGAAAACGAGGTTGCCGCTACGCACCGCCGGCACATAGGCGGCCAGCGGGGCGACGACGGCGGGCAGCACCAGGCCGAGCTCGGTCAGGCGGTTCGACGCGGTCATTTCGGCCTTTTCAGATAGGCGACATGCTGCTCCCCGGTGGGTCCGGCCAGCACCGACACCAGTTCCCAGCCGTCAGCACCCCACTGGTCGAGGATCTGCTTGGTGGCGTGGGTCAGCAGCGGGACGGTGGCGTACTCCCAGACGGTCGGTTCCCTCATGGGTGGAGCTTAGCCGTACCCCCCGTTGGCTAGCATGCACGCATGGCGACCACAACGAGCGACGGGCACCCGGTCGGCTGGCCCTCCCGGTTGAGCAAGGTCCGGCTGCATTTCGTGACCGGCAAGGGCGGCACCGGCAAGTCGACCGCCGCGGCCGCGCTCGCGCTCACGCTGGCCGCCGGCGGACGCAAGGTGCTGTTGGTGGAAGTCGAAGGGCGCCAAGGTATTGCGCAGCTCTTCGATGTTCCGCCGCTGCCGTACAAGGAGCAGAAGATCGCGACGGCCGATGGCGGCGGTGTGGTCAACGCGCTTGCCATCGACATCGAGGCGGCGTTCCTGGAGTACCTGGACATGTTCTACAACCTCGGCATCGCCGGTCGCGCGATGCGGCGGATCGGGGCCATCGAGTTCGCCACCACCATCGCGCCCGGCCTGCGCGACGTGCTGCTCACCGGCAAGATCAAGGAGTCCGTCACCAGGGCCGACGACGGCAAGCGCCAGATCTACGACGCCGTCGTGGTCGACTCGCCGCCGACCGGGCGGATCGGCCGGTTCCTCGACGTCACCAAGGCCGTGGCCGATCTGGCCAAGGGCGGCCCGGTACATTCGCAGAGCGAGGGCGTGGTGAAGCTGCTGCACTCCGAACTGACGGCCATCCACCTCGTCACGCTGCTGGAGTCGCTGCCCGTCCAGGAGACCGCCGAGGCCATCGAGGAACTGCGCCAACTGGGTCTGCCGATAGGCAGTGTGATCGTCAACGGCAACATCCCGGCCATTTTGCAGCCCGACGACCTGGCGAAGGCCGCTGACGGCATCATCGACGCCGCGGCGGTGCGTGCCGACCTGGAGAGCGTCGGCGTCAAGCAGTCGGATGACGACTTCGCGGGTCTGCTCACCGAGACCATCGAGCACGCGACGCGCATCCGGGCCCGTTCCGAGAGCGCCGAGGCACTCGACGAGATCGACGTTCCCCGCCTGGAATTGCCCGCCATCCACGACGGCGTCGATCTGGGCAGCCTTTACGAACTCGCCGAAGCCCTCGCGCAGCAGGGAGTCCGTTGATGAGCGGCGCGAGGAACGAGCGACGCGAAGAAACGAAAT
>CAYLWH010000036.1:27336-34666 GCA_964387245.1 uncultured Mycobacterium sp.
GCAGGGAGTCCGTTGATGAGCGGCGCGAGGAACGAGCGACGCGAAGAAACGAAATCGGGACCCCGTTGATGAGCGGCGCGAGGAACGAGCGACGCGAAGAAACGAAATGGAGATCGGGCTGATGAGTGTCACTCCTCGGACACTGGACATGGCGTCGGTCCTGGCCGACCGCAGCAACAGGGTCGTTGTCTGTTGCGGCGCGGGCGGGGTCGGCAAGACGACGACAGCCGCCGCGATGGCACTGCGCGCCGCCGAGTACGGCCGCACCGTCGTGGTGCTGACCATCGATCCGGCGCGACGACTGGCTCAGGCGCTGGGCATCGCGGATCTCGGTAACACACCACAGCGGGTTCCGCTTGGCCCGGAGGTGCCCGGCGAGCTGTCCGCGATGATGCTCGACATGCGCAGAACGTTCGACGAGATGGTGCTCGAACATTCCGGACCCGAACGCGCACAAGGGATTCTGCAAAACCAGTTCTATCAGACGGTGGCCACGTCGCTGGCGGGCACCCAGGAGTACATGGCGATGGAGAAGCTGGGCCAGTTGCTGGGCCAGGACAAGTGGGATCTGGTGGTGGTGGACACCCCGCCGTCCCGCAACGCCCTGGATTTCCTGGACGCTCCCAAGCGGTTGGGCAGCTTCATGGATGGCCGGCTGTGGCGGCTGCTGCTCGCGCCGGGCCGCGGTCTCGGAAAGCTCGTGACAGGCGCCGTCGGGTTGGCGATGAAGGCCATGTCGACCATCCTCGGTTCCCAGATGCTCTCCGACGCTTCGACGTTCGTGCAGTCGCTGGACTCGACATTCGGCGGCTTCCGGGAAAAGGCCGACCGCACCTACGAACTGCTCAAGCGCCGCGGCACGCAGTTCGTCGTCGTCTCCGCGGCCGAAGCCGACGCGCTGCGCGAAGCCTCGTTCTTCGTGGATCGGCTGTCGCAGGAGAACATGCCGTTGGCCGGTTTGATCCTCAACCGCACTCATCCGACGTTGACCGCCCTGACGGTGGAACGGGCCACGGACGCCGCCGAGGAACTCGAAGCGGCCAACCCCGAGTCGCTGGCTGCCGCGGTGCTGCGGGTTCATGCCGATCGAACGCTGACCGCCAAGCGGGAGATCCGTTTACTGTCCCGGTTCACCGGCGCGAACCCGCACGTGCCGATTGTGGGAGTGCCCTCCCTGCCCTTCGATGTATCCGATCTCGAGGCGCTGCGTGCCATCGCCGATCAGATCACGCAGGAAGCGAAGCCGGCCTCTGGAAGGTGACGGGGGTTTCGGTACCCGACGAATCCGGTCGCCGAGTCGGGGGCCGGTGTCAACCCGCACGGCATGTCAGGTTGCGGCCGGCCCAGCGCAAGTCAATCGGGAGGCAAACGGCGCCATGGTGCGCCGGGCGCAGTCCGTCGCCGTGGGTGTTGTCGCCATCGGCCGACGCGTTGAACTCGGGGACACCCCTTGCCAGCGCAATCCTGCGACGTGGCAGACTTCGCGGCACAGCAACTCGTGGTACCGAAGCGTTCCCGTCAAGGATGGAGCAGTAGATTGACCGCACTCAGCAACGTGAACTCGCCCCGCAAGATCGTTGGCGCCCTGGCTGCCGGCGCCGTGACGAGCGGACTGTTCGCAGGCGCCGGATTGGGGTTTGCCCCAACGGCGAACGCGACCTGTGGGTCGATCTTCGGTCTCTCTATCGGAGACGGCTGCTCCAGCACGCTGTTGAGTGGCTCCCTGGCCATCGGCGCCGGAGCGCAGGCGCACGCCGACGGGTTGTTCGGCGCGGCTTTCGTCATCGGTAACTCCTCCACCGCCAGCACGAGCTCGGGGTCTTTCCTCAACGTGGCCGCCAGCCTCTTTGGCGACGGCAACAACGTCGCGGCGGAAGGGGCCTATGCGAACTGGGCCACGAACATCGCCGGTAACGACAACAACGTCACCACACAAGGCAGCCTGGTGAACACCGCCACCAATATTCTGGGCAGCGGCAACAACGTCACGACACAGGGTGGCTATGCGAACTGGGCCCGAAACGTCTTCGGCGACGGCAACACCGTCGCAGTACTGGGCGGCGTTTCGAATTCGGCTCGAAGCGCGTTGGGTGACGGCAACACCGTCGCGATACTAGCCGGCAACGGAAACGCGGCCCGGAACTTCCTCGGCAGCGACAACAAGTCCATCACGGTACAAGGCGGTGTCGGGAATCTTGCTCGAAGCGCGTTGGGTGACGGCAACAGCGTCACGACACAGATCGGTAATTCAAACGCTGCCACCAATTACCTGGGCAGCGACAACGCCGTCACGTCGGGAGGCGGGTATTTCAACTGGGCGAGAAACTATGCCGGCAACGGCAACGAGTTGACCGTCGGCGGCGTCGGCAGCAACCTGAACGTGGGCGTCAACCTGCTCGGCAGCCGCAATCGTCTGTCCGGTGCACCAGGCAACCTGAACGCCGTCCTCAACGGCGGCGGAAACGGTAACACCATCAAGGCCGGCGGGCCGGGCGACTTGACCGCCGGGTTCAACGCCTTCGGCACAAACAACGCGGTCACGGCAGGACCCGGTCCGCTCGCGCTTGCCGGTTCCGTCGTAAGGGATGGTCAAACCGTCACGAGGACGAACCCCGGCATCGCGATCAACCGGCTCGGCGGGTCGGCCGCGACGAACGTCCAAAGCAATACCGCGCGCATGGCGAACGCGGTGGTCAACAGCACCAGGACCGCGAAGGCCGCGTCCGCGGGTGGGACGGCAGCCAAGCCGGTCAGCCATCGGATGCCGACGTCGGTCAAGAAGTTCAAGGACGCCGTCAAGAGAGTCACCGGCGGGAAGTAGACGCCACCGGCGGGATCGCGGTACACATCGGCGCGCGTGCGAGCGCCCTGGCCGGATCGAATGACGTGCTCGTGTCCGGCACGCTGCGCGACCTCATGATCGGGTCACGGCTCGTGTTCGAGGAGCGCGGCGTGCACGGCTGACGTCCGGCCGTGCTGGTCGACCGCGCGCCATAGGTAGCGGCGACGTCCGCAACGCAATCATCACCTGGCTCAAACGGCTATGGGAAACGCCCTAGCCGACGGCGCGGTGCTTGCGCTGGGCGGCGAAGAACTCCGCCCAGGACAACACCTCGGGGTGTTGTTTGAGCAGTGCGCGGCGCTGACGCTCAGTCATGCCGCCCCACACACCGAACTCGACGCGATTGTCGAGGGCGTCGGCGCCGCATTCGGCGATCACCGGACAGTGCCGACAGATGATGGCGGCCTTGCGCTGGGCGGCCCCGCGTACGAACAGTTCGTCGGGGTCGGCGCCGCGACAGCGCGCTTTGGACACCCAGGCAATGCGGGCCTCTGCCTCGGCGCCCAGGATAGGACTCTGCAGGGATGACGTTGTGATCGTCCTACGTGGCGTCGGCCGAGAACCCGACATCGGCGCTCCCCTAATCGCTCAGACCGCCCGTTACGACGGCACCAACTTCGGGTGTAGGCCGCTGATGCGATCTACGCCACACTGCGGAGGTCATTGTTACCTGTGTCGCACTGTGTGTTTAAGTTAGGTGGTCAGATAGCGTTTGCGCAACAGTTCTGTAACCACTTTTTTGGGACGTGCGTGCAGACAGTGCGATTGTGCGGACAAACCAAGTGGGACGGCCGTGCCGTCGCCTTTGCTGACCACTCGCGATGTAACCGTAGGGGCGTTCATCGGCCGGACGCGGTCGCTAGTCTGTAGGGCATGTCTGACCGCTCCCCGGTCGCAGTCACCGTGATCAAACTGGCATGGTGCTGCCTACTCGCCGCCGTTATCGTGGCGGCGTTGCTCTTCCCGGCCGTCGGCGGAATCGGTCTGATGTCCAACCGTGCATCCGATGTGGTGGCCAACGGCTCGACCCAGTTGGTCGAAGGCGATATCCCCGCCGTCTCGACGATGGTCGACTCGAGAGGCGACGTGATCGCTTGGCTTTACTCACAGCGCCGGTTCGAGGTGCCCAGCGACAAGATCGCCGACACCATGAAGCTGGCGATTGTCTCTATCGAGGACAAACGTTTCGCCGAACACAACGGCGTGGACTGGAAGGGCACGCTGACCGGGCTGGCCGGTTATGCGTCCGGGGACCTCGAAACCCGGGGCGGTTCGACCATCGAGCAGCAGTACGTCAAGAACTACCAACTTCTGGTGATCGCCCAGACCGACGCCGAAAAGCGTGCCGCAGTGGAAACCACGCCCGCTCGCAAGCTGCGGGAGATCCGGATGGCACTCACCCTGGACAAGACGTTCACCAAGCCGGAGATCCTCACCCGCTATCTCAATCTGGTGTCGTTCGGCAACGGCGCCTTCGGCATCCAGGACGCGGCACAAACGTACTTCGGCATCGACGCCGTCGACCTCGACTGGCAGCAGTCTGCGTTGCTGGCCGGGCTGGTGCAGTCGACCAGCATGCTCGATCCCTACACCAACCCCGACGGGGCCCTGGCACGGCGCAACGTGGTGTTGGACACCATGATCGAGAACATCCCGGAGCACGCCGACGAACTGCGGGCGGCCAAGGAACAGCCGCTGGGCATTTTGGCGCAACCGAACGAACTGCCGCGTGGATGCATCGCCGCCGGCGACCGCGCGTTCTTCTGCGACTACGCCCAGGAATACCTGGCCCGTGCGGGTCTCAGCAAGGATCAGATCGCCAAGGGCGGCTATCTGATCCGCACCACGTTGGACCCCGACGTGCAGGCCGCGGTCAAACAGGGCATCGACAGCCATGCGGCACCTGATCTGCAGAGCATCGCCAGCGTAATGAGCGTGATCCGGCCGGGCAGGGAGTCGCACCCGGTGCTCGCGATGGCCAGCAACCGCACCTACGGACTCAACAGCGACATCGGCGAAACCATGCAGCCACAACCGTTCTCGC
Organism: uncultured Mycobacterium sp.; assembly: GCA_964387245.1. Lineage (GTDB taxonomy): Bacteria > Actinomycetota > Actinomycetes > Mycobacteriales > Mycobacteriaceae > Mycobacterium. Next base: position 32,223 of record CAYLWH010000036.1, read on the forward strand.
TGGTGGGCGACGGAGCCGGCTCGATCTTCAAGGTCTTCACCACCGCGGCGGCGCTCGAGTTGGGCATGGGCATCAATTTTCTACTCGACGTACCGAACCGCTTCGAGGCCAAAGGTCTGGGCAGCGGCGGCGCCAAGGGCTGCCCCAAGGACACCTGGTGCGTGCAGAACTCCGATGGCGCCGGCTACCGGTCGCCGATGAACGTCACCGACGCCCTGGCGACATCCCCTAACACCGCCTTCGCAAAGCTCATCTCCCAGATAGGAGTGCAGCGCACGGTTGACATGGCGGTCAAACTCGGACTGCGGTCCTACGCCGAGCCGGGTACCGCGCGAGCCTACGACCCCCAGAACAACGAGAGCCTGGCCGACTTCATCAAGCGGCAGAACATCGGGTCGTTCACGTTGGGGCCAATCCAGGTCAACGCGCTCGAGCTGTCCAACGTGGCGGCCACGCTCGCCTCCGGCGGGGTGTGGTGCCCGCCGAACCCGATCGACAAGGTTTTCGACCGGGACGGCAAAGAGGTCTCGGTGACCACCCAGACCTGCGAGCAGGTGGTGCCCGACGGCCTGGCCAACACATTGGCCAACGCCTTGAGCCATGACGACACCGGCAGCGGCACCGCAGCCGCGTCGGCCGGGGCGGTCGGCTGGAACCTGCCGATGTCGGGTAAGACCGGCACCTCCGAGGCCCACCGCTCGTCGGGATTCTTCGGCTTCACCAACACCCTCGCGGCGGCCAACTACATCTACGACGATTCCACCGACCCCGGCGAATTGTGTTCGTGGCCGCTGCGGCAGTGCTTCGACGGCAACTTGTTCGGCGGCAACGAGCCGGCCCGCACGTGGTTCACCGCAATGAAACCCATCGCGAACAACTTCGGCGAGGTGCGCCTGCCGCCCACCGACCCGCGCTATGTGGACGGCGGGCCGAACTCCAGGGTGCCGGGGATCTCGGGCCTGAACCCCGACGACGCCCGACAACGGTTGAAGGACGCCGGGTTCCAGGTGGCCGACAACATCAGCTATGTCAACAGCGGCTCGTCCTACGGCACCGTGGTCGGTACGTCTCCGAGCGGACAGGTCATCCCCGGCGTAATCGTGACGATCCTCGCCAGCAACGGTGTCGCCCCGCCGCCGCCACCGCCACCACCGCCGGGAGCGCCGGGAGCGCCGGGAGCGCCCCCTCCGCTGGGAGGTATGCCGCCGGTGTTCGGTCAGACCGTGGTCGAGATCCCGGGCTTGCCACCCATCACGGTGCCGGTCCTCGTCCCACCCCCTCCGCCGTGACAAACATGCTGACGGCGGGTGAGGCGCAGTAGGCTGCCTTCATGTCTGCCGCACTGCCCGCCCTGAGAAACACCACCGCAGTCGCCGTCGGCACGGCGATCGCCGGGCTCGGGTACGCCTCCATCGTCGAGCGCAACGCATTCGTGGTCCGGGAACTGACCATGCCGGTGCTCAGTCCGGGATCCTCGCCCCTTCGGGTGCTGCATCTCTCCGACATCCACATGCTGCCGGGCCAGCGGCACAAGCAGACCTGGCTACGTGAGCTCGCCCGCTGGGAGCCCGATCTCGTTGTCAACACCGGCGACAACCTGGCACACCGCAAGGCGGTTCCGTCGGTGGTGCAGGCACTGGGCGACCTGCTGTCCGTGCCGGGCGTCTTCGTCTTCGGCAGCAACGACTACTTCGGTCCGATGCCGAAGAATCCGGCCAACTACCTGTTCCGCAAAAATCATCGGGCGCACGGCCCGGCCCTGCCCTGGCAGGATATGCGGGCGGCGTTCACCGAGCGGGGCTGGCTGGACGTCACACACGCGCGCCGGGAGCTCGAGGTCGCCGGCCTGACCATTGCGGTCGCCGGGGTCGACGATCCCCATATCGACCGTGATCGCTACGACACCGTCGCGGGGCCGGCCAGTCCCGCGGCCAACCTCCGGCTCGGGCTGACCCACGCGCCCTACACCCGGGTGCTGGACCGGTTCGCCGCCGACGGCTACCAGTTGGTCCTGGCCGGCCACACCCACGGCGGCCAGTTGTGCCTCCCGTTCAAGGGTGCGCTGGTCACCAACTGCGATCTGGACACGTCGCGCGCCAAGGGCCCGTCGCGCTGGGGTGCCGAGATGGCGCTGCACGTCTCGGCCGGTATCGGGACGTCGCCGTTCGTGCCGTTCCGGTTCTGCTGCCGACCCGAGGCCACCCTGCTGACCTTGGTCGCCTCGCCGATCGACGGTCGCGACTCCTTCACACCGTCACCGCCGGCAGAAGCCGAAAGCCTCCGCACGCTGACCCCCTGACCCGAACCGTGCGTTTGGCTTCCGGGCGGGCCGGTGCGATACGCTGTCGTGGCTTCACGCGGGGTGTGGCGCAGCTTGGTAGCGCGCTTCGTTCGGGACGAAGAGGTCGTGGGTTCGAATCCCGCCACCCCGACTCGTGTTGGTG
>CAYLWH010000037.1:0-34448 GCA_964387245.1 uncultured Mycobacterium sp.
GTTGATGGAGCGGCCGATCGACTCCATGTTGTCCTCGATGCGCAGCAGGAAGCAGCTCACCGGCTCGCCGCGCTGCTTCTTGCCGGAGTTGAGGAACGTCGGGGTGGCCGGCTGGAACCGGCCGTCGATGATCTCGTCGACCAGCTTCTCGGCCAGGCCGGTGTCACCGGAAGCAAGCGTGAGGGCAACCATGACGACGCGGTCCTCGAAGCGCTCCAGGTAGCGCTTCCCGTCGAACGTCTTCAGCGTGTAAGAGGTGTAGTACTTGAACGCGCCGAGGAATGTCGGGAAGCGGAACTTCTTCGCGTAGGCGCGGTCCAACAGCGTCTTGACGAAGTTGCGGCTGTACTTGTCGAGCACTTCGCGCTCGTAATAGTTTTCCTTGATCAGGTAGTCGAGCTTTTCGTCCTGATTGTGGAAGAACACGGTGTTCTGGTTGACGTGCTGCAAGAAATACTCGTGGGCGGCTTGGCGGTCCTTTTCGAACTGGATCTTGCCGTCCGCGTCGTAGAGATTCAGCATCGCGTTGAGCGCGTGGTAATCCGTTTCACCTGGCAGCGCATGCACGCCGGTGGTTACAGGCTCTGCAGCTGTGACGGTTGGTGGCACGAGAGTTCCTTCCAGAAGTCTTCCAAACCGGCACGGACGGCTTCCACGTCGCCGACGGTTCCCATCAGTTCGAAGCGGTAGAGATACGGGACGCCGCACTTGCGGGAGACCACATTGCCCGCATAGGCGAACTCTTCACCGAAGTTGTTGTTGCCCGCGGCGATGACACCGCGGATCAACGACCGGTTGTGCTCATTGTTGAGAAATGCGATGACCTGTTTGGGCACATAGCCGCCGTTGTCGATGTCGGGTGTGGCCCTGCCGCCGCCGTAGGTGGGCAGCACCAGCACGTAGGGCTCGTCTACCTCGATGCGGCCGTGCAGCGGGATGCGCGTGGCGGGCAGGCCCAGCTTCTGCACGAAGCGATGGGTGTTCTCCGACACGCTGGAGAAGTAGACGAGATGACCCATCCCCTGCTCCTCCCCACTATTCGTGTTCCTGTGTTCCCCGGTGGACGGTGGTCTATGCGGTGGCCGCCGCGACGCCGACCAGCGTCTTGATCCGATCCGGGCGGAAGCCCGACCAGTGCTCGCTGCCGGCAACGACGACCGGGGCCTGCAAATAGCCCAGCGCCATCACGTAATCCCGAGCTTCGGGGTCTGCGGTGATGTCGACGACGTCATAGTCGACGCCCTGCTTGTCCAGCGCCTTGTAGGTGGCGTTGCACTGCACGCATGCGGGCTTGGTGTAGACGGTGATCATGTTCGGTACGGCTCCCCTCGACCTTGTTCAGCGAAACGGTCACGGACTGACTCACTGCTATTCAGCAGACCGCCCGGCCCCGTAATTCCCAGTGGCCGGTCTTGCTCGGTCCGCGTGGTGAACCTCATCCGCCGCGGCCGGCGACCGTGGAACACTCGGGTCTGTCGGCCTGACAAACACTACACCTAGTGGCCGACAACACGAAGAGATACAAGATGTTCTGAACAACATTCATGGAATTCCCTGGTCGTAACCCACACATCGGACCACCGCCCGGCGTGTCGCAGATCACAACACGCCATCGACGAGCCTGCGACGCATGTCTACCACCGGGCACCGACAAACTCCGCCTCCCGCTGGCGGCTCGGCTACAGCAAAGCCGACGAGAGGTCAAGGGCGACCCGCCGACGGCAATGGCCGACTACCTCAGCCGACGTTGGCGACCAACTTCTCCAGCGCCTCCCGGACGTCGGCCACCAGTTCGGCGTTCTCCCGTGGATGCCTGCCCTCGAACGCGCCGCCCGGCACGGACAACGAGACGGCGTCGATCACCTGGGCGCCGGCGATACCGAACGACTTACGGGTCTCATCGTGCGCCCACACCCCGCCGTAGCGACCCAGCGCACTGCCGATGACCGCCAGCGGCTTGCCGTTCAGCGCCCCCGCGCCGAACGGCCGCGACAGCCAGTCGATCGCGTTCTTCAGCACCGCCGGGATCGTGCCGTTGTACTCGGGCGTTATCACCAGCATCGCGTCGGCCTCGGCCGCCGCGGTCCGCAGCGCCTCGGCGGCGCCCGGCACCGAGCCGGCCACGTCCAGGTCCTCGTTGTAGAACGGCACGTCGCCCAGTCCGTCGTAGACCGTCGCGCCGATGCCCTCCGATGCCGCCAGGTCCGCCGCAACCTCGGCGATCTGCCGGTTCACCGAGGCCGCCCGCAAGCTGCCCACCAACACCAGGATGTCTGTCATCTCCCGAAGTCCCTTCCGAAGTCGCTGCCCATCTTCACATGGAGCCAACCGGACTGTAGTCCGAATAATTCCGACTGGACTACAGTCGACTGTGTGAGCGTCCAGACCCGGGCGGGCGGCCTTCCGATGGCGGATCCGGCGCCCGTCGAACGCGGTGACGCGGCGCGGAATCGGCAGCTGCTGCTCGACGCGGCCCGCCGGCTGATCGCCGCACGCGGGACGGACGCGCTCACCATGGATGACCTCGCCCGGACCGCGGGGGTCGGCAAGGGCACGGTGTTCCGCCGGTTCGGCAGCCGGGCCGGGCTCATGATGGTCCTGCTCGACGAGGACGAGCGGGCGAGCCAGCAGGCTTTCATGTTCGGCCCGCCGCCGCTGGGTCCAGCCGCCCCGCCGCTGGAGCGGCTGGTGGCGTTCGGCCGGATGCGCATCCGGTTCGCCCACACCCATCACGCGTTGCTGTCGGCGGCCGGCCGCGACCCGAGCGCCCGGCACAACGCACCGGCCACCGTGCTGCGCGTCCACCTGCGGATGCTGCTCGAGTCCGCGGGCACCACCGGCGACCTCGACGCGCAGTCCGACGCGCTGCTGGCCCTGCTCGACGCCGACTACGTCGAATACCAGCTCACCGCCGGCGGCAAGTCCCTCGACGAAATCGGCGACGCCTGGGCGAGTCTGGCGGGAAAGCTCTGCGGCCGGTGAGGAGGTCGGATCCTGCATTGGGTCTTGCACATTGACCTCGACCAGTTCCTGGCGGCGGTGGAACTTCGCCGCCGCCCCGACCTGACCGGCCTGCCCGTCATCGTGGGCGGGAACGGCGATCCGACCGAGCCGCGCAAGGTCGTGACGTGTGCGTCCTACCGGGCACGCGAATTCGGTGTGCATGCGGGCATGCCGCTGCGCACGGCCGCCCGCCGATGTCCCGATGCGGTGTTCCTGCCGTCGGACACAGCGGCCTACGATGCCGCCTCCGCCGAGGTGATGCGGCTGTTGCGCGATCTCGGTCATCCGTTGGAGGTGTGGGGTTGGGACGAGGCGTACCTGGGCGCGCACACCGACGACCCGGTTGCGCTCGCCGAACACGTCCGCACGGTGGTGGCCGCCGAGACCGGCCTGTCGTGCTCGGTGGGGATCAGCGACAACAAGCAACGGGCCAAGGTGGCCACCGGGTTCGCCAAACCCGCCGGCGTATTCACTCTCACCGATGCCGACTGGATGGCGACGATGGCCGGTCGGCCGGTCGACGCACTGTGGGGAGTCGGTCCCAGGACCGCGAAAAAGCTTGCTGCACTTGGCATCACCACGGTGGGAGAGCTCGCGCACACCGATGCCGAACTGCTGGTGTCCACGTTCGGCCCGCGCACCGGACTGTGGATCCTGCTGCTGGCCAAGGGCGGCGGCGACACCGAGGTCAGCTCGGCGCCGTGGGTGCCGCGATCGCGCAGCCACGTCGTCACATTCCCGCAGGATCTCACCGATGTCTATGAAATACGTTCGGCGATAACCCAACTGGCGCTGCAGGCACTGGCTGAGATCGTCGAGCAGCACCGCATCGTGACACGGGTTGCGGTGACGGTGCGCACCGCCACCTTCTACACCCGTACGAAGATCCGCAAGCTCGCGCGGCCCACGGTCGACCCGGCGGCGATCACCGTTGCCGCCCTGGGTGTGCTCGACCTCTTCGAACTCGACCGGCCGGTTCGCCTGCTCGGCGTCCGACTCGAACTCTCGATGCCGGACTGAGCGGGACTCAGTCGGCCAGGGACTTGCAGGACGGCGCGCCCTCGGACAGGCCGGCCAGCCGGTGCAGGATCCCGCCGACGACGCCGATCCGCACGGCGCTGACGCCGCGGTCGTCGGGATCACCGACGTGCTCGGCGGCGCCGTCGAGAATCAACTGATACTCACCGTCCCGGGGCGGCTGCCACACCAGCGCCAGTTGCCGGTGGGCCGCGATGTTGGCACGGGTGGTGGCCCCGACGTCAACCACCAGGGTCTCGCCGTCGATCCCGACCAGTGCCGTCACCACGTGCGGCCGTAGTGAGTCGGCGACCGTGATGACCGTCGCACGGGGACCGAACTCGGACATCGCGCGCCGGACGTCGTCGAACGCGACTTCGTGGGCCATGGCCACATCCTCCCCGATCGGCGCCGCGACGGCCAGCACCGCGTCGGCTACCATCACGGCCATGGGGGCCCTACCGGAGGGGCGTCGGGAACGCAAGAAACGGGCGACCCGCGCGAAGCTGATCGACACGGCTGCCAGCCTGGTGGGCGAGCAGGGTTACGAGAACACCACGGTGCAGCAGATCGCCGATGCAGCCGCGGTGTCACCGCGCACCGTCGCGCACTACTTCCCCAGCAAGGACGAGCTGCTGCTGGCCCACGTGCGCACCTACGTGGAGGCCGTCGGCGCCGAACTGTCGCGCGTGCCCTCGGCACTGGACCCGCTGCCGGCGATCCTCGCCGCCAACGTCGCCCTGCTCGACCGTCTGCAGCCCGCGGGCGTCGAGCGCATCGCCGTACTGCTGCGCAGCTTGTATGTGGCACCGGAGGTGCGGCCGCTGTCGAACGGCGTCCGGTCTCGCGCGATGAACGAGCAGATGGCAGCACGCCTGCGGACCGACCCGGGCGACCGCAGCGTCGAGTTGGTCTTCGCCGTCTGGGCCGCCATTATGAACGCCGCCTGGACCGGCGTGGCCGAGCTCTACATCGCCGGTGCGGTTGACACCGATGGACTGCCCGCCGTGCTGCGGCAACGACTGATCGACACCTACCACGAACTCTTCACGCTCACCGACTAGCATTACGGCGCACAACGACCCGGCCCGCCTCGAATTGTCCGAGGTGAACGGCGAAACCAGGTCGCCGGTCAGATCCCGCTCAATGTTCCTGCGCGGCACCGGGGTTCGCCGGGACGGGCTGTGGTCGCAGGGCCCGGGTGAAGAGCACGTTCACCCTTCGCATCGCGACGCTGTAGGGCCACCACGCGACCCGCTTGAAGGCGTAGAGCGCGCGGATGTCGGGCGAGGTGTAGATCAGGAACCGGTTCCTGGCGATCCCAGCCAGCATCGCCGACGCCGCGTGCTCGGGCGTGACGGCGTGCCCGCTGAACCGGTCCACCCACCGGGCGACCTTCGGGTGGTCCCGGTCGACGCCGGCGATCTCGACGGTCTCGACCAACGGTGTCTTCACCGCGCCCGGCACCACCACCGACACACCGATGCCCTGCCGAGCCAGGTCGAACCGCAGCACCTCCGAGAGCCCCCGCAACCCGTACTTGCTCGCGCTGTAGGCGGCATGCCAGGGCAGGGCCACCAGGCCGGCGGCCGACGAGACGTTGACCAGCTGACCGCCCCGGCCGGCGGCGATCATCGGCGGGACAAACGTCTCGATCACGTGGATCGGTCCCATCAGGTTGACGTCGATCATCCGCCGCCACTGCTGATGCGTCAGCCGGTCCACGGTGCCCCAGGCGGAGACCCCGGCGATGTTCAGCACGACGTCCATCGCGGGGTGCCGGCTGTGGACATCGGCGGCGAAGTCGGCCACTGCGTCGTAATCGGAGATGTCGAACGCCCGGTGCTCGGCCACGGTTGCGCCCAGGGCCTGCGCGTCGGCGACCGTGAGCGCCAAACCGGCGGCGTCCCGGTCGGTGAGATAGAGTTCGGCGCCCTGGCGGGCCAGTTCGAGCGCGGTGGCCCGACCGATCCCGCTGGCGGCGCCGGTGAGCAGACACCGTTTTCCCGCAAAGGTCTCCGACATGGCCGTGACAATACCGCCAAGGCACCTCGGTACATGGCGATACCGCTCAACGCGACACGCCGCCCCACAGAGACGTGAGCCAGAGCTGCTCGAGCACACCCACCACCCGCGCGGCGTCGCCGTCGCGACTGATGAATGCGGATTCACCGGAGAGCGCCATCACCGTTGTGGCGCCCAGCGTGCGGATCAGCATCGGGATGTCGTCGCTGACCGGCTGGGCGGTGCCGGCGGCGCGTTCGGTTTCGACGATCTTCACAATTTTCTCGACGACCGCGGTGATCTGTTCGTCCTGGATGCGACGGATCTCGTCGTCGGTTGCCCGCGCCGCGGTGCAGGCCGACATCACCGGATCGTTGTGCGCGAACATGACCGCCGCGCTGCCGACCATCCGCTTGGCGAACGCGGCGGGCGACTCGTCCGGCCCGCGGGGCGCGAAGTGTTGCGTCAACTCCTCCAGTTCCCGGGTGGCGTCGGCCAGGATCTGGGCCAGCACCGCGTACTTCGAGTCGAAGTAGAAGTAGAAGCCGGAGCGGGCGACTCCGGCCCGGTCGCTGATGGTGCTGACCGACAGATCGGCGAACGGCGTCTCCTCCAACAGTTCGCGAACGGCGGCGACGATCGCCGAGCGCTGCCGGTCGCCCCGGCGGCGCGGCGCCGGGGTGTTCTGGTTGGACTGCTCGGAGACACTCACGAAACTACCTTGCATCACGCCACCCTGCGATGGAACTTGACAGGCGTCAAATCGCCGGGTGTGATGGTCTGACGTGGCTCAGGCCACAGGCTACTTCTGATCCGAAGCGACCCGAGGAGTCTCATGGCGGCGACCATCAGTACCCCGCACTATCTGCTGGACCAGGCCAAGCGCCGGCTCAAGCCGACGCCGGTGACCGTCCCCGGCATGGGCGCCGTCGAGAAGCGGCTGAAGCACAAGCGGTGGGACGAGTTCATCCTCGCGGAGCCGCCGGCCGGCAGCGACCTGAAGCCCGTGAAGGGCGACGCCGGCCTGCCGATCATCGGGCACATAATCGAGATCTTCCGGGGCGGGCCGGAGTTCATCCTGGAGCTCTATCGCAAGCACGGTCCGATCTACTACGTGAAGTCGCCCGCGCTGGCCTCGGTGCTGGCGCTGGGCCCGGACGCCACCCAGGCGGTGTTCTCCAACCGCAACAAGGAGTACTCCCAGCGCGCGTGGGATCCGGTGATCGGTCCGTTCTTCGAGGGCGGTCTGATGCTGCTGGACGGCGACGAGCACATGTTCCACCGCCGGATCATGCAGGACGCGTTCACCCGCACCCGGCTCACCGGCTATGTGCCGCACATCGATTCGGTGGCCTCCGCGGTGCTCGCCAACGACTGGGTGCCCAACGACCCGCGCTTCCTGTTTCACCCCGCGATGAAGGAACTCACGCTCGACATCGCCTCCGAGGTGTTCATGGGCGTGCCCGCGGGCACCGACCACAAGCTGGTGACCACTGTCAACCATGCGTTCGCCACCACCACCCGCGCCGGGAACGCGATCGTGCGCAAACCGGTCCCGCCGCTGTCCTGGTGGCGCGGCATCCAGGCCCGCAAGACGTTGGAGGACTATTTCCGAACCCGCATCGCCGAGAAGCGCCGCTCGGAAACCACCGACATGTTCAGCGTGCTGTGTCACGCCGCCGACGAGGACGGCCAGAGCTTCACCGACGCACAGATCATCAGCCACATGATCTTCCTGATGATGGCCGCGCACGACACCTCGACGTCGACGATGACGACGATGGCCTATCACCTGGCCGCCAATCCGCAGTGGCAGGACCGGATGCGCGAGGAGTCTGAGCGCATCGGTGACGGGCCACTGGACATCGAGGCGCTGGAGAAGCTGGAAACCTACGACCTGGTGGTCAACGAGTCGCTGCGCATGCAGACGCCGCTGCCGTTCAACTTCCGCCGGGCCACCCGCGACACCGACCTGCTGGGCTACTACATCCCGGCCGGCACCGACGTGGTGACCTGGCCGTCGATCAACCACATGCTGCCCGAGCTGTGGACCGATCCCGAGAAGTTCGACCCGACGCGGTTCGCCGAACCGCGCAACGAGCACAAGGCGCACCGGTATGCGTTCGCGCCGTTCGGCGGCGGCGCGCACAAGTGCATCGGCATGGTGTTCGGCCAGTTGGAGATCAAGACCGTGATGCACCGGCTGTTGCGTCGCTACCAGCTCGAGCTGCCACACCCGGGCTACCGGCCGCACTACGACTACGGCGGCATGCCGGTGCCGGTCGACGGAATGCCGATTGTGTTGCGCCCCCTCACCTAAACTGGCTGCTGTGACTCACGCCACAATCAGTACGCCCGAGTATCTGCTCGGTCAGGCCAGGCGGCGACTCAGGCCGTCGTTCAACAACTTCCCGGGCATGTACGCCGCCGAGCGCAAGCTGCTCGCCACCGAGTTCAAGCAACGGGCGATGAGCGCACCCCCGGCGGGCAGCGATCTGCGGCCCGTTCTGGGCGACGGCGGCCTGCCCGTGCTGGGGCACATGATCGAGATGTTCATGAACACCCCGGACTACCTGCTGCACCTCTACCGCACCCGCGGGCCGCTGGTGTACGCGCACTCGCCGGTGCTGCCGTTGGTGATGGCGCTCGGCCCGGACGCCGCTCAGGAGATCTACACCAACCGCGACAAGGACTACTCCCAGGCGGGCTGGAAGCCGATGATCGGGCCGTTCTTCAAGAGGGGTCTCATGCTCCTGGATTTCGAGGAGCACATGTATCACCGCCGGATCATGCAGGAAGCGTTCACCCGAAGCCGGCTGGCCGGCTATGTGACCGTGGTGGATCAGGTGGCCTCGGCCGTCGTCGCCAATGACTGGGTGGTCGACGACTCCCGGTTCCTGCTGTATCCGGCGCTCAAGGAGCTGACGCTGGACATCGCCTCGGCGGTGTTCATGGGACACGAACCCGGCACCGACAAGGATCTGCTCTCGAAAGTCAACCGGGCGTTCACCACGACCACTCGGGCCGGAAACGCCATCGTCCGCACCTCGGTGCCGCCGTTCACCTGGTGGCGCGGGCTTCGGGCCCGCAGGCTGCTCGAGGAGTACTTCACCGCGCGGGTCGCCGAGGCTCGGCGCGACGACGACGCGGACGACCTGCTGTCGGTGCTGTGCCACTCGGCCGACGAGGACGGCAACCGGTTCACCGACGCCGACATCGTCAACCACATGATCTTCCTGATGATGGCCGCCCACGACACGTCGACGTCGGCCGCGACGACGATGGTCTTCAACCTGGCCGGCAGCCCCGAATGGCAGGACCGCTGCCGCGACGAATCCGACCGGCTCGGCGACGGCCCGCTGGACATCGAGGCATTGGAGAAGCTGGAGAGCCTCGACCTGGTGATGAGTGAGTCCATCCGAATGGTCACGCCCGTGCAGTGGGCCATGCGCCGTACCGTCCGGGACACCAGCCTGCTCGGCTACTACCTGCCGGCCGGCACCAACGTGGTCGCCTACCCGGGGATGAATCACCGGCTGCCCGAGATCTGGACCGATCCGGAACGCTTCGACCCGGCCCGGTTCGCCGAGCCGCGCAACGAGCACAAGAGGCACCGCTATGCCTACACGCCGTTCGGCGGCGGCGCGCACAAATGCATCGGCATGTTGTTCGGCCAGTTGGAGGTCAAGACGATCCTGCACCGGCTGCTGCGCCGGTACCGCCTCGAGCTGCCCTACCCCGGTTACCGGCCGCGCTGGGACTACGGCGGCATGCCGGTGCCGATGGACGGCATGCGCATCGCCCTGCGGCCGCTGTCGTAGCGGCCCTGTCTCGCTCGCCGAAGCCCCGGTCGGACAGTGCCCGTGCGACAGCGGCGTTGAAGGGTTCGGCCGTGGTGGTGGTCAGTGCGATCTGTGTCGATGGGGCCATCGACGGACTCCAATTCAGGCCAACGCCAGGAACAGCTTCTCGAGCTCGGCCTGGCTCATCGGCGCCTCGCCACCTTCGGTGCCGGCTCCGCTGACACACTCGCGCAGTCCGGTCGCGACGATCTTGAAGCCGGCCCGGTCCAGGGCCTTGGACACTGCGGCCAGCTGCGTCACCACATCCTTGCAGTCGCGGCCTGCTTCGATCATCGAGATCACCCCGGCGAGCTGTCCGTGCGCCCGCCGAAGCCGATTCAGCACCGCCGCAATGGCGTCTTCGTCGCCGACCATATGTCTCTTTCTCCTCGTCTCGGAATGCTTGAACGAAAGCTTACCCTCGGGGGTATAAACCGGATCGGGTCGCCGCATTCCCGATCGCCTTGGCCGCGTAACCTCACGCGCAACCGAAGGAGATGGACCATGTGTTACCCGGTCACCTGCCCGCGCTGCGGAAAGACCACCTGGGACGGTTGCGGACAGCACGTCGACGAGGTCAAGGAGGCAGTCCCGCCCGAACAGTGGTGCACCTGTAACACCGACACGAAATAGGGGCCCGGATTTGGCAACATGAGGCCCGCTCGCCCAGTTTGGATTGAGATTCGGTCAATTCGTCAGGTCGTCTGCCCTGCCGACGGACCGCCGCCAGTTCAGCGCGGACCGCGTCCAGCGTGGCCTCGATGCTGCGCGGGTTTCAGACGAACGGACTGTCACCGGAAGCGACCCGGATGCCCAGGCCGATCAGGTGGGTCGCCGAATCATGCAGTCGCTCACCGGCTTCGCGGTGCGCCTGCCCGGCAAGGTAGCGCGAGTAGGTGCCCTCGATGACGATCGCCAGCTTGAAGCAGGCCATCGCGACGTACCAGTCGAGGCGGTCGGTGACGCGTCCACCGGCGTCGGCGTAGGCCGTCACCAGCTCGGTGCGGGTCGGCAGGCCGCCGAGGGCCGCCAGTTCGCGGCCGGCGTTGATCGGATCCGGGTCGTGCGGCCAGCACACCAGGATCCAGCCGAGGTCCAGCAGTGGATCGCCGATGGTGCACATCTCCCAGTCGATGAAGGCGGCCACCTCGGGTCTGTCGCGGCGCAGCAGCACGTTGTTCAGGTGGGCGTCACCGTGCATGATCCCCGGTTCGCCGTCGGGCGGCCGGTTGCTGTCCAGCCAGTCGGCCAGCCGTCCCGCACCGGGCAGTTCGTCGGGTGTGTAGTGGTCGTGCCGGTGGCTTTCCAGCAGGCGCAGGAACTGCGGAACCTGACGTGCCAGAAAGGATCCCGGCCGCTGTAGTGTCGCCAGCGGCCGGTCGCGCCAGACCGCGTTGCCCAGCTGGGCCAAATCCGCCGCATAGTTGAGGCCGACGCGGCGCCGCAGGCCGGCGTCACGCAGATAGGCGGCGCTCACCTCGGTCCCGGGGTTGAAGCCGTCGACGTCCTCCATCAGGTAGAACACCACGCCGAGCACGTCGAGGTCCTCGCACCCCGCCACGAACCGGGGATGTGGCACCGGGCTGTCGGCCAGGGTCGTCAGCACGGCTATCTCACGTTGCATCGTCCGATTGCTGTTGGCCCGCGGGTGCAGCGGCGGGCGGCGCAGCACCAAGGTGCGGCCGTCGACGGTCAGCCGCACCACGATGTTCTGACTGCCTCCGGTCAACGGCTCGACATCGGCTACACCCGAACCGATTCCGCGCCCGCGGATCCAGGCGGCGAGTGCGTCCACGGCGGCCTCGGCGAGGGTGTCACTTGGGGTATCGATCACCTGGGTTATTGTTCAGCAGATACGTGGGAGTTGTTCACCCAGTTCACGTTCGATCACCCGGGTGGTTCCGAACGCTGTCTTCCCGACGGCCATGCCGGGATGTTCGGCCACCACGCGGCCGATGACCGCGGCGTGCCGGCCCTCCGGCCGGGAGCGCATCGCCTCGAGCACCGCTTCGGTGTGCTCCGGATCGACGAACGCCACCAGCTTGCCCTCGTTGGCCACCTGCAGCGGGTCCAGCCCGAGAAACGAGCAGGCCGACGACACCGCCTCGGGAACGGGGATGCTCGCCTCGTCGAGTTCGACGCCGACTGCGGCCGCGCGGGCAATCTCGATGACGGCGGCGACCAGCCCGCCCCGGGTGGGGTCACGCAGCGCATGCACCGACGGTCCACCGGCCGCCAGCATCGCCGCGACCAACCGGTGCAGCGGGGCGCTGTCGGTGGTGACGACGGTGCCGAAGTCGATCCCCGTACGCACGCTCATGATGGCCACGCCGTGCTCGCCGAGATTGCCCGACACGATGACGCTGTCGCCGGGCCGCGCACGGTCCGGCGATATCTCGACACCGGCCGGTACGACACCGACGCCGGCCGTGTTGACGAAGAGCTGGTCCGCGCCGCCCCGTCCGACGACCTTGGTGTCGCCGGTGACGATCTGGACGCCGACGCGTTCGGCCGCGCGGCCCATCGTCTCGGCGACCGCGCCGAGCACCTCGATCTCCAACCCCTCCTCCAGGATGAACCCCGCGGACAGACCCAGTGGCTGCGCGCCGCTGCAGGCCAGATCGTTGACCGTGCCATTCACCGCGAGGTCACCGATGTTGCCACCGGGAAAGAACAAGGGTTGCACCACATAGGAATCCGTGGTCATCGCGATCCGGCCGGCCGGCACATCGAGCACCGCCGAGTCGCGCGCCGGCCCGCCCGCGGAGCCGAACGCCGGTAGGAACAGGTTCTCGATCAGTTCCTCGGACAGCACTGCGCCACCGCCGTGGCCGAGCACAATCCGTTTGGTGTCCCGCAGCGGCAGCGGGCACACCCAGTCCGCCGGATCGATCGTCGCGGGCGACTCAGGCATGCGCAGGCATGGCCAGGCGGCGGAACTGGTAGTACGCCGCGCACGCACCCTCGCTGGACACCATGGTCGCGCCCAATGGGGTGCGCGGGGTGCACGATGTTCCGAACGCCGGACACTCGTTGGGTTTGAGCAGGCCCTGCAGCACCTCCCCGCTGTGACACTCGACGGACTCCGCAACCTGCAGATGGCCGACACCGAACCGCGCCTCGGCGTCGAACTGCGCATACCGCGGCGAGAGCGTCCAACCGGACTGCGGAATCATGCCGATCCCCCGCCACTGCCGGTCGGTCACCACGAACACCTCTGCCAGGGTCTGCTGCGCCACGGTGTTCCCGACGTCGGTCACCGCCCGTGGGTAGGCGTTACGCAGTTGCGGTGTACCGGATTCCAGCAGTTCGACCAGCTGTCGGACGCCTTCGAGCAGGTCGAGCGGTTCGAAACCGGTGACCACGATCGGCACCCCGAAGCGTTGCACCAGCGGTCCGTACTCCGCGGTTCCCATCACGGTGCAGACGTGCCCGGCGGCAAGGAAGCCCTCGACCCGGTTGGTCGGCGAACTGAGGATGGCCGTCATCGCCGGCGGCACCAGCACATGCGACACCAGCATCGAGAAGTTGGTCAGCCCGAGTCGCTGCGCATGCACTACGGCCATGGCGTTGGCCGGGGCGGTCGTCTCGAAGCCGACACCGAAGAACACCACCTGTTTGTCGGGGTTGTCCGCGGCCACCCGGGTGGCGTCCAGCGGCGAGTAGACGATGCGCACGTCGCCGCCCCGGGCGCGCACGCTGAACAGGTCCCGGCGGCTGCCCGGCACCCGCAGCATGTCGCCGAACGAACAGAAGATGACGTCGTCGCGCGCGGCGATCTCCAGCGCCCGGTCGATCATCTCCAACGGGGTCACGCACACCGGGCAACCGGGTCCGTGGATGAACTCCACCGTTCCGTCGAGTAGCTGGTCGATACCGTTGCGGATGATCGAATGTGTCTGCCCGCCACAGACTTCCATGATGGTCCAGGACCGGGTGGCGGTGCGCTTGATCTGGTCCACCAGGCTCCGGGCGGCCACTGGGTCGCGGAACTCGTCGAGATACTTCATGCCGGATCCCTTCTGCCGTGCGGCTGCTCGCCGGCGAGTTCGTCGTCGAGCACACCGAGGTCGCTGAACATCTTCAACGTCTTGTTCGCGGACGCCTCATCGAGCCGGGTGATCGCGAAACCCGCATGCACAATGGCGTATTCGCCGATCGACATGTCGGGAAGATAGGCCAGGCACACCGTTTTGGTGGTGCCGCCGAAGTCCACCGTCGACATGCGGGTGCCGGCTTCGTCCCAGATCCGGACTACCTTGCCGGGGATTCCGAGGCACATCCGACGCTCCCTTCCCTTCGGCCGCCCGAAGCGGCGGCGATGACGGCCTGACCCAACGAGAGACCACCGTCGTTGCACGGCAGCACGTCGTGACTCAGCACCTCGAACCCACTGCCAACCAACACCTTCCGGAGACCGTCGAGGAGAATCCGGTTGACGAACACCCCCCCGGTCAGCCCGATGGTGGCGATGCCGGCATCGGCGGCGCATTGCCGAACCGCCGTCGCCGTCGCCCGGACCACCGCGCCGTGGAACCCGGCCGCCAGGTCGGCCACCTCACGACCGGCGCGCAGCCCGGACACCAGTCCCGCGATCACCGGCGCCGGGTCGAGCACCCCCGCACCCACCTCGAAATCCAGCGGTACCGCCCGGCCGTCCCGCGCCAGGTGTTCGAGTTCGGCGGCCGCCTGACCTTCGTAGGTCACCGCCTGACAGATCCCAAGCAGGCTGGACACCGCGTCGAACAACCGGCCCATGCTCGACGTCGGGACGCACCCGACTCCTCGGGTGATCTGTTGCGCCAGAACGCGTTCATCGGCCTCGCCGACCGCCGCCACACACGGCAACGCCGGGTCCCACTCGATTCCCGCCCGGTGCAACAGATCCAGCGCGATCCGCGCCGGTTGACGCACCGCGTTGTCCCCACCCGGCAACGCAAACGATTTCAGGTGACCCGCCCGGGTGAATCGCGCGGGATCGCTGAGGGTGAGCAGCTCGCCGCCCCAGATCGTGCCGTCGGTGCCGTACCCGGTGCCGTCGTAGGCCACCGCGAGGATCGGCTCCCCCACCCGGCCGTGTTCGGCCTGCAGCGACACCGCGTGCGCGTGATGGTGTTGCACGGCGACGACGTCACGATGCCGGCGGTGCGCCCAGTGCGTCGTCGCGTAGGCGGGGTGCATGTCGCAGGCGATCACCTGCGGGTGCCGGTCGGTCATGTGCGCCAGATGCGCCAGCGCCGCCTCGAAACACGCCTGGGTACGCGGGTCGGCCATGTCACCGAGGTGCGACGACAGGTGCGCCCGCCCGTCGGATCCCATCAGGCAGAACGTGGTCTTCAGATCGCCGCCGGTGGCCAGGATCGCCGCGGCGGGACCCGGCCCGGCGACGGTGATCGGCAGCGGGGCGTAGCCGCGGGAGCGGCGCACCGGCACGCACGTGCCGGTGTCCGTCATGGTCACCACCGAGTCCTCGCACGCGACGTGGATCCGACGGTCGTGGGTGAGCACCCCGTCGATCAGACCGTCGAGCCAGTCGATGTCGCGATCACGGAACACGATCGGCGAGCCGCCCTGATTGGCCGATGTCATCACCAGTGGAACCGGGCCGAGCCGGGCGAACAGCAGATGGTGTACCGGCGTGTAGGCCAGCATGAGCCCGACGTCGGCCAGACCGGGTGCCACGCCGCGGCTCAGCACACCGGAACGGCGCGGCAGCAGAACGATGGGCGCCGCGGGATGCGACAGCACGGCCGCCGCGGCCGGACCGACCGTCGCAACCCGCGCAGCGACCGACAGGTCGGCAACCATGACGGCAAACGGCTTGGCGGGCCGGTGCTTTCGGCGCCGAAGCTCGGCGACCACGGCGTCGTCATCGGCCCGGCAGGCCAAGTGGAATCCGCCGATCCCCTTGACCGCCACGATCCGGCCCCCTCCGATAGCCGCGGCGGCCGCCGCGATCGGATCGGCGCCGTCGCCGGATCCGAGCCAGGACAGTGTCGGCCCACAGTCGCCGCAGGCGATGGTCTGGGCGTGGAACCGCCGGTCGGCTGGGTCGCGGTACTCGGCGGCGCAGGCCGCGCACATCCGGAATCCGGCCATCGTGGTGGCCGGGCGGTCGTACGGCAGGTCGGTGATGATGGTGTAGCGCGGTCCGCAGTTGGTGCAGGTGATGAAGGGGTGGCCGAAGCGCCGGTCGGCCGGGTCACGCAGCTCCCGCAGACAGTCCGCGCAGATCGCGATGTCGGGCGGAATCAGCGTCCGCACGCTGCCGGTGCGCTCGGTGGGGCTGTCGACGATCTCGAAGGCCGTTCCGCCCCGCGGTGCCAGCGTGCTCACGGCCAGGTTCTCGATGCGTGCCATCGGGGGCGCTTGATGTGCGATGGCGTCCACGGCCGCGTCGACGGACCCGGCGGGGCCCTCCAACTCGCAGTGCACCGAACCGGAGTCGTTGAAGACGAACCCGGCGACACCATGGCGCGCGGCGATCCGCGCGACGGTGGGCCGGAACCCGACACCCTGAACCACGCCGGTGATGTCGAGGCGCACCCGTACCGTCGCCGATGCCTCGCTGGCGCTCCTCATGGACCTCCCGAGCAGCCGCGGCCGTCCGCTCGGTCTGGGCTGTTCCGAAGCGGGCCGTGATCCCAGGCTAGACCCGGCGCACGGCGGTGACGATGAGAATTCGCCACAGACTTTCCGGCGAACGGGCAGCATGAAGGTCGTGCACGAGCTCTCCCTGTGCGAGGCGATCGCCGGCGTGGTGCGACCGCATGCCGGCGGCCGCCATGTCGACGTCGTGCGGGTGCGGGTGGGCGCGCTGCGCCAGGTGGTGCCCGAATCGCTGGAGTTCTGTTGGTCGCTCATCCGGGAGTACGAGAACATGCCCGACGCCGAGCTCGAACTCGAGTTCGTGGCCGCCGAAGTGGTATGCCGGTCATGTGGGCGGCGTTCGGCGATCGAGTCACGCTGGTCGCTGTGCTGCCCGGCGTGCACCAGCGCCGACGTCGAGGTGGTGCGCGGCAACGAGTTCCTGGTGACGTCGTTGGACGTCACCTGAAAGGTGTTCACGATGGGCAAGTTCCACCGCCATGCGGAATCCGACCCGGCCGGGACGGTGCACTCGCACGAGCACGAGCACGAGCACGTCGACCACAGCGGCTACGACACCGCGGTGCAGCGTATCGACGTGCTGGAGTCGATCTTCGCCGAGAACGACGTGCGGGCCGAGATAAACCGGGCTGCCTTTGCCGAGAACGGGATCCGGGCGCTGAACCTGATGAGCTCACCGGGCTCCGGCAAGACCACCATTCTGGCCGCGACGCTCGACGAACTCGCCGGCGAAGTGGCCGTCGGCGTCATCGAGGGCGATATCGCCACCGATCTCGACGCGGTCAAGCTCGGTGGCCGGGGCGCACAGATCTCGCTGCTGAACACCGCCAACGGCTTCGGCGGCGAATGCCACCTGGACGCCCCGATGGTCAACCGGGCCATCCAGGGACTCGACCTGCCCGCCTTGGACCTGGTGATCATCGAGAACGTCGGAAACCTGGTGTGCCCAGCCGAATTCGACGTCGGCGAGCACGCGAAGGCGATGGTGTACTCGGTGACCGAGGGCGAGGACAAACCGCTGAAGTACCCGGTGATGTTCCGCGCGGTCGATGTGGTGCTGCTCAACAAGATCGACCTGGTGCCGTACCTGGACGCCGACGTCGACACCTACATCGCGCATGTCCGCGCGGTGAACCCGACGGCCGAGGTGCTGCCGGTGAGCGCCCGCACCGGAGCCGGCATGCCGGCGTGGTTCGGTTGGCTGCGGCGGTTTCTGCACGACAGCTGACGCCGAGTGTGCTGGTTGTCGTCGACATTTAGCCGAATTCTCAACGAAAACCCGCACGGTCGGGCCTGTGGATGGCCGAACACGCGGTCGCCCCTGAGGCTGCACCGTTACCCCTGTGCCGCTCGACCATCCATTTCTGGGCCGGCAGGCGTTACGCGCCGGGTTGCTGACCGACCACCAGTTGCGCACCGGATACCGTGCCGTGTACCGCAATGTCTACGTCCCCAAGGATGCGCCCGTAACCGCGGCGGTGACGGCCCGAGCGGCGTGGCTGTGGGCGGGCGGCAACTGTGTGCTGGCCGGAATGTCCGCGGCGGCGGTGCACGGCACGAAGTGGCTCGACGGTGCCTCGCCCGCAGAACTGGTCCGCGCCAATCGACACAGCCCGGCCGGAATCGTGGTGCGCAGCTACGATCTGGCGCCCGAACAGATTCGACGCGTCAACGGTATGCGAGTCACCACCGCCGAACGCACCGCCTTCGATATCGGCAGGTCCCTGCCGGCGCCGCACGCCGTCCCGATCCTTGATGCCCTGATGAGAGCCACCGGTATCACTGCCGGCGACGTGACACCACTGGCCACCGCAGGGGTCGGGGCGCGCGGGGTACGGCGGCTGCGCGCAACGCTCGAGATGTGCGACGCCTGCGCCGAATCACCGCAGGAGAGCCGGCTACGGGTGCTGCTGATCGCCGCGGGCCTACCGAAACCGCAGGCACAGATCGAGTTCTTCGATGAGTACGGGCACGCGTTCATCCGCGTCGACATGGGCTGGCCGCAGTGGAAGGTAGCCGTTGAATACGACGGTGTCCAGCATTGGAACGACGCCCGACAGCGTGCCTGGGATATCGAACGGATCGCGCTCCTGGAGTCGCGGGGCTGGGTCGTCATTCGGGTCAGCGCAGCCATGCTGTCGAGGCCTCAGGTCGTCGTCGACCGGGTGCGCCACCGGCTGCGGGCCGCCGGATGCGCGATCTGATGCTGTCCACTGTGCAGGTAGTCGTCGAGATTTCGCCGGATCCTCAACGAGAGCCCGCACAGTCGGCACGTGGATTTCGTTGACATCGCCAACGCCGGGGAGTAGACCGGGGAATTAGCGCCGCGCAAGTGGGCCGACGGTCGACTCCGGCGGTGTCAGGGGCGCAGCCCGCCCCGGAAAGCTGCAGCATGCCCACAGAAGCAGCAGTCAAGGCGGAAGAAACATTGATTCACGTGCTGTGGATCAACGCCGGTCTGAGTTGTGACGGTGATTCGGTGGCGTTGACTGCCGCCACCCAACCGACGATCGAGGAGATCGCGCTCGGCGCCCTTCCGGGCCTGCCGAAGGTTGCCGTGCACTGGCCGTTGATCGATTTCGAATGCGGACCCACCGGTGGCGCCGACGACTTCCTGGAATGGTTCTTCAAAGCCGACCGCGGCGAACTCGAACCATTTGTGCTGGTAGTCGAGGGCTCCATTCCCAACGAGCAATTGCACAACGAAGGGTACTGGTGCGGATTCGGCAACAACCCGGCCACGGGGCAGCCGATGACCACGAGTGAATGGCTGGACCGGCTGACGCCCAAAGCCACCGCCGTCGTGGCGGTCGGTACCTGCGCGACCTACGGCGGCATCCACGCGATGGCCGGCAACCCGACCGGCGCCATGGGTGTGCCGGACTACCTGGGTTGGGACTGGAAGAGCAAGGCCGGCATCCCGATCGTGTGCGTGCCCGGATGCCCCACTCAGCCGGACAACCTGTCCGAGACGCTGACCTACCTGCTGTACATGGCCACCGGCCAGGCGCCGATGATTCCGCTCGACGACGCCCTGCGACCGAAGTGGCTGTTCGGCGTGACCGTGCACGAGGGCTGCGACCGCGCCGGCTACTACGAGCAGGGCGACTTCGCGACGGAGTACGGCTCCCCCAAGTGCATCGTGAAACTGGGCTGCTGGGGCCCGGTGGTGAAATGCAATGTGCCCAAACGGGGTTGGATCAATGGCGTCGGCGGCTGCCCGAACGTCGGCGGTATCTGCATCGGCTGCACGATGCCAGGGTTCCCGGACATGTTCATGCCGTTCATGGACGAGCCGCCGGGTGGCAGATTGTCCACCAGGGCGTCGGGACTCTACGGCTCGGTCATCCGCAATCTGCGCCACATCACCGCTCGCACGCTGGACAAGGAGCCCAAGTGGCGGCATCGGGGTAACGAGCTCACCACCGGCGCCCGGCGCACCTGGTAGTCGATCAACCCATCCAACACCCTTCGGGGGCAGGACAATTCAAAGAATGGAACACGATGACAACCATCATCCCCGAGCCGTCGCAAGTGAAGGACGAGCCCGGCCAACTGGTCGAGATGGCATGGGACCCGATCACCCGGATCGTCGGCAGCCTCGGCATCTACACCAAGATCGACTTCGAGAACCAAGAGGTCGTGGAGTGCCACAGTACGTCGTCGATCTTCCGCGGCTACTCGATCTTCATGAAGGGCAAGGATCCGCGCGACGCGCACTTCATCACCAGCCGGATCTGCGGGATCTGCGGCGACAACCACGCCACCTGCTCGTGCTACTGCCAGAACATGGCCTACGGCGTCAAGCCGCCGAACCTCGGCGAGTGGCTGATCAACCTGGGCGAAGCCGCGGAATACATGTTCGACCACAACATCTTCCAGGAGAACCTGGTCGGGGTGGACTATTGCGAGAAGATGGT
This sequence comes from uncultured Mycobacterium sp., assembly GCA_964387245.1. GTDB lineage: Bacteria > Actinomycetota > Actinomycetes > Mycobacteriales > Mycobacteriaceae > Mycobacterium. Next base: position 20,396 of record CAYLWH010000037.1, read on the forward strand.
CTCCGAGACCAATCCGGGGGTGCTGGCCAAGGCCGAGAACACCGCCGCGCCACACGCCGACGCGCACGGCTTCCGGACGATCGCCGACATCATGCGTGCGCTCAACCCCTTCACCGGTGAGTTCTACCGCGAGGCGCTGCAGGTGAGTCGCTACACCCGGGAGATGTTCTGCCTGATGGAGGGCCGCCATGTGCACCCTTCGACGCTCTACCCGGGCGGCATCGGCACCGTGGCCACCATTCAGTTGATGACCGATTACATGAGCCGGCTGATGCGCTACATCGAGTTCATGAAGAAGGTCGTGCCGATGCACGACGACCTGTTCGACTTCTTCTACGACGCCATCCCCGGTTACGACAAGGTGGGTCTGCGCCGCACCCTGCTGGGCTGCTGGGGCACCTTTCAGGATCCCGAAGTGTGCAACTTCGCCTACAAGGATATGGAGCGCTGGGGCGATGCCATGTTCGTCACGCCCGGTGTGGTGATCGACGGCAAGCTGCACACCCACTCGCTGCTGGACATCAACCTCGGCATCCGGATCCTCTTGGGCAGTTCGTATTACGACGACTGGACCGACCAAGAGATGTTCGTCAAGCGAGATCCGCTGGGCAACCCGGTGGATCGGCGCCATCCGTGGAACCAGCACACCAACCCGCGGCCGCAGAAGCGGGACATGGACGACAAGTACAGCTGGGTGATGTCACCGCGCTGGTTCGACGGCACCGACCACCTGGCCCTGGATACCGGCGGCGGCGCGCTGGCCCGGATGTGGTCCACCGCACTTGCCGGCCTGGTCGACATCGGCTACGTCAAATCCACCGGGCACAGCGTGCAGATCAACCTGCCCAAGACCGCCCTGAAGGGGCCGGTCGAGTTCGAATGGCATGTGCCGCAGGCCGGTTCGAACACCATTGAGCGCAACCGCGCCCGCACCTACTTCCAGGCCTACGCCGCGGCGGCCGCGCTGCACTTCGCCGAGAAGGCGCTCGTCGAGATCCGGGCCGGACGCACCAAGACCTGGGAGAAATTCGAGGTGCCCGACGAGGGCATCGGCTGCGGGTTCACCGAGGCGGTCCGCGGTGTGCTGAGCCACCACATGGTGATCCGGGACGGCAAGATAGCCAACTACCACCCGTATCCGCCGACCCCGTGGAACGCCAACCCACGGGACAGCTACGGAACGCCCGGACCCTACGAGGACGCCGTGCAGGGCTCGCCGATCTTCGAGGAGAACGACCGGGAGAACTTCAAGGGCATCGACATCATGCGCACGGTGCGCAGTTTCGACCCGTGCCTACCCTGCGGGGTGCATATGTACCTCGGCGACGGAAAGACCTTGCAGCGATTGCACTCGCCCACCCAGACGGCCACCGGGGAGTGATGAATGGCCGGTCGCGCTCACGAACCCGGGGAGTTTGATCCAGACCAGTGGCGCACGGCCGGCGAGCGGATTCAGACGCTGCTCGACGCGTCGTCGTCCGGCGGTACGGTCGCGCGCGAACGTGCCGAGCAGTTGGTCCGCGAGGTGGTCGGCCTCTACGGCGCCGGCCTGGGCCGCATCGTCGCGCTGACCCGTCCCGACGACCTGGAACGCTACGCCGACGACGACCTGGTGGCGAGCCTGTTGCTGGTGCACGGCCTGCACCCGCACGACGGTCGACGCCGGGTCGCCGACGCCCTGGACAGCGTGCGGCCGTACCTGGGTTCGCACGGCGGTGACGTCGAGCTGCTCGACGTCACCGATGACGGGGTGGTGCGGCTGCGCTTCGTCGGCAGCTGCAAGTCGTGCCCGTCGTCGGCGGCCACCTTGGAACTGGCGGTGGAGGACGCCGTGCGGGCCGCCGCACCGGAGGTCACGGCGATCGAAGTGGTGGCCTCGGAAGAACCCGCGGCTGCCGTCATCCCGGCCAGCTCCCTGCTGAGCCGGGTCCACGCCCGCGGCCCGACCAGCTGGCACCCGGTGCCCGACCTGGCCGACCTGACACCGGGTGAGGTCGGCGGCTTCGACATCGACATCGGCGGCGGCGAGGGCGAGGGCGCCGAGCATGTGCTGGCTTGCCGTGTCGGCGACGAACTGTTCGCCTACCGTGACCACTGTCCGTCGTGCGACGGTTCGCTGGCCGGAGCGGTGCTGCACCGTGCGGTGGGATCGCGCGATCCGGTGCTGCGGTGCCCGCGGTGCCGGGCGCACTACGACGTCGTGCACGCCGGGGCCGGACTCGACGACCCCGGCCACCACCTGGACCCGCTGCCGCTGCTGATGCGCGACGGCGTGCTGAGCCTGGCCGTGCGGGATCAACCGGCGGGACTCTCGGCATGAGCACACCCTTCGACGTGCTGTCGCGTATCGCGGCCCGCCGGCCGGCTCCGCAGACCGGGGAGCGCTGCGAGATGTGCGCCGAACAGATCGCCGACGAGCATCAGCATGTGGTGAATGTGGCCGGGCGCCAACTGATGTGCGTATGCCGGGGCTGCTATCTGCTGTTCACCGACCCGGCGGCCGAACTCCGCTACCGCGCCGTACCCGATCGCTATCTTGCGTTGCCGGATCTCATGTTGGACCGCCGCGGTTGGGAGGCGCTGCAGATCCCGGTCGGTATGGCGTTCTTCTTCCGCAACTCCGCGCTGGACCGGTTCGTCGCGTTCTACCCGGGGCCGGCCGGGGCGTGCGAATCCGAACTGGACCTGCAGGCATTCTCCGACCTCACCAGAGACGATCCGCGGATGGCGACGATGGCCGACGACGTGGAGGCGCTGCTGGTCCGGGTGCCCGATTCCGGTGCGCCGGAATGCTTTCTGGTTCCCATCGACACCTGTTACGAATTCGTCGGCGGCCTGCGGATGCGCTGGCGAGGATTCGACGGGGGCGCACAGGCCCGCGAATTCATCGACGGCTTCTTCACCCAAGTCGCCGGGCGCGCCAGGACGGTGCTGCCGTGATCACGTTCACCGTCGCCGACATCGCCCCGGAGCCTTACGCGGTGACGCCGATTCTCCTGGCCCGGATCGCGGTCACCGCGCAGGAACCGGTGCACGCCATGGCGCTGCGGGCTCAGGTACGCGTCGAGCCGCTGCGCCGGGGCTACCGCGACGACGAGGCCGCGGGTCTGCTGGACCTGTTCGGTCCGCGGCCGCGATGGGCCGACACCCAGCGCACGTTCCTGTGGCAACACTGCAGCACCATGGTCCAGGGCTTCACCGGCGGCACCGAGGTGGCTCTGCCGCTGGTGTGCACCTACGACTTCGAGGTGGCCGCGGCCAAGTACCTGCACGCCCTGCGCGACGGTTGCGTCCGGCTCCAATTCCTGTTCAGCGGGACGATCTTCACGCCGGGCGCCTCGGGTTTCTCAGTCCAGCAGATCCCCTGGGACCGTGAGGACGAATACGACATGCCGGTCGCGGTGTGGCGCGACCTGATGGCCGCACACTATCCCGACAGCGGATTCGTCCGGTTGCGTCACGACACCGTCTCGGAGCTGATGGCCTTCAAGTCGTCTCGCGGCCTGCTCGACCTCGACCACGCCGTGCAGGCTCTGCTCGACACCGCGCGCGAGGAGGTGCCGTGACGGCCTGGGATCCGGTGCGCGCCGTCGCCGACGCCGTGCTCTACGAGGGCTACCTGCTCTACCCGTATCGCGCGACATCCGATCGCAATCACTCGCGTTGGCAGTTCGGTGTCCTCAGTCCTCCCGGGGCCGCCGCGGCCGGCTTCGGCGAAGACGACATGATGTCGACGCAGTTCCTCGTCCGCGACGCCTCGACGCTGACCCTGGTGGTGCGCTTCCTGCACCTGCAGCACCGCCGCGCCGAACAACGCACCGCCGACGGAGACCACCTGCCGGTGGCCGAACTGATCACCCCGGCTGGGTCGTGGATGACCTGGGATGAGGCCGTTGAGACCGAATTTACTTTGGGGCCAGTCGAATTGAATACCACCCCCGACTGTGTTCTGCCGATTGTCGCGACGACGGCGGCCGCTGTCGAAGACCTCGACGGCGGCCGGCTGGTGCGCGAGCGCCGGGAGGTCACCGGTGAACTCACCGTGGGTGTGGTGACCGACGGACCGGTCGACCGGGTGACGGTGACCGTCCGCAATACCGGCGCGGCCGCCACCGGCAAGGCCGACGCGATCGCGCGGTCGATGATCGGCACGCACGTCATCGCGGCCACCGACGGCGCATTCGTCTCGCTGCTCGAACCGCCCGACGACGCCCACGATGCCGCGGCGCGCTGCGAGCAACACCGGTGCTTCCCGGTGCTCGCCGGTCCGCCCGGCGCCACCGACCTCCTACTGGTCTCGCCGATCATCCTCTACGACCACCCCGAGGTCGCCGAACAGAGCCGCGGCGCGCTCTACGACTCGACCGAAATCGACGAGATCCTCACCCTGCGGGTGATGACCATGACCGAGCGAGAGAAGGCGCAGGCCCGGGCCACCGACCCGCAGGCGGCGCGCATCATCGACCAGTGCGACGGCATGTCGCCGGAGGCGATGCTGGACCTGCACGGCGTCCTGCGCGATCCCCATGCCGGCGCACCCGGCCTGATTCCCGAGGTTCCCGACGGGGTGGACTGGTGGGATCCGTCGGCGGACGCAGCGGTGGCGCCGGACGTCGATGCGGTTCTCGTCAACGGGGTACGGGTGGCCCGGGGCAGCAGGGTGCGCCTGCATCCCGGCCGGCGGGCCGATGCGCAGGACATGTTCGTGGTCGGCCGGACGGCCCGGGTGACATCGGTGCACGAGGACGTAGAAGGCCGGCGTCATCTGGGCGTGGTGCTCGACGACGATCCGGCGGCGGATCTGCACGACGCGTACGGCCGTTACCTGTACTTCTCCCCCGACGAGATCGAGCCGCTCGAGCCGGGCGGCACGGTGCCGTCAGAACCACGAGAACAAAGGAGTACGACATGGAAGTGATCGGTCGGATCACCGTGCTGGTGATCGCCGCAGCGTTGGTCGCCGGTGTGGTGATCGGCGTCAAGTCGGCGCCCGACGTGAAGCGGTATCTGAAGATGCGCCAGATGTAGCGCGTGACAAGGGTTCTGGTCGCCGGCATCGGCAACATCTTCCTCGGTGACGACGGTTTCGGCCCCGAGGTGATCCGTCATGTCGGCGCACTGCCCGGACCCGATGTCCGCGTCGTCGACTACGGAATCCGCGGCATGCACCTCGCCTACGATCTGCTCGACGGTTGGGACGCACTGGTGCTCGTCGACGCCGTGCCCGACCGTGGTCACCCGGGCGAGATCCGGGTGTTCGAGGCCGATCCCGGATCGCCGGCCGCCCCGGCGCTCGACGCGCACGGCATGGACCCCGCCGCGGTGTTCGCCAGCCTGCGCGCGCTCGGCGGCACCCCGCCCCGGACCGTCGTCGTCGGGTGCCAGGTGGCCGACGTCGGCGACCGAATCGGGTTGTCGGGGCCGGTGCAGGCGGCCGTCACGGAAGCGGCGCGGGCGGTGGAATCGGCAGTGGCCATGCTGGTGGGGCAGCCATGTGCCTAGGAATTCCGGGCCGCGTCGTCGAGATGCTGGCCGGCTACGAGGGCCAGCTTGCGCTCGTCGACGTGGCCGGCGAGCACCGCAAGGTCAACGTCGGCATGTTGCCCGAGGAGACCTTCGCGCCCGGCGACTGGGTGATCATCCACATGGGATTCGTCGTCGAGAAGACCGACGAAGCCGGCGCCGCCGAGGCGACGGCCGGTCTCGAACTGCTGCGATCCGGCAACGATGACCGTTACGACTAGCGGCTGGCAGGCGTTCGCCGCCTACGCGTATCCGCCCAACGAACTCGGCTACTGCGGCCCCCCCGATTCCTCGGTGCTGCTGGGCGGCGGCAGTTCCCGGGTCGGCGAGCACGCACAGGGCTTCGACGGCGCGTGGCCCTACCTGGAACAGATCGCGGCGGACACCGGCCGCGCCGACCCGCTGGACGCCGAGGTGGTGCGCGCCTACTGGGTGGGCGGGGCACTGCTGGACCGGGTGGATGCGGCGGCGCTGCTGGCCCGGCTGCGGCGCGCCATGTCGGGACAACCGTGCGGCCTGCTCGCCGATGCCCGGCCCGGCCCCGGAGTGCTGGCGCACCACAGTTTCCACGTCTTCGTGGTCTACCCGTGGGTGCGGTTCCTCAACACCGGCCCCGCGGATCCCGCCACCCCGCTTCGGATTCTGCAGTCCTGCCGGATCCGTTGGGGCACAGTCGAATCCGTCGATGACGAACATGTCACGCTGACCTCGTGCCCGGTGCGCTTCGACGGGCGCCTGCGGCTGGGTGAACCCGCGCAGGAGACGGTGCGGTGGCGATCCGCCGACGGTACCGCGCTGACGCCGCGGCCGGCTCCCGGCGCGACGGTCGCCGCGCACTGGGACTGGGTCTGCGGCATCCTCGACGAGGACGACGTCGCCGCGGTGGCGGCGGCCACCGCGGCGACGCTCGATCTGGTCAACCGGCTGCGCGGGCGGTGACCAGCAGGTACTCCCACTCCATCGATGTCGTCCCGGCCAGCGCCCGGTCGCCGAGTCCGGCCAGCGCCGTGTCCAGGTCGGCCACGCGGTCCGGCTGGTCGGCGATTCCGCGGTAGGCGGTGATGGTGGGGCCGTAGTTCGCTTTGAAGTAGTCGCGGAACGCAGCCCCGTCGGCGAACCGGTCCACGATCAGAGCACGTCGTGTCTTCCGAAGATCGGTGACCCTGTCGCCGAGCAGCGCGGCGACATGACTCTCGCTGCCCCACAGCGGCGGTGGGGAGACTCCGGGCGGCGGGGCCGCGACGAACGGCTTCATGGTGGCGAACATCTGGCCGATGAACCCTTCGGGCGTCCAGCTGATGACACCGATGGTGCCGCCCGGCCGGCACACCCGGACCAGCTCCGCGGCAGCCCGCTGGTGGTGCGGCGCGAACATCACGCCGATACACGACAGCACGGTGTCGAACTCGCCGTCGTCGAATGGCAGCGCCTCGGCGTTTGCCTCCCGCCACGTCAGCCCGACGCCCGCTGCGGCCGCCCGTCGCTGACCCTGTGCGAGCAGATCGGGCACCAGATCACTGGCCACCACGTCCGCGCCCGCCTGCGCGGCAGCGATGGCCGCGTTGCCGGTTCCGGCCGCGATGTCGAGTACGCGGTCGCCCGGCCCGATTCCGGTGGCGGCCACCAGTTCCGGTCCCAGCGGCGCCACCACCTCGGTGGCGATGGTGGCGTAGTCGCCCAACCCCCACAGGGTGCGGTGCTTGTTTTCCAGTTCCCGGTCAAGGGATGTGCATTCGGTACCCATGGCGGGCCCTCCTCAAGGCGTCGGTGATTGACTACCACCGATCGTCCCGCCCGCCCCGGTCCGCCGATAGTGCCGGATCTGAACCGGCCCCGATACAGGATCTGTACTACCCATCCCCCCGCGCGCAGGTGTGTAATCGAGCTGACGGGGAGGTGCACGATGTCGTCATATGGCCAGTTCTGTCCGATGGCCAAGGCCATGGATGTGCTCGACGAGCGCTGGACGCTGCTCATCGTTCGCGAAATGCTTTTGGGCAGTACGCATTTCAACGACATCCGGCGCGGCGTGCCCCGGATGTCACCGGCGCTGCTGTCCAAGCGGCTCAAGTCGCTGTCGCGGGCCGGCGTGGTCGAGCGCGACGACGCGGCCGGTCGGACGTCCTACCGGCTCACGCCGTGCGGTCAGGAACTCGAAGGCGTGGTCCAGGCGCTCATGCAGTGGGGAACCCGGTGGGTCGGCGAACTCGGCGACGAGGAGCTCGATCCGCATCTGCTGATGTGGGACATCCGCCGCACGGTGCGCATCGACGCGTGGCCCCGGGCACGCACCGTCGTCGCGTTCGAACTCGGTGGGGTCGCCGCGAAGGCGGGTCGGTGGTGGCTCGTGGTCGCCGACGGCCACGCCGACATGTGCGACTTCGATCCCGGCTACCAGGTGACGGCGACCGTGGCGACCAGCCTGCGTACCCTCACCGAACTCTGGCGCGGCGACGCATCCTGGTCGCGCTGCCTGATGGACGGCAGCGTCACGGTTTCCGGCGCGCCCGACGCTCGACGCGCGGTGCCGAACTGGCTGGGCCAGAGCGCGGCGGCGGCAATTCCGCGCCCGGCCTGACTCGCCGCGGCCGAGCGGCTACTTGATCAGCGGGTCGCGCGGCATGCCCAGGATCCGCTCGGCGATCTGGTTGCGCGTCACCTCGGAGGTGCCGCCGGCGATCGCCATCGCGCGCGCACCCATGGCCGTCATCGACGCGATCGCGGCCGGACCGTCCAACAGGGCGACATCGGACCCGAGCAGGCCGCAGGAGATCGCCGCGTACTCTCCGATGTGCTCGGCCAGCTTGAGCTTGGTGATGTTGCCCTCCGGCCCGGGTCCGCCGCCGGAGATGCTGCGGACCGCGCGACGCAGGTTGAGCAGTCGTATCGCGTGGTCATCGGCCAGGAAGTTGCCGACTCGGATCTTGGCTCCCGCCAACCGATCTGGGTGCTCGCCCAACAAGGCGATCAGCACCGAGGGGTTGACGCCGGCGATCCCGGACCCGCCGCCGATGCTGACCCGCTCGTTGCCGAGCGTGGCTCGGGCCACCGTCCACCCACTGTTGGGCTCACCCACCACATCCTCGTCGGGGACGAAGACGTCGTCGAAGAAGACTTCATTGAATTCCGAACCGCCGCTGATCATCCGAAGCGGGCGGACGTCCACTCCGGGGGCCGACATGTCGACGATCACCGTCGTGATGCCGGCGTGTTTGGCCGCATCCGGATCGGTGCGCACCGTCGCCAGGCCCCGCCGGCAGTAGTGCGCCCCGGACGTCCACACCTTCTGGCCGTTGATCTTCCAGCCGCCGTCCACCCGCGCGGCGCGGGTCTTGATCGCCGCCGCATCCGAACCCGCGTCGGGTTCGGAGAACAGCTGGCACCAGATCTCCTCCCTGCGCAGCGCACGGTCGACGAATCTGTCTATCTGCGATCCCGTTCCGTGCTGGATCAAGGTCAGGATCACCCAGCCGGTGATTCCGTAGTCGGGTCGTTTGATCCCCGCGGCGCGGAATTCCTGTTCGATCACCAACTGTTCGACGGCATCGGCGGCCCGGCCCCAGGGCTTGGGCCAATGCGGCATCACGTATCCCGTCGAGATCAGCCGGTCCAGTTGATCCTGTCCGTGCAGTCCGGCGATCTCGGCGGCATCGGCGCGAACCCCGACCCGCAATTCCTCCGCGGAAGCCGGCAGATCGAGGCTGTTGGTCCGGGTAACCCCGGCGGCGGTGAGGTCGAACAGGTCGTTGGCCGGCCCGTCGCCACCGAGCACGGCCCGTAGCGTCATCGCCCGGCGCAGGTGGAGGTGCGCGTCATGCTCCCAGGTGAAGCCGATACCACCGTGCACCTGGATGTTGAGTTCGGCGTTGAGCACGTACGCCGGAAGCGCCGAGGCGGCCGCTGCCGCGGCGAGCAACCGGAATGGGCCGGGATCGCCGTCGACGGCCCGGGCGGCGTCCCACACCAGGGCGGTCGCCGACTCGGCGGCCACGGCCATGTTGGCGCAGTGGTGCTTGATCGCCTGGAAGGTCGCGATGGAGCGGCCGAACTGCTGACGCACTTTGGCGTATTCGACGGCGGTGTCCACGCAGTCGGTCGCACCGCCCACAGCCTCGGCGGCAAACAGCGTGCGCGCGTAGGCCAGCGCATCCGCAGCCGCCCCCGCCAGGACGTCGACCCGCACGCCGGAGAGCGTCACCCGTCCCGATCGCCGGGCCGGGTCGAGGCTGCCCGGCGTGTCGACCGACACCCCGTCCAGCAACCGGTCGACGAGCAGGATGTCGTCGCCGGCAGTGATCAGCAACAGGTCGGCCTGCCCGGCACCGAGCACGACGCCGGCCGCCCCGGTAGCCACCACGTCGAAAACCGCCACCGATCCGCCGAACCCGACACCCGCAGTGATGCGGCCGTCGATCAGACCGGGCAGCAATCGCGCCTTCTGCTCGTCGGATCCGTGCCGCGCCAGGACCGCGGAGGTCACCACGGTGGGGACGAACGGTCCCGGTGCCACCGCCTTGCCGAGCGCCTCGACGACGACCACGAGTTCGGGCAGCCCGAATCCGGAACCGCCGTGCTCCTCATCGATGTGCAGCCCGAGCCAGCCGAGCCCGGCGAGGTCCGCCCAGAACGCCGGGCGGGCTTCCTCGGCCGCATCGAGCAGTTCACGCGACGCGACGCGCGCCTTGCGCGCGATCAGGAAGTCGTCGGCGACACGGCCGAGTTCGCGGTGGTCGTCGGTCAGTGCAATCGCCATTGGGGCAGTATGACCCGCGCGACTTGGGCGCGAACCGCTGGCCGGCGTCCAGACGCAGGTACTGTCCGTTATCGGGTTGTCCACGATCGCGGCCACCAGCTTGGCGAACTCCTCGGGCCGGCCCAGCCGCTTGGGGAACGCCGCGTCCTTCGTCAGCATCGTGGCGATCTCGTCGGGGATGCCCTTGGTCAGGCCGGTGGCGAACAGGCTCGGCCGATCGCCAACGCCCGGATACCAAGCGACCTGGCCGATCTGGCCCGCGAAGGCTGCGAAGGCTGCGATGGACGCGGTGTTGATGATGACGCCGCGCTCGCCCGTGACTTCGGGATCCTCCGGCTCGTTGCGGGACATCTGGGCCGCGGCGAGCCGGCTGATGTTGAACGACGCGATGAGGTTCAGGTTGATGACGCCCTGGAAGGTCTCCAGGCTGTGCGGACCGTTCTTGCCGTTGATCTCCATGCACAGCCTCCCGAGGTATTGCCTGCCTGACAAAATGGCGCGCATATGTAACGGCGAAGGTGGCGGGTACGCAATTGCGGATGCGGACGGCCCGCCATCGCGCGCGGCGGTCAGAGCCCCATCGCCCGTCGCTCGTTGTCGCGCCGAGGTGGACAGGTCCGGCATCGCTTCGCTCCGCTGACACGATGTGGCGCAAGTCACGCACGGGCGCCGCTGCCGGTACCTTGGTAATCATGACGTCGCCCGGTGCCCGGATGGCCGCCGGCGTCGCGGCGGCCACCGTGTCGCTCGGTGTCACAGCGTTGGTCGCGGCGCCGTTCGGTCCGGCGGCCGATGCCCGCACCGCGGTGGGTTCGGCGGTCATCGATCTGACGCCCGGGCCGGTCAAAGAGTGGGCCATCCAGACGTTCGGCACCCACGACAAGTTGTTCCTGACCATCGCGGTGGTCGTGGTGGTCATCGCGGTCGCCGCCGTCACCGCCATCGCCGAGTCACCACGGCGGCCGATCGGCAGCATCGCCATCGGGCTGGCCGGGATGGCGGGCGCGGCGGCGGTGCTGTCCCGGCCGGGTGCGGGAATGCTCGACGTCGTCCCGGTCGCGGTGGGCACCTGCTGCGGCATCGCGGTGCTGCGGTTCCTCACCTCCGGCCGGCTGTCGGACGGACCCGCGCACGTCGACCACGGACCCGATCCGGGCCGGCGGTTGTCGCTGGCCACGCTCGGCCTCTTCGGTGCCGGCCTGCTGTCCGGCGTGACCGGCGCGGTGTGGTCGCAGCGTCTGCACTCGGTGTCCGGCGACCGTCAGGCATTCAAGGCGCCGCCGGCCACCGTGCCCGCCCCACCGATCCCGCCGCAGGTGCAGCCCGCCGGGGTCGAACTACCCCCCTTCGTCACCGCAGCCGACGATTTCTACCGCATCGACACCGCGCTGCGGGTGCCACAGCTGGCGGCCGAAGACTGGCGCCTGCGGGTACACGGCATGGTGGACCGCGAGATCACCTACCGTTTCGCGGACCTGCACGATCTCCCCGTGCTGGAGAAGGTGGTCACGCTGACGTGCGTCTCCAATCCGGTTGGCGGTGACCTGATTTCGAATGCGGTCTGGACCGGATACCGGGTGGGTGACCTGTTGGCCGCCGCGGGTGTGCATCCGGATGCCGACATGGTGCTCTCCACGTCCGTCGACGGGTTCACCGTGGGCACGCCGGTGGAGGCGCTCACGGATGGCCGCGACGCCCTGCTGGCCATCACCATGAACGGTCAGCCCCTGCCCGTCGAACACGGTTATCCCGCCCGTCTGGTGGTGCCGGGGTTGTATGGGTACGTCTCGGCCACCAAGTGGGTGGTCGACCTGGAGCTCACCCGGTTCGACCGTGCGAAGGCCTACTGGACCAAACTCGGCTGGTCGCCGCGCGGACCCATCAAGACCGAGTCCCGCATCGATGTACCCCGCGACGGCGCCGAGATCCCGACCGGCCCCGTGCGGTTCGGCGGCGTGGCCTGGGCGCAGAACCGTGGGGTCCGCGCCGTCGAAGTCCGCATCGATGACGGCGTCTGGCAACCCGCGGAACTCGGCGCGTCGTACAGCGGGGACACCTGGCGGTTGTGGAGTTTCCCGTGGCAGGCGCAAGAGGCCGGTCCGCACACCGTCACGGTGCGTGCGACCGACAACACCGGCGCCGTTCAGACGCCGCGTGAGGCACCGCCGGCACCCGACGGCGCCACCGGTTGGCATCAGGTGCAGTTCTCGGTGCGGTGAGCGTGCAACTCCTCGACGTCACAACGGCTTGGACTGACGTTGGAGCCAGTTCCTCGCGACTGGCCAAGATCTCCCGGATCGCGGCGTTGCTCGGCATTGCTGCAGCCGACGGCGACCCACACCAGATCGCCGTCGTGGTGTCCTGGCTGTCCGGCGAACTGCCACAACGCCAGATCGGCGTCGGGTGGGCGGCGTTGCGTACCATGCCCACAGCGGCCGTAACCCCCACACTGAGCGTGGTCGGAGTCGACACCGCCCTCAGCGATATCGGTGCCATGACCGGGAAGGGCTCCCGGGCCCGCCGGGCGGCGCTGATCAACGAACTACTCGGCGCCGCAACCTGGGCGGAGCAGCAGTTCCTGCGCCGCCTGATCGGCGGTGAACTGCGTCAAGGAGCGCTGACCGGCGTGATGGCGGACGCGGTGGCCAAGGCTTCGGGCGTTCCCGCGCCGGCGATCCGGCGGGCGGCCATGCTGCGGGGGGACCTGCCTGCGGCCGCGGCCGCGGCCCTGACCCGCGGCGCCGACGCGCTCGACGAGTTCACCCTGCAGGTCGGCCACCCGGTGGGCCCGATGCTGGCCCAGACCGCCACCGGCATCATCGATGCGCTCGACAAACTCAGTGGCACAGCACTTTTCGAGGCCAAACTGGACGGCGCCCGGGTGCAGCTCCATCGCCGCGGCGAAACCGTCACCGTCTACACCCGCAGCCTCGACGACGTGACCGCCCGGCTGCCCGAAGTGGTCGAGGCGGCGCTGGCCCTGCCGGTGCGCGAGCTGATCGCCGACGGCGAAGCAATCGCGCTGCGGCCCGACGGCCGGCCCGAGCCCTTCCAGGTGACCGCGTCGCGGTTCGGCCGCCACACCGGCGAGCGGCTGTCGGTGTTCTTCTTCGACCTGCTGCACCTCGACGGCACCGACCTGCTCGACGCGCCCACGACACAGCGGCTGGCCGCCCTCGACGCAGTGGTACCGGCCGAGCTGCGCCCCGACCGACTGCACACATCGGATCCGGTTGCCGCACAAAGCTTTCTCGACGCCACCCTGGCCGCCGGCCACGAGGGCGTGATGGCGAAATCGCCGACCGCACCGTATGCGGCGGGCCGCCGCGGCGCCGGCTGGCTCAAGGTCAAACCGGTGCACACCCTGGACCTGGTGGTACTGGCCGTGGAATGGGGCTCGGGCCGGCGCACCGGCAAGCTGTCCAACATCCACCTCGGCGCCCGCGACCCGGCGACCGGCGGCTTCGTCATGCTGGGCAAGACGTTCAAGGGTATGACGGACGCCGTGCTCGATTGGCAGACCGCCCGCTTCCTGGAGCTGGCCGACGGCCCGATAGACGGATATGTCGTCCAGGTGCGACCCGAACAGGTGGTCGAGATCGCCTTCGACGGCGTGCAGGGCTCGACGCGCTATCCGGGCGGAATGGCGCTGCGGTTCGCCCGGGTGCTGCGCTACCGCGACGACAAGAGCGTCGACGAGGCCGACACCATCGGTACGGTGCGAGAGTTCTACGAACACCACTGACACCGACCCGTCACGCCTATACTTCCGCTCAG
>CAYLWH010000038.1:0-34157 GCA_964387245.1 uncultured Mycobacterium sp.
CAGATAGCGGTAGGAGGTGGAGATCGGCAGCCGGGCCTCGACGGCCAGCAGCCGGGCCTCGACGGCCAGCAGCCGGATCGGGGCGTCGTCGCGGAACCACCGCAGCACCAGCTTCGCCTGCGTGCGCACCGTGCCCGCGCGCCGCCCGGCGCGGGTGCCGATCTCGCGCCGGTGCGCGTGTAGCAACGCGGTCACATGAAGCTGGGTTTCCTCGGGGACGTCGCAGATGGCAGAGTAGGTGAACACGTGGGGTCCTCTTGCGGCAGAACGGCTTTCTTCGTCGAAACCGATCCTTGAGCAGGGACCCCACGTCCTGCTCTCACGACACGCCGGAAACTCCAGTCATACCAACCTCACACGCCCCAAGTGAGAAAACCTCGATCATTCCATCTCGGCCACTGTCTACGGAAGTGGTCGGCCTCCAGATGCCGGGCAGACCAAACCTGGGCCGGTACGTGCCTCGATGCGGCGATCATCGGCAGCCGGGCAAACACCGGGCTACCATGGCCGCTGTGGTGGATCTTTTCGACGACGCCATGCCGGGCCTACGTGAGCGCAAGAAGCAGCGGACCCGGGCGACGCTGATCGACGCCGCGGTGACCCTCTTCCTCGAACAGGGATACGAGAACACCACCGTCGATCAGATCGCGGCCGCCGCTGAAGTGTCGCCGCGCACGTTCAGCCGCTATTTTGCTACCAAGTATGCGGTTTACCTCGCACTGCTCGAGGATCTGGTGAACGCGGTGGCAGTCGAACTCGATGCGGTCCCACAAGAGGTTTCGCCGTTGCGAGCGCTCAGGGATGCCCATGTCGCAGTCCTGCGTCGAGTGCCGTGCGGCGGCGTACCCGGGGTGACACCGGCCGGCATCGCCCTTGCACTGCAGGTGATCAACTCCACTCGCGAGTTGAAAACGGCCGCCGGTGAGATCCAGTCCCCGGCCGTGTGGGCGGCCCTGGCCCGCCGGATGGGCGTGTGCCCGGACCACCGCCGGCTGCGGCTGGTGAACGCCGTCTGGTCGGCAATCATCGTCACCGGCTGTGGTGACCTGGTGGCCAACGACGACGGTCTGGATCTGGGTCCCGAACTGATGGCGGACCGAATCATCGAATCGTTCGACACCTTCACCGGAATGATCACCGCCGCGCGTTGAGGCATTCACTGCATGGGCCGATGCCCCTACTAACATCTGGCAAGTGGCGGTTGACCCATCCACTGAAGAGTCCCTGCGCGAGCGAAAAAAACGCCGAACCCGTACGACGCTGGTCGACGTGGCCGCGGACCTCTGCATGCGGAACGGTTACGACAACACCACCGTAGACCAGATCGCCGCAGCAGCTGACGTGTCGCCGCGAACGTTCTCCCGGTACTTCCCGACGAAGGAATCGGTGATCGCTGCGCTCGCCACGGACGTCGACCAGTGGGTGGCCGAGGCGCTTGTCCAGCAGCCGCTCGACATCAGTGAACACCAGGCATTGCTGGCTGAAGATGTGGAGATCTTCCGGCCGGACGGTTTACATGCCCCGGCCGCGTTCAACCGAATGGCGGTGCTGATCCAGATCGTCAACGCCTCTCCGACCTTGCGTGGCGCCACGTTCGCGTTCCAGTTGGGCTATGCCAACAAGTCGACGACGGTGATCGGTGAGCGGATGGGCCTGCCGCCGGAGCACCCGGCGGTGCGATTGGTCGCCGACGCTTGGACGACGGTGTGCGCGTCGGCGATCGACGGCATGGGGACCCCCGGCGGCGACCCGCTCGAAGCGAACGTCATGCGTAACCGACTGACGTCGACATTCGAGGTCTTCAGACGCACCTGGGTGCCCTGGAGGAACGGCCACTGCCAAACTGGGCAACCCCCCGCAGGCGAGCCGTCGGATTAGCGACTACCTTCCCTACTACAGCGGCGTGATCGCTGCCGAATGCGCAGAAGGGGTTCTTGTGGCCGACGATTCATCCCTTGACACCGCGACCCTCCGCTACCCGGGGGGCGAGCTCGACCTCGAAATCGTGCGCGCGAGTGAAGGGGCTGACGCGATCGCGTTGGGGTCGTTGCTCGCGAAGACGGGCTACACCACGTTCGACAGCGGTTTCGTCAACACCGCATCCACCAAATCGGCCATCACCTACATCGACGGCGACGCCGGCATCCTGCGATACCGCGGCTACCCGATCGAGCAGCTGGCCGAGAAGTCCACCTTCATCGAGGTCAGCTACCTGCTGATCTACGGCGAACTGCCGACCACCGAAAAGCTGAAGAAGTTCACCACCGAGATCCAGCGGCACACCATGCTGCACGAGGATCTCAAGCGATTCTTCGATGGTTTCCCGCGTAACGCCCACCCGATGCCCGTGTTGTCCAGTGCCGTCAATGCTTTGAGCGCCTACTACCAGGACTCGCTGGATCCGTTCGATCCTGCACAGGTCGAGCTGTCGACCATTCGCCTGCTGGCGAAGCTGCCGACCATCGCCGCGTACGCCTACAAGAAGTCTGAGGGCCAGCCGTTCCTGTACCCGGACAATTCGCTGACCTTGGTCGAGAACTTCTTGCGCATGACATTCGGCGTCCCAGCCGAACCGTACGAGGTCGATCCGGAACTGGTGCGGGCTCTCGACATGCTGTTCATCCTGCATGCCGACCACGAGCAGAACTGTTCGACATCGACGGTGCGCCTGGTCGGCTCTTCGCAGGCCAACCTCTTCACGTCTATCTCCGGCGGCATCAACGCGCTGTGGGGGCCGCTGCACGGCGGCGCCAACCAGGCCGTGCTGGAAATGCTGGAGAGGATCCGAGCGGGCGACGACGACGTTCTGACCTTTGTCAAAAAGGTCAAGAATCGCGAGGACGGCGTGAAGCTGATGGGCTTCGGCCACCGTGTCTACAAGAACTACGACCCGCGGGCGCGCATCGTCAAAGAACAGGCCGACAAGATTCTCGGAAAGCTCGGCGGCGACGACGAGCTGCTCGACATCGCCAGGCAACTCGAAGAGATCGCACTGACCGACGACTTCTTCGTCGAGCGCAAGCTGTATCCGAACGTCGATTACTACACCGGCGTCATCTACCGGGCGATGGGCTTCCCGACGCGGATGTTCACCGTGCTGTTCGCGCTGGGCCGGTTGCCCGGGTGGATCGCGCACTGGCGTGAGATGCACAGCGAGCCCACGAAGATCGGGCGTCCCCGGCAGGTGTACACAGGCTACAACGAGCGGGATTACGCCGCCCTCGAACAGCGCTAGCGTCGTGCTCCCTGAGCTTGCTGATCGTGTCTATGGACATGACATGACGATCATGAACGTCGCGATCCCGTCGATCCGTACCGCGTTCAACGCGTCGCCCGCGTACCAGGGCTATCTCGGTATTCGACGTCGCACGGGCTGTACTCGACCTCGCCGCGCGCTACGCTCGGGCGAGCGGTTGCCCCCGGACACCTGGCGGCGGGCGGTCGTGGCCGAAACCGGGTTGCCGTGCAGCCGTCGCAGCAAACTGGTTTCGCTAACCGAATCGGGACGCAAGCTCGTCGCGTCCGTGCGGTAGATCGGCGACGCACCCGCGGCACTGTCTGCGTCGGCACCGGACGAACTGAGCACACTGCAGGCGCTCGTCGAAAAGATCGTCCGTTAGCGGCTGCCGAGCACCGCCATCGCGGCGTTGTGCCCACCGATGCCCGAAACGGCGCCGCCACGGCGGGAAGCTGAACCGCACAACATGATTCGCTTGTGTCCGGTGGCAACACCCCATCGTCTGGCGGGTGTGTCCAACGGTTCGTCATCCTCGGCGAAAGGCCATTCGAGGGCGCCGTGGAAGATGTTGCCTGCGGTCATCCGCAGCGTGTTCTCGAGGTCCAGTGTGGTCTTCGCCTCGATGCATGGGTCGCCGTTGGCGTCGGTCAGAACCACGTCCTGAACAGGCTCGGCCAGAACGGAATTCAACGACGCCAGGACCGCGTCGGTGAGCCTGGCCCGCATCACGTCGGGATCCCTGCCGGACAGCAGTGCGTGCGGGGTGTGCAGGCCGAACACCGTGAGCGTCTGTGCTCCGGACTCACGCAACTCCGGGGACAAGATGCTCGGATCGGTCAGCGAGTGGCAGTAGATCTCGCACGGCAGGGGTTCTGGGATCTCACCCCCGGCGGCGCGCACGTAGGCGGCATCCAACTGGCTGAACGTCTCGTTGATGTGGAATGTGCCACCGAACGCCTGCTGCGGGGTCACCGTGTCGTCGTGCAGGCGAGGGAGCCGGCGCAGCATCAGATTGACTTTGGTCTGCGCGCCCTGTGCCAACACGGGCGCGGCTTCGCCCAACAGTCCGGCGAGCACCACGGGTGTGACACCGGCCAGCACGAAACGGCAGTGGATCCGGTTGTCCGCCCCGTCGACGCGGTAGTAAACCTCGCCGTCCGGGTTGATCGCGTAAACCTCGGCGGCGGTGACGATCTCGGCCCCGAAACGTCGTGCCGCAGTAGACAGGGCCGCGGTCACGGCGCCCATCCCTCCGACGGGGACATCCCAGTCACCTGTTCCGCCGCCCAGCAGATGGTAGAGGAAGCAGGCGTTCTGCCGCAGCGACGCGTCGTCTGTGCCGGCGAACGTGCCGATCAGGGCATCGGTGGCGAGCACGCCACGTACCAGATCGTTGGTGACCGTGGCTGTGATGACTTCGCCGATGGGCCGGTCGAAAATCGCCCGCCACGTCGCGGCCGCGTGCGGGTCGGTGCCGGACAAGACGCGGTTTCGGGCCTGGCTTCTGGTGGGCAGCGGCTCGATCATGGTGGGCCACAACGCCTCGGCCACCACCCCGACGCGCCGGTAGAACTCGGCGAAGCCGGCGGCGTCGTTTGCCGCACCGACCCGGGCGAACGTGGAACGCGGCCCGACGAGCAAACCGGTCCGTCCCGATGTCGAGGGATCCGGCGTGTAAGAGGAGTGCGTCCGGCGAGCCAACGGGACCTGTGCTCCGAGGTCCTCGACGATGCGCGACGGCAACAGGCTGACCAGGTACGAGTAGCGCGAAAGCCGCGCCGGCACACCGGGAAACGCCTGCGCGGACACCGCTGCGCCGCCGAGGTGGTCCTGACGCTCGAGCAGGCGGACCCGCAACCCGGCGCGCGCCAGGTAGGCCGCGGCGACCAGACCGTTGTGGCCACCGCCGACCACGGCGACGTCTATGTCGGACGCTGACGAGGCCGGCATCGGTCAGCCCCGCAGCCTGTCGTGTTCGGTGGGGTCGCTGTTGTGAGCCACCGGACCAGTCTGCCCTAGGGTGCGGAATTGGTCGGGCACTTTGCCCCCGGCTGGCCCTTGCCAGACTAACGTCGCAGCGATGACGACGAAACCTGAGATTGACTTTCCGGACCGCCCCGCCTCCGAAGAACTGGTGATCGAGGATCTGGTGGTGGGCGACGGCACTGAGGCGGTTCCGGGTGGAACTGTCGAGGTTCATTACCTTGGTGTCGAATACGACACGGGCGAGGAGTTCGACAGTTCCTGGAATCGCGGGCAGTCCATCGAGTTCCCGCTGCGGGGCCTCATTAAAGGCTGGCAGGACGGAATACCGGGAATGAGGGTGGGCGGGCGCCGGAAGCTCGTCATCCCGCCTGAGCAGGCCTATGGACCGGCCGGCGCAGGCCACCGGTTGTCCGGGAAGACACTGATATTCGTTATCGATTTGCTCGGTACCGGGTAGCTCGGGTCGTTTCCGGATAGAGACCGGCGAGTTCGTCGCCGGTTATATAAACATCCCCGACCGTCACAAAACTGTTCTAGGCTCGCTTTGTTCACCTGATCGATTGAATTCGATCGTCTCTATGGAGGGTTCATGTCGGGTTCTGATGAAACTCGCACGATTACGGGGTGGCGGCGGACAAGCCGGTACTGGCGGCGCTCGCCAGGTCTGGGCTGGCTGATCGCGCTGCTGACGATCCCATTGCTAATCGGTCTGTTGGGCGCGGTGTCAGGCAAATCCGACAAGGATGTCGATCTGACCATGCCCACCGTCAGCCCTACGGCCACGTTGCCTGAGGTGACAACGCCGAACGTCACTGTGCCCAGTTTGTCGTGGGGCACGTTGTCGTTGTTGCGCACCGGCAACGACGTGACTCTGACCGGCGTGCTTCCGAACGAGGCAGCCAAGTCCGGGCTGTTGGATTCGGTCCGGGGTCTCTACGGTCCCGGCGTCAATGTGGTCGACAACCTGACCGTCAGTGACGATGCCAGCATTCCGGAACTTTCGGGCATCGGCGATGCGCTCAAGCCCGAGGTCGACATCCCAGACTTCGGCTGGAGGGCCGAGGCCGACACCATCACGCTGACCGGCACTGCGCCTTCAGAAGCCGTGAAGGCCGACGCCGAAGCCGCCGCGCGGGCCGCGTGGCCCGATGCCATGATCGACAACCAGATTCTGGTTATGGCGACCGGTCCGGCCCCCTCGGGTTGTGCGGCCCTGCAGGCCGACATCGCCGGGCTGTTGCAGACGCCGATCAAGTTCGCCTCGGACGGCTCGTCGCTGGATCCGAGTTCGAACGGGCTGCTGAGCCAGATTGCGGACAAGATCAAGGCCTGCCCGGACGCGAAGATCGCGGTGAAGGGCTTCACCGACAACTCCGGCAGCGACGCGATCAACCAGCCGCTCAGCGAGAATCGGGCGAAATCGGTTGCGGACTTCCTGGTTTCCCAAGGCGTCGCCGCCGGCTCGGTCAGCTCGCAGGGCTTCGGTTCGTCCAACCAGATTGCCGGCAATGACACGGCAGAGGGCAGGGCCCAGAACCGTCGCGTCGAGATCGCAGTCAGCTAAGGAGAATTGGACATGGCGTTTGTAGCCCAATGGTTGTGGTACCTGCTGGCGTTCGTCGTGGGATCTGCGGTTGCATGGATCATCACGGTCGTCTCGATCAGCCGGACCAGTGAAGAAGAGGCCATCATCGACCTTCCCGGCTCGCGTGAGATTGGAGTTTGATGATGCACGACGTGAACTGGTGGTTGATGGCACTGTCGTTCCTGCTGGGACTGCTGCTCACCCTCGCATTCACGGTTCGGCGCGTCACCCGTGAGGTGCCGATCTATGCAGCGCTTGGCCGGGGACCCAAAGTCGAGGTGCGCAAGCCAGATGTCGACGTGCAGAAACCGGTTGTCAAGGCTGCCCCGGCAGTCGCCGCGACCGTCACGGAAGCCGCGGTGGCCACAGTCGTCGAGGACAACCCGTTCGGCACGGGATCGGTGCGTGTCGGCAAGAGTGTGGCCCCGCCGCGCATCGAGTACCTCGTAAAGGGCGACGAGGACACGATGCGGTACTTCACCGTCGAAAGCCCGAACTACGAGAGGGTCGAAGCCGAAGTCTGGTTCCAGGACGCCGCATCGGCCGAGCGCGCGGGCTTCCTGCGCTGGGACGCGCCGGGTGACCACGCGGTCACCGACCATGTCGGCGGCACGGTCGTCAGCGGCGGCGACGTCAAGACCACCGAGACGACGAAGTCCACCTCCGTCGTCGGTGAGCCGGACGCCGGCCCCTATGGTTCCGGGTCGGCGCGCGCCGGCGCCGGTGGTATCGGCCCGGCGGGGTGGACGATCAAGGGCAACGCTGATTCGATGCTGTACCACACCCCGGCCAGCGAGGCCTACGACGCGACGATCGCCGAGGTCTGGTTCGCCGACGAAGCCTCCGCCCAGGCGGCCGGCTTCAAGAAGTACGAGTAAACGAGTAAATAAGCACTGCGACCGGGACGCCCACTCGGCTCGGTCACCGAGGGCCGGGCAGACGCAGCACCAGCCGCGCGCCACCCAGCCGGCTGTTCTCCAAGGTCGCTGTGCCGCCATGTATTTCGGCTTGCTGGGCAACCAACGCCAGCCCGAGCCCCGAACCTGAGCGGGACGCCGTCGTCCCGCGGGCGAATCGCTCGAACACCTGCCGGCGTTCCTCCTCCGGAACGCCCGAGCCGTCGTCGTCGATGGCGATTTCGACCCCGGCGCGCGAACTAACCGCCGACAATTCGACGTGAGTGGCGTTGCCGTGCTTGACGGCGTTGGCGATGGCGTTGTCGACCGCCAGCCGCAGACCCGCCGGCATTCCCAGGATGATCACCGTGGGTGCCGGGACCAGTGAGACGTCGAGGTCGGCATACACGCGCATCGCGTCATGGGCGGCACGGTCCAGCAGTTCGGTGATGTCGACGGGCACATGGTCGGCGTCGGTGGTCAACTCGCCCTGGGCGAGGCGTTCCAACGCCCACAGGGTCGTCTCGATCCGCGACTGTGTCCGAATCACGTCCTGCAGCACCTCGGCGCGCTGTCCCTCCGGCAGATCCAGGGTGGACAGCACCTCCAGGTTGGTCCGCATGGCGGTCAGCGGCGTGCGCAACTCATGCGCGGATGCGGCCGCAAAATCGCGTGCCGACGTCAGCGCGGCCTTGGTGCGGTCCTGCTCCTCCCACACCCGCTCGAGCATGCCCTTCATCGCCTCGCCGATCTCGACGGCTTCGGTGGCTCCGCGGATCTCGATGTCCGGGGCCTCGTCGCCGGCGTCGATCATCCGAGTCTGGGCGGCCAACTGCCGGAACGGGCGGACCGCGAAAGTGGCCAGCAACCAGCCCAGCACCGCCGCGGCACCGATGGCCAGCGCACAGATCACCAGCACCCTGCGGTGCAAGCTGTTGGTCTCGGCGATGGTGTCGTCATAGGTGGCACCCACCGCCACCGACATCTGGTCGGGAGCACGGATCTCCACGGTTCGCACCCGCCACCGCACACCGTCGAGATAGGTGTCCGCGTAATCGGAGTCGAGCCTGGGCAGGATCACCGCCGAGTTCGATTTCACCTGATCACCGGTGCGCACCGTGATCACGGCGTCCTGGTCGTTGGGTGACCGCGGAATCTCGTCCAGGCTGCGCGGCAGGAACGGGATCGCGAAGCCCGCCGCCTCGTCGAGACGGCGGTCCAGGCGCTCCTTGCGGTCGTTGGTGATGCCCACCCACACGATCGCGCCGACGATGCTGACCACGATCGCCGCCCCGATGGCCGTGGCGAACGCGACCCTGGTCCGCAGTGACGGCGTGCGGGTGAGGATCCGCGACAGGACGTCCACTACGGGCCGGCCTCCGGCAGACGCATTACTGAGTTCTCAGCACGAATCCGACGCCGCGCACCGTGTGCAGCAATCGCGGCGCGCCACCGGCTTCCAGCTTGCGGCGCAGATAGCCGATGAACACGTCGACCACATTGGTGTCGGCGGCGAAGTCGTAGCCCCAGACCAGCTCCAGCAGCTGCGCGCGGGAAAGCACCGCGGTCTTGTGCTCGGCGAGTACGGCCAGCAGGTCGAACTCCCGCTTGGTCAGGTCGACATCCGCTCCGTTCACCCGGGCCCGACGACCGGGGATGTCGACCTCAAGGGGGCCGACGGTAATGGTCTCCGACGAGAACGTGGCCGTCGAGCCGCGCCGACGCAGCAGAGCCTTCACCCGTGCCACGAGTTCGGCGAGAACGAACGGCTTGACCAGGTAGTCGTCGGCGCCTGCCTCCAGTCCGGACACCCGGTCGTCGACGGAGGATCGCGCCGATAGGACGCAGACCGGGACGTCGTTGTCCATCGCGCGCAGTGCGGTGACCACGCTGACACCGTCGAGGACGGGCATGTTGATGTCGAGCACGATGGCGTCCGGGCGGGTTTCCGTGGCGCTACGCAGTGCCTCAGCACCGTCGACGGCCGTGGACACGTCGAATCCGGACAGCCGCAGTCCGCGCTCCAGGGAGGCGAGCACGTCCGGGTCGTCATCGACCACGAGCACCCGGGGGGAGGCCGTACCACTGTCCATGTCGCCATCTTGCCTGATCTCCGCCGCCCGCAGTGAGAGGCGCGTGGGTCCGCGACGACTCGTTGCCCAGCGTGCGAACATCGGAATCAGCGAATGGGGCGCCGCGTTGACCTCTCCGGGGTCAGGGGTGTGAGTTTCGGTGGACGGGGAACGATGCGTGAGGTGAACGTGCGCGGCGACCCGGCCATCGCCCCTCCGCCGCAGCGTCCCAGGGGCTGGTCGGCCCTGTTGCGCCTGCTGCCGTATCTGAGGCCGTATCGCGCGCGTTGGATCGCGATGATCCTGGTGGCTTTGACGAGCCTGGTGGCCACCATCGCGATACCGCTGGTGACAAGGGCCGTCATCGACGGTCCGGTGCGGCACCAGGATCTGCGCGGCCTCTGGGTGCTGGGGGTCGCGGCTCTGGCGGTCGGGATATCCGAGGCGGTGTTGTGGTTCATCCGCCGTTGGTTGGTCGCCAGGTCCACGATGGGCGTCGAGGCCGACATCCGTAAGGACCTCTATGGCCGGTTGCAGATCCTGCCGATGTCGTTCCACGGCCGCTGGCAGTCCGGCCAGTTGCTGTCCCGGGTGATGAACGATCTGGCGACCATCCGTCGACTGCTCTCGTTCGGCCTGGTTTTCTTGCTGCTCAACATAATTCAGATCACCGTCGTCACGGCGATCCTGCTCGCGATGTACTGGCCACTGGGCGTGGTGGTGCTGGTCTCGATCGTGCCGATCACCGGGACGGTCCTGCACTTCGAGCGCGAGTACAGCCGGTTGTCACGGCAGGCCCAGGACCAGTCCGGGGTGTTGGCGACCCATGTCGAGGAAGCGGCGCTGGGTATTCGGGTGGTCAAGTCCTTCGGTCGGGAACGCTACGTCTTCGACCGCTTCGACGAGCAGGCCACTGGCCTGTACGACATCCAGATCCGCAAGGTGAGGGTATCGGCGAGTTTCTGGACGCTGTTGGAGATCATCCCCAACCTCACCCTCATCCTGGTGCTGGGCTTCGGCGCCTACGCCGCCGGCCACGGCCTGGTGACGATGGGAACCCTGGTCGCGTTCATCACCATGATGCTGTCGCTGGTGTGGCCCATCGCGTCGCTGGGTTTCCTACTGTCTATGACGCAAGAGGCGATGACGGCCGCTGACCGCGTCGCCGAGATCTTCGACGCTCCCATCGACATCGCCGATGGCCCGCGTGCACAGGTGCCGCGCGGCGGGCGGCTGGAACTCGTCGACGTCGGGTTCCGGTTTCCTGATGCGGAGTCCGGGGGGCCGGGAGACTGGGTCCTCCGGCACGTGAACATCACCGTCCAACCGGGGCAGACCCTGGCCCTGGTCGGCGCAACCGGGTCGGGGAAGTCGGTGCTCACGGCGCTGCTGTCGCGTCTCTACGACGTCACCGAGGGCGCCATTCGAATTGACGGCGTCGACATCCGTGAGCTGAGCCTGCCGGCGCTGCGCAGTGCCGTCGCCACCGCGTTCGAGGATCCCACGCTGTTTTCGATGTCGGTCGCCGAGAACCTCCGGCTGGGGAATCCGGACGCCTCCGACCAAGACCTGGCCACCGCCGTCGACATCGCCGCCGCCAAGTTCGTCTACGATCTGCCGTTCGGCCTGGACACCCGTATCGGTGAACAGGGCATGAGCCTTTCCGGTGGTCAGCGTCAACGGCTTTCGTTGGCACGGGCGATTGTCGCGGCGCCGTCGATCCTGGTGCTCGACGACACGTTGTCGGCGCTCGACGTGCGCACCGAGGCCGCCGTCACCGCGGCCCTTCGAAACGTGCTGCGCGGGGTGACCGGCGTCGTCGTGGCGCGCCGGGCGTCGACGGTGTTGCTGGCTGACCGAGTCGCGTTGCTCGAGAACGGAACCGTCACCCACCTCGGCACGCACGCCGGACTGCTGGCGTCGGTGCCCCGGTACCGCTATTTGCTGGCCGCTGACGACGAGCTCGACGACAGCTGCGAACACGACGAGACCTGGGCGAGCGATGAGCAGAGGAGCCGGCTCGACGAGCGCAGGGAGGTGACGGCAGATGACGATGAGCACCGATTGGCGCGGCCGCCTCGACGAGAGATCCGATGACGACGCACCCGGCGACGGGGAGCTGCCCCGGCGCCGCGAGGCGCGCGCACTGCTGATCTCGCTACTGCGTCCGTTCCGGGTGTCAGTCGCGGTGCTGGCTGTTGTCGTCGTGGTGGAGAACCTTTCCCGGCTGGCGGTTCCGCTGTTGGTGCAGCGAGGGATCGACCGCGGCATCCCACCAGTCCTGGCCGGCGGTCCGGCCCGTGAACTCATGGTGATCGTCGCGGTGCTGTGCGTCGTCGCGGTGGTGCAGGCCGTCAGCCGGATGGTGTTCCTGCGCCGCTCCGGCCGGATCGGTCAGTCTGTGCTGTTGGAGTTGCGCCGCAGGGTGTTCCGGCACTTCGGCCGGCTCGACATCGCCTTCCACGACCGTTACACATCGGGTCGGGTGGTCAGTCGTTCCACCAACGACGTCGAAGCGATCCAGGAGATGCTGGAAACCGGATTCGACAGCCTGATAACCGCGGTGCTGACGCTTTTCGGGACCGCGGTGCTGTTGATCTACCTGGACTGGCGGTTGGGGCTGATGTGTCTGGTGGCCTTCCCGGCACTGGTGGCCCTGGCCGCGTGGTTCCGGTCCGAGTCGGCCAAGACCTACCGCGAGGTCCGCGACAGCGCGGCGTTGGTGATCGTGCAGTTCGTCGAGACGATGACCGGTATCAAGGCGGTTCAGGCGTACCGACGGCAACCTCGCAACGCCGAGATCTTCGCCGACGTCGCCGACCGCTACCGCGACGTCAACGAGAAGACGTTCAAACTGGTAGCGGTCTTCATGCCCGGCGTCAAACTCGTCGGCAACGTCACCACCGGCGTGGTCCTGCTCTACGGCGGCTATCGCGTGCTGCACGGCCAGATGACGATCGGAACTCTGACCGCGTTCCTGCTCTACCTGCGGATGTTCTTCGAGCCGATGCAGGAGATCACCCAGTTCTTCAACACCTTCCAGTCGGCGTCCTCGGCGCTGGAGAAGTTGGCCGGAGTGCTCGCCGAGCCGCCGACCATCACCGATCCGGTCTCTCCGGTCGCCCTCGACGGGCCGGTGCACGGTGAGGTGTCCTTCGACGACGTCACGTTCGGCTACGTCCCGGGGCGCATCGTGCTGCCCGGGCTCGATCTGACGGTGCCCGGTAGTCAGACGGTGGCCCTGGTGGGCACCACCGGCGCGGGCAAGACCACCATCGCCAAACTCATCGCGCGGTTCTACGACCCGACATCCGGTTCGGTGCGGATCGACGGGGTCGACCTGAGGGACCTGGCGCAGAGCGAGCTCCGCCGGCACGTGGTGATGGTGACCCAGGAGAATTTCATGTTCGACGGCACGGTTGCCGACAACATCCGGTTCGGCCGGCCCGCGGCCACCGTCGAGGAGGTCCGCGCGGCAGCGCGGGCCGTCGGTGCGGAGGGGTTCATTGAGGCGTTGCCGGACGGTTACGACACCGATGTCGCCAAGCGGGGCGGACGACTGTCGGCCGGGCAGCGCCAACTGGTCGCCTTCGCCCGGGCATTCCTCGCCGACCCCGCGGTGCTCATTCTCGACGAGGCGACCTCGTCACTGGACATCCCGAGCGAGCGGATGGTGCAGCGCGCGCTGAAGACCGTGCTGGCCGACCGCACGGCGCTGGTGATCGCGCACCGGCTCTCTACGGTGGAGATCGCCGACCGCGTGCTGGTGCTCGAGCACGGACGCATCGTCGAAGACGGCCCGCCCGCCGCACTCATCGAAGGCACTGGGCACTACGCCGCCTTGCATCGGGCATGGGTACGTTCGCTGGCGTGATTGCACTGAAAGTCATTCGGCTGCTTGAGTATTGGCGGGGTGCCGATTCTGGCCTGTTTCAGCGTACGGATGTGTGCCAGACTGAACCAGCGTGTCCATTTGGACTGGGGGGAAGAAAATGGTGAAGACTGCATCCGGTGGCCCGCTCGACGAGCATCCGGTTCTGGCGAAGCTGCTGGCGGCGGGCGGGTCGAGTCTGACCGCTTTTCGCGGTTACGTCGGCGCCTCGAGTCGCGACGGTTACGTCAGCTTCTATCCGAGATTATCGGATCTGGGCAAGAGCTACGAAATACGTGGCGCGGACATCGTGCACGTCGAGAAGATTCCGGAGGCGATCGCGCCGTTCGGTGCCGTGATGATCTGGGTCCGCTCCAACGCCGACGTGTCATCGACGCTCGTGGCCAATACGACGCGTAACTCGTTGGCGGGCAACGCGGGCCTGTCGGTCGAAAGCCGGCTGGGCCGACTGCGCATCCGCCAGGCGGCGCCGCTGCCGATCTCAGAAGTTCAAGCCGCCGGTCCGGGGCAGAACTGCGCGTCCTACTGTCAGGACTGTTCATCGCAATGCAAGGTCTGCATGAGCGGCTGCACGTGCTACTGAGTGGCCGATGACCACCTCGACCGCGTCGCTGCCACGCCCGGCGGATCCGCCGCCGATGGCCGACGCCCTCGCTTACCGGGCGCCGTTCCTGATCGAAAAGCTGCTCAAGAACCACGTCGCCGACACCGCCGAGCAGGCCGAGGCGCTGTTCACCGAGGTGAAGCGCTACCTGGTGCTCAACCAGGTGGACCGCAGCAGGATCTGGAAGATGTACTCGCTGCGGGTCGACGAAGTGTGGCACCAGTTCGTGCTTTTCACCGGCGAGTACGTCGACTACTGCAAAAATCAGTTCGGCCGCTACGTCCACCACTCCCCGAGCAACGCGCCGGACCGGGGCCAAGCCGACCGCGCTCCGGAAGCCACCTTCGCGGAGTTCGGTGCGCGGTACCGGGAGCTGTTCGGGGTCGATCTGCCCGACCTCTGGGATGACGCGACGTCGGTGATGCCGCACCGCAGGGTTCTCAACGACCATGCCGGCAAGCTGCGGCTGACCCACTTCGACGGCATGATCGACCTTAGCGTCATGGACGGCCATGTGATGTTCAGCATCAACGAGATTGCCTCTCCGGCACTTCACTTCATCGCCGAGACAGGAGCCTTCTACGTCCGCGAGCTGCCGGGCGGACTCACCGACGAGGAGAAGGTCGGCCTGGTGTCGACGCTGGTGGGAATGAAGCTGCTGCGTGTGGGCTGAGTATCGTCGGCCCGTTTCGGAGCGGCCTTCCTATGCCAGGAACTCCCGCGACTTCAGTCCTGATGCGCTTGTGGTGGAGGCAGTTTCGCGCCTCGGCCGCCGGGGTGGGTCCGCACTCGACATCGGTGCCGGAACCCTCAGCTCGGCGCGGCATCTTCTTTCGGCGGAGTTCACCGTCGTCGCGATCGACCCGGACCCTTACACACTCGAGCTGGCTGCCGAACTCGATGATCCGCGACTGACCGTGCAGTGCGCCGAAATCCAGGCCGTGCCCGTCGCCGACGCCCGGTACGACATGATCGTCGCGATCAGTGTGCTGCACCTGATCCCACGCCCGGACCTGGACACCCTGGTGCCGACGCTGGCGAACGGGCTGACCGAGCGAGGCATGCTGGCCGCGACCTTCGTCGGCGTCCACGACTCCTGGGCGCCGACGCCGTGGCGGGCCACCGTTCTGCACCGCGACGAGGTACTCGGCCTGACGGCCGGGCTCGAGGTGGTGCGGCTGGATGAGTACGAGTACGACGGTGCCGACGTGTTTGGCAAGCCCAAACGCTGGCACACCATGCGCGGGCTGTTCCGCAACGGGTGACCCGGCCCGCGCGACCGCTTTGAACGTTCCGGCCGTGCCGTAGCCGCACTGCTGCGACAGTTGAATGATGCTCAGCGTCAGCATGCCCGCCGTCCTGGGACGTCGGGCGTGCGTGGTTCTGGCCGCGGTCTCGGCAGTCCTGCGCGGGGGCCGGGGGGCCGCATTGTCAGTTCCTTCGCTGCGACTGCCCCACGGATCAGCGGTATCCCAGGTCCGCGGTTAGGCTTCGTCCATGGTCGAACAGCGTTCGCGCCTACAGCTTCTCGATGAACTGCAGAGGTTGGACCGCGAGCATACCGAGGCTGCCCGCAACCTGACCATCGTCGGCGACGGTGCGCTGCGCCGGCTCTTCGAGCGCTACTCCTACGGTGAGCTGCAGATCATCGCCGACTACCTGTCCGCCGATACCGCCCGTCTGCTCGGAAGCGATTGATACTTGCAGTTCAACCACCGACGTCGGTCAGGCCCAGCTTCCGGTAGCGGTCCAGCCGCGCCGTGATCCGGTCGGCATCGGCGACCGCCGACAGCGCGCCGACTTCGGCCGCGATCGCCCGTGCGACCCGCTTGGAGAATTCGATCGGTTCGTCGGCGGCGTCGGGGTACTCCAGAACGATCGCGTCGACTATGCCGTTGCGCAGCAGATCGGCTGACCGCACCCCCTGGTCGGCGGCGAGTTCCGGCGCATGCGCGGTGTCGCGGAACACGATCGCGCTGGCTCCTTCGGGGGGAAGCGGAGCCAGCCAGCCGTGCAGCGCGGCGAGCACGCGGTCGGCGGGCACCATCGCCAGTGCCGGACCGCCGCTGCCCTGGCCCATCAGGACCGAAACCGTGGGCGTGTCCAGGGTCACCAGATCCGACAGGCAGCGCGCGATCTCACCGGCCAGCCCGCCCTGCTCGGCGTCCCGGGACAGTGCCGGGCCCGCCGTGTCGATCACGAGGACAAGCGGCAGCCGCAAGCCGGCGGCCAGCGCCATGCCCCGGCGCGCCTCGCGCAGTGCCGCCGGGCCCACCACGCCGCCGATCACATGCTGCTGGCCGAGCACCACCACCGGTTGGCCGCCGAACCGCGCCAGCGCCAGCACCATCGTCTCCGACTCGCGTCGGCCGGTGCCCGAGAGCAGCACGACGTCGGTGGCTCCGTCGCGTAACAGCTGTCCGACGCCGGGCCGTTGCGGACGACGGGAAGCGAGTACGGACTGCCACGCGGGGACGTCGGGCACGGGCTCGGGCAGCGGTGGGGCGGGAGCCGGTTCAGGCGGATCCGCCATCACCCGCAGCACGCGGTCCAGGCTGTTCCGCAGGCCCGACAATGCGAGCACCGCATCGATGACGCCGTGCCGCTGCAGATTCTCCGCGGTCTGCACGCCGGGTGGGAACGGCTCCCCGTAGAGCTGCTGGTAGACGCGCGGACCGAGGAATCCGATCAGGGCGCCGGGCTGAGCGACGGTGATGTGCCCCAGCGAGCCCCACGACGCGAACACCCCGCCGGTGGTGGGGTGGCGCAGATACACCAGGTAGGGCAGATGGGCCTTCTTGTGCAGGGTGACGGCGGCGGCGATCTTGACCATCTGCAGGAACGCGACGGTGCCCTCCTGCATGCGGGTTCCCCCGGAACTCGGTGAGGCGAGCAGCGGCAGGCTTTCTGCCGTGGCGCGCTCGACGGCGGCGGTCACCCGCTCGGCGGCGCCGACGCCGATGGATCCGGCCAGGAAGTCGAATGCGCAGGCCACCACCGCGACGCGGCGACCGAAAACCGTGCCCTCTCCGGTCAGTACGGACTCGTCGAGCCCGGTCGCGGCACGGGCGGCCGCGAGTTCACCGGCGTACCCCCGGTCCATCGGGACGGCCGGCGGTGCGGTGTCCCAACTCACGAACGAACCGGGATCGAGCACCGCCTCCCGCAACTCGCGGGGACTGATAAGGCTCACGGTGATCAGGCTACGACCGGTTGGCTATGGTGACGTCATGATCGGTATCACGCGCGACGAGCATGTCATGACGATCGAGATGCAACGTCCGGAGCGGCGCAATGCGCTCAACTGTGAACTCGTCGACGGCCTGCGCGAAGCGGTCGAGCATGCCGCCGAACAAGATGTCCGCGCCATCGTGGTGACCGGTGCGGGTCGGGTGTTCAGTTCTGGTGCCGACCTGACCGACGCCGCCGGGATGGCGGAGAAGCTACCGGACAAGGCGCTGGCGCTGAACCTGGCGATCGACAAGGCGCCCGTCCCGGTCATCGGTGCCATCAACGGCCCGGCGATTGGTGCCGGAGTGATCCTGTCCATGATCTGCGATCTGCGGATCGTCGCAGCGGACGCGTACTTCCAGTTCCCGATTGCCAAATATGGTCTGGCACTTGATAATTGGAGTATCCGGCGGCTGGTCTCACTGGTCGGGCACGGTCGGGCCCGGGCAATGTTGCTGGCCGCCGAGAAGCTGACCGCAGACGTCGCGCTGGCGACCGGGATGGCCAACCGGATCGGCACCCTGGCCGACGCGCAGGCCTGGGCCGCCGAAATCGCCGGCTTTGCGCCGCTGAGCGTGCAGCATTCCAAGCGGGTGCTCAACGACGACGGTGCCTACGACGACCAGTGGCCCGAGCACAAGGAGATGTTCGACAAGGCGTGGACCAGTAAGGACGTGGTAGAGGCCCAGATTGCCCGTGTCGAGAAGCGCGCACCGAACTTCATCGGAGCCTAGAGTGCTCGGCAAAGCTGCCCGGCTCGCCGGTGGAGCCGCGGCGCTGGCCGCCGGGGGATGGTCGCTGCGGGTGCTGAACGGAGTTCCCGCCGCGCTGGGCGCCGACGTCGACGCCATCGCCGAAGTCGCCCGGAACTCCCCGCACTACCGCGACGGCGTGTTCGTCAACCTGGAGTCGTCGTCCACCTTCAGCCTCAGCCGCGAAGAACAGCGGATGCTGATCCGCGAACTGCTGATGCGGCGGAACACCGGCCGCCCCGATCACCCGATTCCGTTGACGACACCCGATTTTTCCGGTCCGACAGCGGATCTCGCCGTCACCTGGTTCGGTCACTCCAGTGCGTTGATCGAGGTCGACGGCTACCGAGTGCTGACCGACCCGATCTGGAGTGAACGCTGTTCGCCGTCGCGGACCCTGGGCCCGCAGCGCCTGCACCCGCCGCCGGCACAGCTGGACGCGCTGCCCGCGGTGGACGCCGTCATCATCAGCCACGACCACTACGACCACCTCGACATCGACACCATCCGGTTGCTGGCACACACCCAGCGGTGCAGCTTCTTCGTGCCGCTCGGAGTCGGGGCCCACCTGCGCAGCTGGCGGATTCCGCCGGAACGCATCATCGAATTGGACTGGGATGCCGAGGGCAGCATCGACAATCTGCGAATCGTCTGCACCCCGGCGCGGCATTTCTCCGGCCGGTTTCTCACCCGCAACACCACCCTGTGGTCGTCCTGGGCGATCATCGGGCCGCGGCACCGCGCCTTTTTCGGCGGCGACACCGGGTACTCCCGCAGCTTCGCCGACATCGGCACCGAACACGGGCCGTTCGACGTCACGCTGATGCCGGTCGGTGCCTACCATCCGGGCTGGCCGGACATCCACATGAATCCCGAGGAAGCCGTTCGTGCGCACCGAGACGTCACCGACGCCGGCAGCGGCCTGTTTGTTCCGATCCACTGGGGTACCTTCCGGCTCGCGCCGCATCCATGGTCAGCGCCGATCGAGCGACTGCTCGCGGCGGCCGGGCCGGCGGGCGTGGCAGTGGCGGTGCCGCGGCCCGGTGGACGGGTGGCGCCTGGGTCCGCGCCGCCCGACGACGACTGGTGGCGGTAATGAGCGGGCGCGCTTTCGCCCTGGTTGCGGTGCTGATGCTCCTGATCAGTGGCTGCGGCGCCAGTGACGAGGCGGCCGGGCCCTCGGTGTCGCCCGGCCGTTCCCCGGCCGACCAGGCCCCGCAGCTGGCTGCCGCTATACCGCTGCCCGACAACGCCGTCGACGACGCGGTTGCCGAACTGGACGGATTGGCCACCGACCTGATGAACACCTCCGGCATCCCGGGAATGGCCGTCGCCGTCGTACACGGCGGAAAGACGGTGTACGCCAAGGGGTTCGGTGTCAAGGATGTACGGGCCGGTGACGGCGACGACAACAAGGTCGATCCGGATACCGTGTTTCAACTGGCCTCGCTGTCAAAGCCGTTGGGTGCCACGGTGATCGCGCATCAGGTGGGTGCCAACGCGATCGGCTGGGACACCCCGGTGGTGTCGAAGCTGCCGTGGTTCGCGCTTGCCGACCCCGTGGTGACCCAAATGGTCACGGTCGGTGACATGTACGCACACCGCTCGGGACTGCCCGACCACGCCGGGGACCAGCTCGAGGATCTCGGCTACGACCGGCGCTACGTGCTCGACCATCTGCGGGCATTGCCGCTGGCTCCGTTCCGGATCTCCTACGCCTACACCAACTTCGGCGTGACGGCGGCAGCCGAGGCGGTGGCCGCCGGCGCGGGTCGCAGGTGGGAGGATCTCGCGGACGAGGTGCTCTACCGTCCGCTGGGCATGACCTCCACGAGTTCACGATTCGCCGACTATTCTTCGCGGCCGGACCGCGCGGTCGGGCACATCCACATCGACGGTAAGTACGCGCCGGACTACGTCCGCGACGCCGACGCGCAGTCGCCCGCGGGCGGGGTGAGCTCATCGGCCAACGACATGACCCGGTGGATGGCGATGCTGCTCGGTAACGGCGGCTTCGAGGGTCGGCGGATCGTCGACGACAAGGCACTGCTGCCCGCGGTGACCCCGCAAATCGTGTCCAGTCCG
This sequence comes from uncultured Mycobacterium sp., assembly GCA_964387245.1. Taxonomy (GTDB): domain Bacteria; phylum Actinomycetota; class Actinomycetes; order Mycobacteriales; family Mycobacteriaceae; genus Mycobacterium. The sequence continues at coordinate 20,342 of CAYLWH010000038.1, forward strand.
GCCACCGAACCGGCGATGCGCTCCGGTTTCTACGGTTACGGCTTCAACGTGGACACTACGTCGGCGGGCCGCGTGCAGATAAGCCACTCCGGCGGGTTCGAACTCGGTGCGGGTACCAACTTCCTGATGATCCCGTCGGCGGACGTGGCCATCGTCGCGCTGACCAACGCCACCCCGTCCGGTGTACCGGAGGCGCTCACCGCCGAGTTCGCCGATCTGGTGCAGTTCGGCGAGATCCGCCAGGATTGGTACAAGCTCTACCATGACGCCTTCGAACCGATGGCACAACCGGTGGGCTCCCTGGCGGGTCAGACGCCGCCGGCCAATCCGACTCCGGCGGAACCGATTTCGTCCTACACGGGTACGTATGCCAACGACTACTGGGGCCCGGCGCGGATAACCGAGGCCGCTGGGCGGCTCACGCTGGCGCTGGGGCCGAAACTCGTGGTGCCGTTGACGCACTGGGACGGCAACACCTTCACCTTCAGCATGGTGACCGAGAATTCGCCACCCGGGAGTATCTCCACGGCTACGTTTGACGGCGACAAGTTGACCCTCGAGTACTTCGACACCGCCGGTAAGGGGACATTCACGCGATGACCGCCGCAGTGGTCACTGGCCTGTCGGGCGCCGAGGTGGCACAGCGGATCGCCGAGGGCAAGACCAATGACGTGCCGACCCGGGCGGCGCGCAGTGTCTCCGACATCGTCAGGGCCAATGTCTTCACCCGCATCAACGCCATCCTGGGTGTGCTGTTTCTCATCGTGCTGGCCACCGGGTCACTCATCAACGGACTGTTCGGCCTGCTCATCATCGCCAACAGCGCGATCGGCATCATCCAGGAACTGCGCGCCAAACAGACGCTGGACAAGCTGGCCATCGTCGGACAAACCAAACCGACGGTGCGCCGACTGACCTCGGCCGGTCCGGTGAGCACTCCGGTGTCCCCGAACCAGGTGGTGCTGGACGACATCATCGAACTCGGGCCCGGCGACCAGATCGTCGTCGACGGGGTGATCGTCGAGGAAGCCGGTATCGAGATCGATGAGTCGCTGCTGACGGGCGAGGCCGATCCGATCGCCAAGGACGCCGGCGACCCCGTGATGTCGGGCAGTTTCGTCGTCGCCGGCACCGGCGCCTACCGAGCCACCAAGGTCGGCCGCGCCGCCTACGCCGCCAAACTGGCCGACGAAGCCAGCAAGTTCACCTTGGTGAAATCCGAACTCCGCGGCGGCATCAACCAGATCCTGCGGTTCATCACCTATCTGCTGTGGCCGGCGGGGTTGCTGACGATCTATACCCAACTGTTCGTCACCGATGTCGGCTGGCGTGAATCGGTTCTGCGCATGGTCGGTGCGCTGGTGCCGATGGTGCCCGAGGGCCTGGTTCTGATGACGTCGCTCGCTTTTGCGGTCGGTGTGGTGCGACTGGGCCGTCGGCAGTGCCTGGTCAACGAATTGCCCGCAATCGAGGGCCTGGCTCGTGTGGACGTGGTGTGTGTCGACAAGACCGGTACCCTCACCGAGAACGGCATGCGGCTTGCTGAGCTCAAACCAGTTGGTGCGCTGGCAGATCAACGGATCATCGCGGACATACTGGCGTCGCTGGCCAGCGATGACGATCGTCGGAATGCCAGCATGCAGGCGATCGCGGAGGCTTACGCCGCGCCCCCGGGGTGGGCGGCCATCGCGTCCGCTCCATTCAAGTCGGCCACCAAGTGGAGCGGAACGTCATACGGGCCGCACGGAAACTGGGTCATCGGCGCGCCGGACGTCCTGGCCGAGCCCGGTTCGGGGGCCGCGGTGCAGGCCGAGCACATCGGCGCCGAGGGCCTGCGGGTGCTGATGCTGGGCTCGTCCGACCGGCCGGTGGACGCTGCCGACGCGCCCGGACAGGTCACCCCGGTCGCACTGGTGGTGCTCGAGCAGAGAGTTCGACCCGATGCCCGTGACACCCTGGAATACTTTGCCGAACAAAAGGTTTCGGTCAAGGTCATCTCCGGTGACAACGCCGTATCGGTGGGCGCGGTGGCCGGCTCGCTGGGGCTGCACGGGGAGACGATCGATGCGCGCAAGCTGCCCGCCGACCCCGAGGCGTTGGCCGATGCGCTGCAGGAGTTCACCACATTCGGCCGGGTACGTCCCGACCAGAAGCGCGCCATGGTGCACGCGCTGCAGTCGCGTGGCCACACCGTCGCGATGACCGGCGACGGCGTCAACGACGTCCTGGCGCTCAAGGACGCAGACATCGGAGTGGCGATGGGCGCGGGCAGCGCCGCGTCCCGGGCGGTCGCCCAGATCGTGTTGCTGGACAACAAGTTCGCCACCTTGCCGCACGTGGTGGGCGAGGGCCGGCGGGTGATCGGCAACATCGAACGGGTATCCAACCTGTTCCTCACCAAGACGGTGTATTCGGTATGCCTGGCGTTGTTCGTCGGTGTATGGGGGTTGGTCGCGAGCGTCGTCGGGGCCGAGCCGCTGCTGTTCCCGTTCCAGCCCATCCACGTCACAATCGCGGCCTGGTTCACCATCGGCATACCGGCGTTCATCCTGTCGTTGGCCCCCAACAACGAACGTGCACATCCCGGATTCGTCCGGCGTGTGATGCTCGCTGCGCTGCCGTCGGGACTGGTCGTGGGCGTTGCGACGTTCGTCTCCTACCTGATCGCCTATGCGGGTGTGCACGCCACGCGCACCGAGCAGACCCAGGCCTCGACCGCGGCACTGATCACCCTGCTGATCACGGCGTGGTGGGTATTGGCGACGGTCGCGCGGCCCTACCAGTGGTGGCGCGTCGCCCTGGTAGGGGTTTCCGGTCTTGCTTATGTGGTGATTTTCGCGATCCCGCTTGCGCGCGAGAAGTTCATGCTCGATCCATCCGACGTCGGGCTGACCGCCACTGCGATCGCTGTCGGGTCAGTCGGGGCTGTCTGCATCGAGGTGCTGTGGTGGATGCAGGGCAGGTTGCTCGCGGAATCCAGGCGGGTGTGGCGATAACCGAAAAACCTTGTGGACATTGCTGAAAACGGTGACAATGACGAGCGGCAAATTGCCGTGCGTGAGGAAAGGTGGGGCTTGTGTCATTTCTGGACAAAGCCAAAGAAGCAGTCTCCAGGCTGACCGACAGGGGGGCCGAGGCCCAGGGCAATCTGGCTGATCGGGCGGCCGAGGCCAAGGCCAAGCTGGCCGAGCGGGCGGCCGAGGCCAAGGCCAATCTGGCTGATCGGGCGGACGAGGCCAAGGGCAATCTGGCCGATCGGGCGGCCGAGGCCAAGGGCAAGCTCGCTGAGCGGGCGGACGAGGCCAAGGGCAAGCTGGCTGATCGGGCGGACGAGGCCAAGGGCAATCTGGCCGATCGGGCGGACGAGGCCAAGGCCAAGCTGGCCGAGCGAGCGGACGAGGCGAAAGGCAGGCTGGCCGAGCGAGCGGACGAGGCGAAAGGCAGGCTGGACGAGGCCAAGGGCAATCTGGCTGAGCGGGCGGACGAAGCCAAGGCCAAGCTCGCCGACAGGGCGGCCGAGGCCAGGGGCAATCTGGCCGACAAGGCGGCCGAGCCCAAGGACGCGGTCACGGACCCGGTCGACGGGCAGTAGTCGAGATGTCGTTCCTGGACAAGGCCAAAGAAGCAGTCGAGAAGAACATCGACAAGGTCGGGGTAGTCATCGACAAGGCCGGTGATTTTGTCGACGACAAGACCGGCGGCAAGTTTGCTGAAACCGTCGACAAGGCGCAGGCCGCCGCCAAGGGCGCCGCTGAGAAGATCTCCGCCGACAAGAAAACCGGCGACGAGAAGTAAGGCGTAGCAGCTCAACCATGGCGAAGCTGTCCGACTCCGTTGACGTTCCACTGCCTCCGCAGAAGTCCTGGGAGTGTGCGTCTGACCTGTCGCGTTTCAACGAGTGGCTGACCATCCACCGGGTGTGGCGCAGCAAGCTGCCCGAAACCCTGGAGAAGGGCACGACGATCGATTCGATCGTCGAGGTCAAGGGATTGGCCACCAGGGTCAAGTGGACTATCGTGCACTACAACCCACCGCAGGCGATGACGCTCAACGGAGACGGACGCGGCGGGGTCAAGATCAAGCTGATGGCGAAGATCACCCCAGAGGGTGACGACAATTCGGTCGTCACCTTCGACATCCACCTCGGTGGGCACGCACTGTTCGGGCCCATCGGGATGGTTGTCGCTGCCGCACTCAAAGGCGATATCCGCGAGTCGCTGAACAAATTCGTGTCCGTGTTCGCTCCGGCCGGTTAGGGCAACGGGACCGACCACACCAACCGGGCGCCGCCCGTCGGTCCGGTGCCGACCTCGAGGCGGCCGCCGCAGTCCCGGGCCCGGGTGGCCAGGTTCGCCAACCCACTGCGGGTGGTCCCGGTGGGGAAGCCCGTGCCGTCGTCGGTGACGGTGATCGACAGGTCGTCGTCCACCGTGACGGTCACTGTCACCGTCGTCGCGGCCGCATGCCTGACCACGTTGCTGACCGCCTCGCGTACGATGGCCTCGGCGTGGTCGGCCAGTACCGCGTTCACGACCGACAGTGGTCCGCTCACATGCAGGGCCGGGCGGACACCCGAGTCGCCGGTCATCTGGGCCACGGCCTGCTCGAGGCGCTGGCGCAACCTCGTGACACTGCCGCCATGCAGGTCGAAGATCGCGGTTCGGATCTCCTGCACCACCTCCTGCAGGTCGTCGAGCGCCCCGGAGATCCGCCGTGAGTTACCGGCGGTGTCAGGGCCCGTCGCCCCCTGCAGGGACAGTCCGATCGCGAACAGTCGCTGGATGACGTGGTCGTGTAGATCACGTGCGATCCGGTCGCGGTCCGAGAGCACGTCGAGCTCACGCAAGGATGCGACCGCTTCGGCCTGCGACTGCGCCAGGTGCAGTGCCAGGCCGGACTGGTCGGCGAACGCCGACATCATCGTCAACTGGTCGGCGGTGTAGGTGGCGCCGTCGCGTGCAACGCACACCAGCACCCCCGACGCCGAGTCCGGCTCGCGCATCGGCAGCACCAGCGCGTCGGAACCGGACGCATCGAAGTCGTGAAAGCCTTTGACATGCATCGGTGTTTGCAGCTCGAACACCCGACCGGCGGCGCTACCCGCGATCGGCAGAGTGCGTCCGGCCAGATCGCCACGAGTGGCGGCGGTGACCGTCAGCTCGTCGTCGGCCGGCATGAGCACCGCGCTGTAGGCGCTGCCGGTCAGCTCGGTGGCCTGTTTGGCGATCTGGCCGTACACCACTGACGGGGCTTCCCCGGCGAGCAGGCTGGTGCTGATGTCGCGGGTCGCCTCGATCCAGACCTGGCGGGTCCGGGCCGCTTGATACAACCGCGCGTTGTCGATCGCGATGCCCGCGGCGGCGGCCAGTGCCAGCACGAGCCCTTCATCGTCGGCGGTGAAGTGGCGGCCATCGGACTTCTCGGTGAGGTAGAGGTTGCCGAACACATGGTCGCGGATCCGGATCGGCACACCGAGGAACGTCCGCATCGGTGGATGGTGGGGCGGGAAGCCGACCGATGCCGGGTGCTGCGAAAGGTTTTCGATCCGAACGGGTTTCGGCGTCTCGAAGAGAAGTCCGAGCACACCGTGGCCAGCCGGTAACGGCCCGATCCGGGCGCGGGTGGCGTCGTCGATGCCCCGGTTGACAAACCGCTCCAGGGTGCGCGCGGGTTCTTCGGCGCGCACCCCGAGCGCACCGTAGCGGGCGTGGACCAGCTGCATCGCGGTCCGCACGATGGTCTGCAGCGTCTGTTCGAGATCGAGCCCGGCCGTGACAGCCAGCATCGCGTCGATCAGTCCGTCCCTGATCGCGGTGGTGTGGCCGGAATCAGTCATGGTGTTTTTGGCGAAGTTCGGCTGCGAGCAGCGCCGCTTGCGTGCGCCGGTGCAGGCCGAGCTTGGCCAGTAGGCGCGACACGTAATTCTTCACGGTCTTCTCCGCGAGGAACATGCGCTCACCGATCTCGCGGTTGGTCAATCCTTCGCCGAGGAGTTCGAGCAGGGTGCGCTCGGTGGCAGACAGGTCACGCAGCCGGGGATCCTCGGCCGACTCACCGTCGTGGGTGTGTTGGCGCAGCTTCGACATCAGCGCCGCCGCGGCCCGGTTGTCCAGCAGCGACTTCCCCGAACCGACCGCCTTGATGGCCTCGGCGAGTTCCATTCCGCGGATGTCCTTGACCACGTAGCCGCTGGCACCGGCGAGGATGGCGTCGAGCATCGACTGTTCGTCGGTGAACGATGTCAGGATCAGGCAGCGCAACTCGTCGTGCGATGCGAGCAGATCGCGGCAGAGGTCGATCCCGTTGCCGTCGGGAAGGCGAACATCGAGCACTGCCACGTCCGGACGGGCCGCCGGAATGCGGGCCTTGGCCTCGGCGACCGATCCGGCCTCTCCGACCACGGTCAGGTCGGGGTCGCCGCTGAGCAGGTCGACCAGGCCGCGCCGGACCACCTCATGGTCGTCCACCAGGAAGACACTGATCACATGCCAACCCTAATGCGCCCGCCGGGCTCGGGGCCGTGGATCGGGTTCCTGTTACCCACCCGGGCCGGGTCGGCGAAGACTGTGGGCACCTGATCTACCATGGCGGACGTGGCCGACGACAGCATCGAAAAGTACGAGTGCGGAATTGATTTCGCCGCCATCGAAGCCATCGACATCCACACCCACGTCGAGGTCGACTGCCACGGGCACCAGGCATACGACGACGAACTCGTGGCCGCCACCCGGTCCTACTTCAAGATGACCGACGCGGCCGCGGCCACGGTCGACGAGCTGGCCGACGACTACCGCCGGCACAACGCGGCCGCCGTCGTGTTCACCGTCGATGCCGAAACGGCCATGGCTCATGCGCCCAACTCCATCGATGACCTGATCGCCGGTGCCGTCCGAAACAACGACGTGCTGATCCCGTTCGGGTCGGTGGATCCGTGGCGGTCCGACGCGGTGTCGAGGGTCATCGAGCTGGTTCAGACCTACGGCGTGCGGGGTTTCAAATTCCACCCGAGCATGCAGTCGTTCGAGCCCAACGACCGCCAGTTCTACCCGATTTACGAGGCCATCACCGATGCCGGCGTGCCGGCGCTGTTCCACACCGGCCAAACCGGTATCGGTTCGGGTCTGCCCGGCGGGTACGGGATCAAGCTGCGTTACTCCGATCCGATGCTGCTCGACGATGTCGCCGCCGATTTCCCCGACCTCACCATCGTGATGGCGCATCCGGCGGTGCCGTGGGTGGACGCGCAGATCGCCGTTGCGGCTCACAAGAGCAACGTGTACATCGACCTGTCCGGGTATTCGCCCAAGTACTTTCCCGCGCAACTGGTCCGCGCGATGGGTCGTCAGCTGCGCACCAAGGTGTTGTTCGGTACCGATCACCCCTACATCCGCATCGACCGCTGGCGCCGGGATTTCGAAGGCCTCGGCCTGGACCCGGGGCTCTCGCCGCTGGTCTACAAGGAGAACACGCTTCGGGTGCTCGGTCTGCGATGAGTTCCCGGCCGGCCCGGTCGACACCGTGGCACCTGCGCGCCCGAAAAGGTGCCGAACACCTGCAGACCCATCGCAGCTCCGATGAACCACGGCGGTACGGCGGTCTCAGGGCTGAGCGTGCATGGTGAAGTCGGCGAAGTCGAACCCCGGCACCACGACACAGCTGACCAGACAGGGTTGCTCCGCGCCGGGTCGGGCGCGCTGCCAGTGCCCGGGCGGTACCACCAGCTGGGCCTGCTCGCCGCCGGCGATGTCGCCGCCGAGAACGTATGTGGTGGCGGTTTCGCGTTCGGCCCCCATCTCGAGCAGCAGCGGACCGCCGCGATGGAAGAACCACAGCTCGGCACTGCGCACCGTGTGCCATGCCGACTGCTGTTCCGGCATCAGCAGGTACAGAATCGCGGTGCCCGCGCTGCGCGCCCCGGCGTAGTCGGCCGGCAATTCCCACTGCGGGATGTTCAACTCGCTGCGCCAGGTCTCGCGGAACCAGCCGCCCTCCGGGTGCGGTGACAGGTCCAGTTGCCGTGCCCAGTCGGGGAGCTCCGTCATGCGTTCAGCGTAGGGGTTCCATTTTACTGAGTGATAGTGAGCGTACGGACGTTCTAGCAGGTGGGCTGGCGGGGTGAATCTGACGGAGTGGGCGCGGTTGCAGGATGTTTCATCCGCAGACGGCGTACCGCTGGTTTCGTGAGGGGACGTTGCCGGTGCCGGCGGTTCGGGTGAACTCTCGCTCGGTGCTGGTGTCACCGGATGCTTCTGCGGGGACTGCGGCCGCTGCGTTCGGCTTGTCTGCGCGGGTGTCTTCTCATGACCAGAAGGCCGGTTTGGATCGGCAGGCTACTCGCCTTTCGAGTTGGGCTGCCCAAGCTGGCGGCCAAGTGCGGGTCCGCAGTTCTGGCTCACCGCCACGCCCAACACCACGACGAGGCATGCCGGTCCACTAGAGAACACCCACCGTCAGCGGCCAACACCGTTCGGGCCGCACAGGACTCACTCCTGCTCAGTAACTAGGAACGGTATGGCGTAGGGTCAGCGCGTGATCCATCCCCGGCCCGGTTGGATGGTGGCGCTGTCGGCCGCCGTGCTGGCGGTGAGTGTGTGGCTGCCGTGGCTGACCACCTCGGACGGCGGCGGCGGCCGCGCGAATGCCGCCGGCGGCACCCGTGGAAGTCTGCAGCTGCCGGAGCAATTCGGTACCGGTCAGATGATCGTGTTGCTGGCGTCCGTGTTGCTGGTTGCCGGCGCGATGATCGCCCGCGGCATCTCGGCGCGCTGGGCTTCTGTTGCCGCGCTGGTGATCTCGGTGGTCATCGCCGCTCTCATCGCCTGGTATCACCACCGCCACGTCAGTGATTCGGTGTCGGCGTCCTACGGTTGGTATCTGGGCGCCACCGCCGCGGCCGCGGCCACCGGCTGCGCGTTCTGGGCGATGGTCGACGCGCTGCGCGCCGGGCGGAGTGTCCGGTGAGCCGGTTCGTCGAACCGGTCACCCTCACCGGGGATCGCTGGGTACGGATGGAACCGTTGAGCACCCGGCACATCCCGGAAATCGAAGCGGCAGCACACGACAGCGACAACGGTTCGCTGTGGTTCACCTCGGCGCCGACACCGGCCGCCGCTGAATCGTGGGTAAACCGGATGCTCGACATGCAGGCCGGTGACGAGGGGGTCACGTTCGTGGTGCGACGCCTCGCGGAAGGCGTTGTGGTGGGCTCCACCAGTATGTTCGCGGTAGACGCACCGAACCGCCGGCTCGAGATCGGCCATACCTGGTACTCCCGCTCGGCGCGACGAACGGGTGTCAACACCGAGGCCAAGCTGGTGCTGCTCGGCCACGCGTTCGAGGCACTGAACTGCATTGCGGTCGAATTCCGGACGCATTTCTTCAACTCGGCCAGTCGTGCGGCCATCGAACGCCTCGGCGCGAAGCTCGACGGCATTCTGCGTAGTCACCAACTGAGCCCCGACGGTTCACGCCGTGACACCGCGGTGTATTCGATCCTCGACATCGAGTGGCCGGCCGTGCGTGCCAACTTGAGGCACCGGCTGGCCCCTCACGAGCGGGCCTGAGGGCCGCCGCCTCCTACTTGGCCGGGCGCCGGTTGTAACGCCACTGTGGTTTTCCCGGCTGTTTTCCGCGGTGGCGCTACATTCGGCGTCTACAGCGCGTCGTTTATCTCGTTCTTGAGCACCTCGGACTGCGTACCGAACACCGCCTGGACGCTGTTGCCGACCTCCAGGACCCCTGCGGCACCGAGGGCCTTGAGCCGAGCCTGATCCACCTTGGTCTTGTCGGCGACCTCCATCCGCAACCGGGTGATGCAGGCGTCCACGTTGACCAGGTTCGCGCGGCCGCCGAATGCGGCGATCAGTTGCTCGGCCCGACTGTCGGCGGCAGCCGGTGCGGCGATCGCGGTGGCGGCGTTGCTGCCCTCGGCGAGGTTGGCCCGCTGCTCGGCCTCGAACTCGTCCTCGGGCTCGCGGCCCGGCGTCAGCATGTTCCACTTGATGATCGCGAACCGGAACATGAAGTAGTAGATCGCGAAGAACACCACGCCCATGGCGACCAGCAGTGGGATGTTCTTTGCGGCCGGCGCCGTGCCGTAGAGCAGCAGGTCGATCAGGCCCGCGGAGAATGAAAAGCCCAGGTGGATGTCGAGCATGTGCGCGATCGCCAAAGACAGCCCGGTCAGCAGCGCGTGAATGATGTACAGCGGGAACGCGACGAACATGAACGAGAACTCGAGCGGTTCGGTGACGCCGGTGAGAAACGCTGTCAGCCCCGCGGCCGACAGGATCCCCAGCGCAACTTTCTTCTGCTTCTTGTTCGCCAGGTGGATCATCGCCAGCGCGGCGGCGGGCAGGCCGAACATCAGGATCGGGTAGAAGCCGGACGTGAGGATGCCCGCGCTCGGATCTCCCGCGGCGAACCGCGTCAGCTCACCGGTGACGACGGTGCCGTCCGGCTTGGTGTAGTCGCCGTAGAGGAACCACACGAACGAGTTCGGGATGTGGTGCAGGCCAACGGGTATCAGCATTCGGTTGGCGAATCCGTAAACAAAAGCGCCGAGCGCACCCGATCCGCCGATGAACTCGCCGAGATTGGTCAGGCCGGCGTCGAAGACCGGATAGAAGTAGCTCATCGCGAACGCGATGAACAGGGACGCCAGCGACACGACGATCGGGACGAACCGTCGCCCCCCGAAGAATCCGAGGTACGACGGCAACGCGATGGTGTGGTACCGGTCGAACAGCCACGCGGTGACCAGGCCGACGATGATGCCGGCGAACACGCTGTAGTTGATCTGTGCCTGTTCGCCGGCCTTGTCGACGACGCCTTCGAGCACGACCGGCGACATGGTCTTGAAGACCGCTGACATGACGAGGTAGCCGACGACCGCGGCCAGGGCGGTGGAACCGTCGGCCTTGCGCGCGAACCCGATGGCGACACCGACCGCGAACAGCAGCGGCAGGTTGTCGAACAGCGCGCCACCGGCCGCGCTCATGGCCTTGAAGAACGGCCCGATCACCGCCGCGTCGATGCGGCCCAGCAGGTCGGGCTGGCCGAGTCGCAGCAGGATGCCGGCGGCTGGGAGTACGGCGATCGGCAGCATGAGGCTCTTGCCGAGTCGCTGCAGCTGCGCGAAGCCCGGTATTCGCAGACCTGACTTGCCCGACGTACCTTCGACTTTCGTGGTGTCGCTCATGTCCGGGTGACCTCTCTAGGCGAAGTTGAGCGGAAGCCTAGACCAGAAACCGCGACCGCGAGGTGCGCGCGCGTGCTTCGATGGTCGTATGAGTGAAATCCCGGTACTTGCACCTGTTCCCGGACGTGCGGTGGCGCTTGCCGAGGTGCCCGACCCGGTGTTTTCCGCCGGCATGGTCGGGTACGGCGGCGCGGTGGATCCGCCCCGGAACGTCGTCGGCGCGGTGGCCCCGGTGAGCGGCAAGCTGCTGAAGCTGATGCCGCACGCGTACGTCGTCGTGACCCCCGGGGGTGTCGGCATCCTGGTCCACCTGGGCCTGGACACGGTGGCGCTGAAGGGCGACGGCTTCACCACATATGTCAGCGAGGGTGACGAGGTCACCGCCGGGCAGGTGGTCATCACCTACGACGTACCGGCAATCGAGGCCAAGGGCCTCAATCCGATCGTCCCGGTGGTGGTCATGGACGAGCGCGAGCCCGGTAATGTGACGCCCAGCTCAGCCGTGCTGGAGGGGGGCGAAATCTCCTCCGGTGAAGTGCTTTTCACGGTGAGAAGATAATGGAGGTCATCATCCTCCCGGACGCAGCCACCATCGGGGGTGTCGCCGCGGATGCCGTCGGGTCGCTGTTGGCGGGTAAACCGACCGCGGTGCTGGGGCTGGCAACCGGATCCTCCCCGCTGGCTATCTACGACGAACTCGCCGCGCGCTGCGCTGCCGGGAAGATCTCGTTCGCGCGGGCCCGCGGTTTCACGCTCGACGAGTACGTCGGGCTGCCCGCCGACCACCCCGAGCGTTATCGCACGGTCATCGACACGGTGTTCGTCAACCGGGTGGACTTCGCACCGGGGGCGGTGCAGGGCCCCGACGGCCTGGCCGCCGACATCCCCGTCGCGTGCGCGGGCTATGAGGAGGCGATCCAGGCGGCCGGCGGCGTCGATCTGCAAATCCTCGGGATCGGCACCGACGGGCACATCGGGTTCAACGAGCCCGGATCGTCACTGGCCTCGCGCACCCGTATCAAGACGCTGACCCGGCAGACGCGCATCGACAACGCCCGATTCTTCGACGACGACCTCGACGCCGTCCCCGCCCACTGCCTGACGCAGGGCCTGGGGACCATCATGTCGGCCCGGCACGTCCTTCTGGTGGCGACCGGGCGCGGTAAGGCCGAGGCGGTGCACCACATGGTCGAGGGTGCGGTCACTGCCATGTGGCCGGGATCCATCCTGCAGCATCACCCGCATGTGACCGTGCTGCTCGACGGCGCGGCGGCCAGCCGACTGCAACTCGTCGACTACTACCGGGAGGCGTACGAGTCGAAGCCGGCCTGGCAGGGCATCTGAGTGCTGCTGAGCGCCGACACAATTCTCACCGGCCGCGAGTTGTTGCGGCCCGGCTGGATTGACGTTGTCGACGGCGGCATCGTCGCGGTGGGTGTCAGCGCTCCACCTCGCCCCGCCGAACGCGTGCTCGGGGCGGTGACGGTGGTGCCGGGCTTCGTCGACACCCATTCGCACGGCGGCGGTGGCGCGAACTACTCCGCCGGTGTGCCCGCCGAAACCGCGACCGCGGTGGCGCTGCACCGCGCCCACGGCACGACCAGCGCGGTGGCGTCACTGGTGACCGCTGGCCCTGAGGAATTGCTGCGCCAGGTGTACGCGCTAGCCGAAGATGTCCGGGCCGGCCTGATCGCGGGCATTCACCTGGAGGGCCCGTGGATCTCGACCAAACGGTGCGGTGCGCACGATGCTTCCCTGATGCGTGACCCCGATCCGGGCGAGATCGACCGGTTGCTCGCCGCCGGTGGGGGGACCATCCGAATGGTCACCCTGGCGCCCGAGCGGGACGGGGCAGACGACGCCTTCCGACGGTTCTCGGCCGCGGGTGTCGTTGCGGCCGTGGGACATACCGAAGCGACCTACGACCAGACGCGTGCCGCGATAGACGCGGGCGCCACGGTCGGCACACATCTGTTCAACGCGATGCGGCCGATCCACCACCGGGAGCCGGGGCCGATCGTTGCCCTGCTCGAGGATTCCCGGGTCACCGTCGAGGTGATCACCGACGGAGTGCACGTCGACCCCGCGCTGTACCGGCACGTCAACCGCTGCGGGGGACCGGATCGGGTGTCGCTGATCACCGACGCGATGGCCGCCACCGGTATGGCCGACGGGCAGTACCGGCTCGGGCCGTTGGGGGTCGAGGTGCTCGACGGTATCGCCCGGGTGGCCGGAACCGACACCATCGCCGGCAGCACCGCGACCATGGACCGGGTGTTCCGCTTCGCCGTCACCCATAGCGGGTTGCCGCGCGACGAGGCGCTGCTGCTCGCGGTTCGCCAGGCGTCGATCAACCCGGCGCGGGCATTGGGTCTGCCATCGGAGGGGCTGGTCCGGGGTGCCCGCGCCGATCTGGTGGTGCTGGACGCCGATCTCGCGGTGACCGGTGTGCTGCGCGGGGGTTCGTGGGTCGTCGAGCCCACCGACTTCGCCCTGCCCGAGTGCCCACACTGAAAGGTCGCCGGCGTAATCGCGCAAGCGCCCGTTAGCAAACCATCGCAGATCCGAATTGTCGTACGCCTCTGGGATAATGACGAAGTGAAGCAACCAACTAAG
>CAYLWH010000039.1:0-33932 GCA_964387245.1 uncultured Mycobacterium sp.
CAAGCACCCGCACCAGGAGTTCATCCAGATCGACACCACCAACGTGCTGTTCATCGTCGCGGGTGCGTTCGCCGGGCTGGAGAAGATCGTCTCCGACCGCATCGGCAAGCGTGGCCTGGGCTTCGGCGCCGAGGTGTATTCCAAGGCCGAGGTCGACACCCAGGACCACTTCGCCGAGGTGATGCCCGAGGACCTGATCAAGTTCGGCCTGATCCCCGAGTTCATCGGCCGCCTGCCAGTAGTGGCCTCGGTGACCAACCTGGACAAAGAATCGCTGGTGCAGATCCTGTCCAAGCCGAAGAACGCTCTGGTCAAGCAGTACACCCGACTGTTCGAGATGGACGGCGTGGAGTTGGAGTTCACCGAGGACGCGCTCGACGCCATCGCCGATCAGGCGATCCACCGCGGCACCGGTGCCCGCGGTCTGCGCGCCATCATGGAGGAAGTCCTGCTGCCGGTGATGTACGACATCCCGAGCCGCGACGACGTCGCCAAGGTGGTCGTCACCAAGGAGACCGTGCAGGACAACGTGCTGCCGACCATCGTCCCGCGCAAGCCGTCGCGCAGCGAGCGTCGCGACAAGAGCGCGTAGCCTCTCAGCGCTGACGTACAGGGTTACTCGCACTTTGCGTGCGTGAGCGCTGACTCGACGTTATTGCGGCGCTCCGAATCAGCACTTCACCCGGTCCGGGCGGCTGTAGACGTTCATCGAGTCGCCCCGCAGGAACGCCACCAGCGTCAGACCCGACTGACTGGCCAGGTCGACGGCCAGCGACGACGGCGCCGACACCGCCGCCATGATCGGGACGCCGGCCATGACCGCTTTCTGGGCAAGCTCGAACGACGCCCGACCGCTGACCAGAAGGACGGTGCCCGACAACGCGATTCGGCTCCGTTCGACGGCCCAGCCGAGCACCTTGTCGACGGCATTGTGCCGGCCGATGTCCTCGCGCACCTGCAACAGTGCGCCGTCCGCGGTGAACAGCGCCGCGGCATGCAGACCGCCCGTGCTGGCGAACACCTTCTGCGCGGCCCGAAGTCGGCCCGGCATCGCGGTCAGGGTTTCGGCCGCCACGACGGTGGGGTCGTCGCCGGGGCAGTGCCGGCTGATGGTCGCCACCGCGTCCAGGGAGGCCTTGCCGCAGATGCCGCACGAGGAGGTGGTGTAGAAGTTGCGCCGGACGTCCACGTCGGGCAGCGGCACGCCGGGCGCCAGGGTCACGTCCAGCACGTTGTAGGAGTTCAGGCCGACCTGCCCGCCGGGCTCCGTCGTCCGGACACCCTCGCCCTCGTCGCGGCAATAGCGCACCGTGTGCACGTCTTCGCGGCTGCCGATGACACCTTCGCTGAGCAGAAAGCCTTGCGCCAGTTCGACATCCGATCCGGGTGTGCGCATGGTGACGGTCAGCGCAGTGCCGTTCAGGCGGATCTCGAGTGGTTCTTCGACGACGAGGGTCTCCGGTCGCGGGGTGAGGACTGAGCCGTCGTCGGAGGCGGTGAGATGGGCCACGCGACGGCGCACGGTCACCCGCCCCATTGCGACTCCAACCGGATCACCACGGCCTTGGACACCGGGGTGTTCGACCGCGCCGCGGTGTGGTCGAGCGGCACCAGGGGATTGGTCTCCGGGTAGTACGCCGCGGCATTGCCGATCGGCGTCGAATAGGGAACGACGAGAAAGTCTTTCGCGCGACGTTCCTGCACACCCCCGTCGCCGTCGGGGAACTCCGACACCAGATCGACGCGCGCGCCGTCGGTCAGCCCGAGTGCTTCGATGTCGGCGGGGTTGACGAACACCACCCGTCGACCGCCCTTGACGCCGCGATAGCGGTCGTCGAGGCCGTAGATGGTGGTGTTGTACTGGTCGTGGCTGCGCAGCGTCTGCAGCACCAGGCGCCCGTCGGGAACCGGTACCCATTCCAGCGGCTGGACCGAGAAGTTGGCTTTGCCGGTGGCAGTGCGGAATTCGCGGGAGTCCCGCGGCGGGTGGGGGAGTTGGAAGCCGTCGGGCTCGCGGACCCGGGCGTTGTAGTCGGTGCATCCGGGCACCACGTTGGCGATCGCATCGCGGATGAGGTCGTAGTTGTCGTTGAACCGTTCCCACGGCACCGGGTGGTCCGGCCCGAGCACGGTGTGGGCGAGTTGGCAGACGATGGCCACCTCGCTGCGCAGCTGGTCGCTCGGCGGATGCAGGCTGCCGCGCGACAGATGCACCATCGACATCGAATCCTCAACGGACACCAGCTGTTTGCCGTGGGCCTGGATGTCGCGATCGGTGCGTCCCAGGGTGGGCAGAATCAGCGCGGTCCGGCCGTGTACGACGTGGCTGCGGTTGAGCTTCGTCGAGATCTGCACCGTAAGCGCGCACCGGCGCAGCGCCGCCTCGGTCACCTCGGTATCCGGGGTCGCCGAGACGAAGTTGCCGCCCATCCCGATGAAGGTCTTGGCTCGCCCGTCCCGCATGGCGCGGATCGCGTCGACCGTGTCGTAGCCGTGCCGGCGCGGGCTGTCGATACCGAACTGCTTGTCGAGAGCGGCCAGAAACGATTCGGGCATCTTCTCGCAGATCCCCATCGTGCGGTCGCCCTGGACGTTGGAATGACCGCGCACCGGGCACACGCCGGCACCGGGTTTGCCGATCATTCCCCGCATCAGCAGCAGATTGGTGGCCTCGCCGATGGTGGCCACGGCATGCCGATGCTGGGTGAGTCCCATCGCCCAGCAGAACACCGTGCGCCGCGAGGCGGCCAGCATCCGCGCGACCCGATGCAACTGCGGCAGTGCGACCCCGGTGGCCTCGACGACGGTGTCGAGGTCAACGGCGCGGGTCTGGTGTTCGTATTCCGCGAAACCCGCGCAGTGCGCGTCGATGAACTCCCGGTCCAGGACGGTGCCCGGCGCCACGTCGTCGGCTTCCAGCAGGAGCCGGCCAAGCCCGGCGAACAACGCCATGTCTCCGCCGAGGCGGATCTGGACGAACTCGTCGGCGATCGCGATGCCGTCGCCGACGAGGCCGCGCACCTTCTGCGGATCCTTGAACCGGATCAACCCGGCCTCGGGCAGCGGGTTGACGGCGATGACCTTCGCACCGTTGGCCTTGGCCTTCTCCAGTACGGTCAGCATCCGGGGATGGTTGGTGCCGGGGTTCTGCCCGGCGATCAGAATGCAGTCCGCGTGCTCGACGTCGAGTACCGACACCGATCCCTTGCCGATGCCGATCGCGTCGGTCAGTGCGGTGCCCGACGACTCGTGGCACATGTTCGAACAGTCTGGCAGGTTGTTGGTTCCGAAGCTTCGGACCAGCAGCTGATAAAGGAAGGCGGCCTCGTTGCTGGTGCGTCCCGACGTGTAGAAGACCGCTTCGTCCGGTGTGCCCAGTGCGCAGAGGTGATCGGCGATCAGACGGTACGCGCCGTCCCAGTCGATCGGGCGATAGTGCGTGCCGTCCGGCAGCAGCACCATCGGATGCGTCAGCCGGCCCTGTTGAGACAGCCAGTACTCGGGCTTGCCGGCGAGTTCGGCGACCGAGTGGCGTGCGAAGAACTCCGGGGTGACCGTTCGACGGGTGGCCTCCTCGGCGACGGCCTTGGCACCGTTCTCGCAGAACTCGGCGAGCTTGCGGCCGCCCGGATCTTCGGGCCAGGCGCAACCGGGGCAGTCGAAGCCGTGCCGCTGGTTGAGCCGGGTCAGTGCCGCGGCGGTGCGCGCGGCACCCATCTGGGTCAGGCCGCGTTGCAGCGAGACCACGACCGATCTGACTCCCGCGGCTGCTTGCTTGGGACCGGACGTGACGACGGCGTGCTCATCGAATTCGGCGTCGATGTCCCGGTCAGGGCGGCGGCTGGAACCCATGTCGTCAAGCGTAGGCCCGTTGTGCCCAGAGGACACCATGTCAGCGTTAGACCGGCTAAACTCTTCTCCATGAAGCGATCGATATGCGTGCTGGCTGCCGCCGCGGCGATGGCGCTGACCGTGCCCGCCACCGCGAGCGCCGATGTGGATACCGACTTCGCCAATACCCTGCACACCTACGGCATCTTCGGTCAGCGCGACTACAACGCCTGGATCGCCAAGATCTCCTGCAAACGCCTGCACAACGGCCTGGATTCCGACGCATACACCGCGCAGCGGTTCGTCTCCAATCAGCTCGACCGGGAGGCCTCACAGGCGCAGGCATGGCAGTTCCTCGGCCTGTCCATCACCACCTACTGCCCCGACCAGTTGCCCGTGCTGCAGCGCGCTTCGGTGAACCCGTCCGGCCCGGCTGCCGGCCAGCCGAACCTGGCCGCCGAACAGCCCAGCTGAGAACCCAGGAGACAGAACATGATTCGTAATCGCCTGGACGTGTGGTTACGTGCGAGTGCCGCGGCGCTGGCAGTCAGTGCCGGGCTGGCGGCCCTGCCCGGTATCGCATCCGCCGACGCGACAGACGACTATCCGATCCCGAACCGGATCTTGAAGACGTCGTGCACCGCGCAGCAGATCATGGCCGCCGTCCGCGACGTCCGGCCGATCTACTACGAGCGCTACATGACCGACTACAACAACAAGCCGGCCGACGTGCAGCAAGGCGCCCGGGACCGCATCAACTGGTTCTTATCGATGGACTTTGCGGGGCGCCGGATGTACTCCGAGAACACCGCCACTAATGCATTTTTCGAGCAGATGGCCTGGAAGTGGCCGAACTGGGCGAAGCTGTTCTTCAACAACAAGGGCGTGGCCGCGGCCGCCACCGACGTCTGCCAGCAGTATCCCGACGACATGTCCGTCTGGACCTGGTAGCACTGCCGGTCAGGGTGTCAGGGCTTCCTCGGGCAGCTTCTGAACCGTCCGCACCGCATGGGTGCTCACCAGCTGCGGCCACCAGAACCAGCGTCCCAACAATGCCGCGATCGACGGGGTCATGAACGCGCGGATCACCAGGGTGTCGAACAGCAGACCGATGGCGATGGTGGTACCCACCTGGGCGATGATGCGCAGGTCGCTGATCGCCATGGTGGCCATGGTGAAGGCGAACACCAGCCCCGCGGAGGTGACCACCGAACCGGAGCCGGCCATCGCGCGGATGATGCCGGTGTTGAGTCCGGCGTGGATCTCCTCCTTGAAGCGGGCCACCAACAACAGGTTGTAGTCGGAGCCGACCGCCAGCAGGATGATCACCGACATCGCCAGCACCATCCAGTGCAGCGGGTGGCCCAGCAGGTGCTGCCACAGCAGCACCGACAACCCGAAGGACGTTCCCAGCGACAACGTCACGGTGCCGACGATCACCGCGGATGCCACGACGGCCCGCGTGATGATCAGCATGATGATGAAAATCAGTGCCAGCGCGGCGATCCCGGCGATCAACAGATCCCAGTTGGCGCCGTCCTGCATGTCCTTGAAGGTGGCCGCGGTACCGCCCAGGAAGATCTTCGAGCCCTCTAGTGGCGTGCCCTTCATGGCTTCCTTGGCCGCCAGCTTGATCGGGTCGATGTGCGAAATGCCTTCGGGTGACATCGGATCGCCCTCGTGGCTGATGATGAACCGGACCGCGTGCCCGTCCGGCGACAGGAACTGCTTCATGCCGCGCTTGAACTCGGGGTTCTCGAACGCTTCCGGCGGCAGATAGAACGAGTCGTCGTTCTTCGACGCGTCGAAGGCCTCACCCATCGCGGTGGAGTTGTCCTGCATGGCCTTCATCTGCTGTTGCATACCGTTCTGCGTCTGGTACATCGTCAGCATCATGGTCTTCATGGTCTTCATGGTCGCGATCATGTTCGGCATGAGCGCGACCATCTGCGGCATCAGGGCGTCCAGGCGTTCCATGTCGGGCATGAGTTCCTGGATGTCGTCGGTCATCGTGTCGATGCCGTCGAGGGTGTCGAAGATCGAGCGGATGGCCCAGCAGCCCGGGATGTTGAAGCAGTGCGGTTCCCAATAGAAGTAGTTGCGCATGGGGCGGAAGAAATCATCGAAATCCGCAATGTGGTCCCGCAATTCGGCCACGTCGAGGGTCATGTTCTTCATCTTGCCGACCATGCTGTGGGTGGTGGCCGCCATCTGCTCGGTGATGCCCTGCATCTGCGTCATCGTGTCGATGGTCTTCTGCATCTCGGCTGCCTGATCGAGCATGCTGGCCATCTGATCGTCCATGTACTTCTGGTTCATCTGCTGGGTCACGCCCTGCATGCTGATCTGGAACGGGATGGACGTGTGCTCGATGGGGCTGCCGAGGGGCCGGGTGATGGCCTGGACCCGGGAGATGCCGGGCTGATGGAAGATGTTCTTGGCGATCTTGTCGATCACCAGGAAGTCGGCCGGATTGCGCATGTCGTGATCGCTCTCGATCATCAGCACTTCCGGGTTCAGTCGGGCCGACGAGAAATGCCGGTCCGCGGCGGCATATCCGACGTTGGCCGGGATGTCGTCCGGCAGATAGTGGCGCTCGTTGTAGTCGGTGCGGTAGCCGGGCAGAGTCAGTAGACCGATCAGCGACAGCGCGATCGTCGCAATCAGGATGGGTCCAGGCCAGCGCACCACCGCGGTGCCGACCCGCCGCCACCCCCGGGTCCGCATCTCGCGTTTGGGGTCGAGTGCGCCCAGCTTGCCGGCTACGGCGACGACGGCAGGCCCGAGAGTGAGCGCCGCGGCGACGATCACCACCATGCCGATCGCCATCGGTATGCCGAGGGTCTGGAAGTACGGCATCCGGGTGAAGTGCAGGCAGAACGTCGCCCCGGCGATGGTCATGCCGGATCCGAGGATGACGTGCGCCGTTCCGTGGAACATCGTGTAGTACGCCGAATTCCGGTCCTCGCCGTGTTCGCGGGCTTCCTGATAGCGGCCGAACAGGAAGATTGCGTAGTCCGTTGACGCCGCTATGGCGACCATCGTGAGCAGGTTCACGGCGAAGGTCGACAGGCCGATGATCTCGAAGTGCGCCAGCGCAGCGACGACACCTCGTGCGGCGGCCAGTTCGACCATCACCATCGCGATCGCCAGCAAGGTGGTGACGACGGACCGGTAGGTGAGCAGGAGCATCAAGATGATCACGCCGAAGGTGATCGCGGTGATGACCTTCAGGCTGCGGTCGCCGGCGATGTGGGTGTCAGCCTGTAGTGCCGCCGGGCCGGTGACGTATGCCTTGACGCCCGGTGGGGGCTGTACGGCCGCGACGATGCGCTGAGCGGCCTCCACCGATTCGTTGGCCAGCGCCTCGCCCTGGTTGCCGCGCAGATAGACCTGGACGTAGGCGGCCCTGCCGTCATTGCTCTGGGAGCCGGCTGCGGTCAGCGGGTCGCTCCAGAAGTCCTGGATGTGCTCGACATGTGTGCTGTCGGCGCGTAGCTCCTGCAGGATCTCCTCGTAGAACCGATGGGCTTCGTCACCCAGCGGTTGATCGCCCTCCAGGACGACCATCACCGAGCTGTCCGATTCGTACTCCTGGAAGACGTGGCCGATACGCTTCATCGCGATCACCGACGGGGCGTCCTGTGGGCTCATCGACACCGCATGCTGCTGGCCGACCACGTCCAGCTGCGGGATCGCGATGTTGACCAATGCCGTCAGGGCGATCCAGCCGAGGATGATCGGAATGGCGAGGTGCCGGATCCAGCGGGGGAGGCCTTCGTGCCGGCGGTGCCCGACGGGCTCGAGCACCGCGGTGGGGGTCTCGCTGTCGGCCCCGGTCATGCGTTCTTCACCAGGCAGAAGGTCTGTGCGTTGACGCCGTTGGTGGTGTTCTCGTCCTTGACTTCGTCGTCGACGGTGATGCGGCAGCTGATGGTGTCCCCGTCGCCTTGGGCGACGATGTTGGGCATTACGCCCGGTGCTGTCGTCGACAACGTGAGCGACCAGGGCAATGTGACGCCGTCGACACGCTGCGGCTTGGCGTCGAGATCCAGATAGTTGACGTCGGCCGTCGCGCCGGGCATGCCGAAGATCTCATAGGTGACGACCTTGGGGTTGAACGGCTTGACGTCGTCGGCGGCGGCGTAGGTGTTTCCGGAGTTGAAGTCGTGGCCGAAGTATCCGCGGATCCGGATCACTAGGAACGTCGCGACACCGACGACGACGAGGATGACCAACGGAATCCACAGCTTCTTCAGAAGTTTGAACATCCCGTCTCCGCACCGTTGGTCATTGGGCATCCCGAATCGCCGCTACGCAGATTAGCCGATATAACAGACAGATTAGACCATATAACAGAGTTGCGATCGGCATGATCGGGCCATGGCTGGGCCGTGGCGGCGGTCGTCGGCCGGACACCCGGTTGCCGGCCTGGTTTGCCTTTGCGAACGTGGTCACGATGGGTGGGCGACCTGTATTGCGCTCGAGCATAAGGTCTGTTCGGGGCCACATCCCGCTACGCCCGGGCGTGCTGACGCGCAGGCGAAATATTTGCTGGAACTGTCGGCCCCGGGCGTCTGTCGGGGTGATCGGCAGCCAGATTCTGCTGGTGACGTGCACGTAACAATTTCGGCATCGAAACTTTCTACCGTTGGCTCCTCGATTGGTCCGTGCGGTTAAGACGCCGGTCCGCAACGAACCGCAACGAAGAGGAACCCCATGAGCGGAAACGCAGTCCGTCTGCAGGCGATCAACAACGTCGAGGGATACATCCCCCCGGCGATCAGCTTCGTCCCCGGCGAGGCCCCCGGCGAGATCTTCGGCTCGAACGTCTTCACCAAGGCCGAGATGCAGCTGCGGCTGCCCAAGTCGGTCTACAGGTCCGTCGTCGCGACCATCGAGAAGGGCGCCAAGCTCGACCCGGCCGTCGCCGACTCGGTCGCCTCGGCGATGAAGGACTGGGCGCTTTCCAAGGGCGCCACCCATTACGCGCACGTCTTCTATCCCATGACCGGCCTGACCGCCGAGAAGCACGACAGCTTCCTCGAGCCGGTCTCCGACGGGCAGACGCTGGCCGAGTTCGCCGGCAAGACGTTGATCCAGGGCGAGCCGGATGCGTCCAGCTTCCCTTCGGGAGGCCTGCGCAGCACATTCGAGGCGCGCGGCTACACCGGCTGGGACGTCACCAGCCCGGCGTACATCCTGGAGAACCCGAACGGCAACACCCTGTGCATCCCGACCGTGTTCGTGTCGATGACCGGGGAAGCCCTGGACTACAAGACGCCGCTGTTGCGCAGCCAGCAGGCGATGGGTGCGCAGGCCGAGCGGATCCTGAAGTTGTTCGGACACAAGGACTTCGACAACATCGTGTCATTCTGCGGTCCCGAGCAGGAGTACTTCCTGGTGGACCGGCACTTCTTCCTGGCGCGGCCCGACCTGATCAACGCCGGCCGTACGCTGTTCGGCGCCAAGCCGCCCAAGGGCCAGGAGTTCGACGACCACTACTTCGGTTCGATCCCCGAGCGGGTGCTGGGCTTCATGATGGACACCGAGCGTGAGCTGTTCAAGCTCGGCATCCCGGCCAAGACCCGGCACAACGAGGTTGCGCCCGGGCAGTTCGAGATCGCGCCGATGTTCGAGCGGGCCAACATCGCGGCCGATCATCAGCAACTGTTGATGACGGTTTTCCGCACCATTGCCAAGAAGCACGGCATGGAATGCCTGTTCCACGAGAAGCCGTTCGCCGGTGTCAACGGGTCCGGTAAGCATGTCAACTTCTCGATGGGCAATGCGCAGTTCGGCAGCCTGCTGGTGCCCGGTGACACCCCGCACGAGAATGCCCAGTTTCTGGTGTTCTGCGCCGCGGTGATTCGTGCCGTGCACAAGTTCGGTGGTCTGTTGCGGGTATCGGTCGCCTCGGCGACCAACGACCACCGTCTGGGCGCCAACGAGGCTCCGCCCGCGATCATCTCGATCTTCCTCGGCGATCAGCTGGCCGATGTGTTCGAGCAGATCGCCAAGGGCGCGGCCACCTCATCGAAGGGCAAGGGCACCATGATGATCGGCGTCGACACCTTGCCGCACCTGCCGACCGATCCGGGGGACCGTAACCGCACCAGCCCGTTCGCGTTCACCGGCAACCGGTTCGAGTTCCGCGCGCCGGGTTCGGGCCAGACGATCAACGTGCCGATGATCATCCTGAACACGATCATGGCCGATTCGTTGGACCACATGGCCACGGTCTTGGAGAAAGCCGTCGCCGAAGGTCAGGACTTTGATTCGGCGGTGCAGAAGCTGCTGACCGACATCATCACCGAGCACGGTGCGGTGGTGTTCAACGGCGACGGGTATTCGGAGAACTGGCAGGTCGAGGCCGCCGCCCGTGGGCTGCCCAACCTCAAGACCACCCCGGATGCGATCCCGGAGTTGATCAAGCCGGAGGCCGTCGAGGTCTTCGAGAAGTACGGCGTGTTCAACGAGCGGGAACTGCAGAGCCGTTACGAGGTTCGCTTGGAGCAGTACGCCCTGACGGTTGCCGTCGAGGGGAAGCTCGTGCTGGAGATCGGTTCGACGGTCATCCTGCCGGCCGCGATGCGCCACCAGACCGAGTTGGCGCAGAACGTGGCGGCGCTCAAGGCCGCCGGTGTCGAGGCCGACACTTCGCTGCTGGAGATGGTCTCGAATCCGATCGCCTCGCTGACCAAAGCGCTGGCGGGCCTCAAGACCGGGCTCGCGGTGCACATCGACTCGGCGAATGACGAAGCCCTCCACGCCCGCGACGTGCTGTTGCCGGCTATGGAGGCGGTGCGGACGGCCGCTGACGAGCTGGAAGGGATTGTCGCCGACGACCTTTGGCCGCTGCCGACCTACCAGGAGATGCTCTACATCCTCTGAGCTCGCTCTGCAGTTCCCATCGCGGGCGAGTGCGTTTCGGCCAGCGGTTTTGGTTCCGGGCCGGGTTCCAGCAGTCGGTGCCCGAGTTGCCCACCTGCGAGCGACTCTGAGCGACACAATGGGCATACACCTCTTGGTGTATCGTGGTGTCATGTCGCGGACGAACATCGAGATCGATGACGAGTTGGTCGCCACCGCTCAGCGTCTCTACCGGCTGGATTCCAAGCGCAGTGCCGTCGATCTGGCGTTGCGCAGACTGGTCGGCGAGGCGTTGACTGCCGACGAGGCGCTTGCGCTGCAGGGCTCCGGATTCGACTTCGGCAATGAGGAACTCGAGACGTTCTCGGCCGACGACGGCCGGGCGTGATCGTTGACACCTCGGTCTGGATCGAGTTCTTCCGGAGCAGGGATTCGGCTGCCAGTCGATGGGTCGCCGAGCGAGTCCGCTCGGGCGCCCAGCTCGTCGTCCCCGAGGTCGTCCTGATGGAACTGTTGATCGGCAGCACCGACGAAAAGGTGGCCGCAGTGCGCCGACGATTCCTGCAGCGCTTCTCGATCGAACCGCTGGCCCCGCTTCGTGATTCGGAAGACGCCGCGGCGATCCACCGCCGCTGTCGGCGGGCGGGTGCCACGGTGCGCAGCCTGATCGACTGTCAGGTCGCCGCGATGGCGCTGCGGATGAATCTTGAAGTGGTGCACCGTGATCGGGATTTCGACGTCATCGCCGAGCACTGCGGGTTGCGAACTGTCGAGTTGTTCGACCGGGGCGCGCGCGCGTAGGTCATGAAAAGTCTTCGGCGTCTGGTCCCACCGTGTCGCTCGAAGTCGCTTTGAGCCGGGAACACCCGAAGGTGCTTGCGGACGCGGAGCCGCCCCTCACCCGTGCAGCGGACACAACACCGGAATGAGCAACTGCGCCAACACAAGCACGGTCCGGCGAGCCGCTACTGGTTCTGCGGGAAGCCGAGCTCGATTCCGCCGTGGCTGGGATCCAGCCAGCGGCTGGTGATGGCCTTCTGCCGGGTGAAGAACTGTACGCCGTCCATACCGTGGGCGTGGCTGTCGCCGAACAGTGAGGCCTTCCAGCCGCCGAAACTGAAGTAGGCCATCGGCACCGGGATCGGCAAGTTGATACCGACCATGCCGACCTGCACCTCGTTCTGGAAACGCCGAGCGGCGCCGCCGTCGTTGGTGAAGATCGCGGTGCCGTTGCCGTACGGATTCGAGTTGATCAGATCCATTGCCTCGTCGTAGGTTTCGACGCGTACCACCGAGAGCACCGGGCCGAAGATCTCGTCGGTGTAGACGCTCATCTCGGGGGTGACATGGTCGATCAGCGTCGGGCCCAGCCAGAATCCCTCGGCACCACCGTTGGCGGAGACGTTGCGTCCGTCGACCACGATCTTGGCGCCGTCGGCTTCCCCGGCGTCGATGTAGGACGCCACCTTGTCGCGGTGGGCCTTGGTGACCAGCGGCCCCATGTCGGAATCCCTGGTGCCGTCGCCGATCTTCAACGGCGTCGTGCGTTCGGCGATTTTGGCCACCAGGTCATCGGCGATCGGGCCTACGGCCACGGCGGCGGAGATCGCCATGCAGCGCTCACCGGCGGAGCCGAAGCCGGCGTTCACCATGGCGTCGGCGGCCAGGTCGAGGTCGGCGTCGGGCAGGATGACGGCGTGGTTCTTGGCGCCGCCGAGCGCCTGCACGCGCTTGCCCGCGGCGGTGCCGGTGGCGTAGACGTATTGTGCGATGGGGGTGGAGCCGACGAAGGACACCGATTTGACGGTCGGGTTGGTCAGCAGTTCGTCGACGGCGGTCTTGTCGCCTTGGAGCACGTTGAACACACCCGGGGGCAACCCGGCGTCTGCCCACAGGTCGGCCAGCCACAGCGAAGCGCTGGGGTCCTTCTCCGAGGGCTTGAGCACCACGGTGTTGCCGGTGGCGATCGCGATGGGGAAGAACCACATCGGCACCATGGCCGGGAAGTTGAACGGGCTGATGACGCCGACCACACCCAACGGCTGGCGGATGGAGTAGACGTCCACCTTGGTCGAGGCGTTCTCGGTGAACCCGCCTTTGAGCAGGTGCGGTATGCCGCAGGCGAATTCGACGACTTCCTGGCCGCGGGACACCTCACCCAGGGCGTCGGAGACGACCTTGCCGTGCTCGCTGGTGATGATCTCGGCCAGTTCACCCTTGCGGGCGTTGAGCAGCTCGCGAAACTTGAAGAGCACTCCGGTGCGCTTGGCCAGCGAGGTGTCCCGCCACTCCGGGAACGCCGCCGCCGCGGCGGCGATCACCGCGCGGGCGTCCTCGACGCCGGCCAGTGCCACCTCGCCGGTGACCTGACCCGTCGCCGGGTTGGTCACCGGTGCGGTGCGGTCGCTGGTTCCCGCGAAGATCTTGTTGTTCATCCAGTGCGTGATGGTGTTTGTCATCGGTTTCTCTCGTTCTACTCTCGTTGTTCGGACGTAGGGTGGGCGTCTGCGGCGCCCGGAATGTGGAGCGGTCGGACGTGGTGAGCACGGTCACCGATCCGACGGGTTGATCAGCGGCCGTTGGACTTTCTTCCAGTCCGAGTAGCGTTCGTAGGCGGTCCGGGTGGACTCCAGCGTCGACACCTGGCTGACCGGCACGTCCCACCACGAATGGCTGTCCGGGGCGGAGATCATCGGGTCGGTCTCGACATAGATGACGGTGGTGCGATCGGCGGCCTTGGCCACCTTCATCGCATCGGTGAACTCCGCGGCGGTGCTGACGCGGATGACGTCGGCCCCGAGGCTGGCCGCGTTGGCGGCCAGGTCGACGGGCAGTTTGTCGCCGTCGAGTCGGCCGTCGGCGCTCCGGTAGCGGTAGGCGGTGCCGAACCGCTGCGATCCCAACGACTCCGACAGCCCGCCGATCGAGGCGAACCCGTGGTTCTGCACCAGGACCGCAATGATCTTGACGCCCTCCTGCACCGCGGTCGCCAGTTCGGTGGCCATCATCAGGTAGGAACCGTCGCCGACCATGACGAACACGTCGCGGTCCGGTGCGCCCATCCGGACGCCGATACCGCCCGCGATCTCGTATCCCATGCACGAGAACCCGTACTCCACGTGGTAGCCCTTGCGGTCCCGCATCCGCCAAAGCTTGTGCAGGTCGCCGGGCATCGAACCGGCCGCGCAGACCACCACGTCCCGTGGGTCCGACAGGGTGTTCACCAGGCCGATGACCTGGTTCTGGTTCAGGGCAACGCCGTCGGCCGTGCGGACGGCCCGGGTAGCGGTTTCGTTCCATTCCGTCATGAGTTCGGCAGTGCGGGAACGGTATTCGTCGCCAACCGAGTAGTCGCCCATCAGCGTGCTCAGTGCCTCGATCGCCTCCCGGGCGTCGGCGACCACGCTGATGCCGCCCAGTTTCACCGAGTCCAGCGACGCCACGTTGATGTTGACGAAGCGCACATCTGGGTTGTTGAACGCGGTCCGTGACGCGGACGTGAAATCGCTGTAACGGGTGCCGATTCCGATGATGACGTCGGCCTCGCCGGCCAGCGCGTTGGCCGCGGTGGTGCCGGTGGAACCCACCGCGCCCATGGACTGCGGATGCTCGTGCAGCAGCGACCCCTTGCCGGCCTGGCTTTCGCATACCGGGATGCCGGTCTGTGCGGCCAGCGTGGCAAGAGCATCACAGGCGTCGGAGTAGATGACGCCGCCGCCGGCGACGATCAGTGGACTGGTGGCAGACCTGATCAGCTCGGCTGCGCGTGCGATGACCGAGCGTTCCGGCAGCGGTCGCGCGATATGCCAGGTTCGTTCGGCGAACAGCGATTCCGGCCAGTCGAATGCCTCCGCCTGGACGTCCTGCGGAAGCGCGAGGGTGGCCGCGCCGGTCTCCGCCGGGTCGGTGAGCACCCGCATGGCGCCCAGCAGGGCGGCGGGCAACTGCTCGGGCCGCCACACGCGGTCGAAGTATCGCGACAGCGGCTTGAAGGCGTCGTTCACGGTGACGTCGCCGCTGGCGGGCAGTTCGAGCTCCTGCAACACCGGGGAGCTCACCCGGGTCGCGAAAGTGTCTGCGGGCAAAAGCAATACCGGCAAGCGATTGATGGTGGCCAGCGCCGCGCCGGTGAGCATGTTCGTCGAGCCGGGGCCGACGCTGGCCGTCACGGCCCAGGCCTGTAGGCGGTCCAGCTGCCGCGCGTAGGCCACCGCGCTGTGCACCATGGCCTGCTCGTTGCGGCCCAGCACGTACCTCAGGCCCGGCTCACGGCCGGATTCGGCGGCCTCGATCTCTTCTTGCAGCAATGCCTGTCCGACACCCGCCACGTTGCCGTGGCCGAAGATGCCGAAGCAGCCGGCGAAGAACTTGGTGCGCTCACCGTCGCGTTCCACATACTGGTTGGCCAGGAACCGCACAGTGGCCTGTGCGACGGTGAGCCGAACCGTCGGCTCGGTGTCGGTGAGCTTCTCGGTGGATTTCGGTGCGGTGGAAACCACGTTGCCTGCTCCTTTCAGCGAGAGGGGGACGCGGCGCCGATCGGCAGCCGGGGGTCGATTTCCTGATGTTCCCAACTGCCGCGCAGCCAGGTGTGGTTCGGATCGTCGCAGATCAGCCATGCCCGGTTGGGGCCGGATCCGGCCATGACGTTCAGGTAGTACATGTGGTGACCGGGAGCGGCGATGGACGGGCCGTGGTAGCCGTGCGGCACCAGGACCACGTCACCGCTGCGCACCTCTTCGAGGACCTCGATGGGCCGTTCAGGTGTGCCGTAGACCCGGTGATAACCGAATCCCGGTGTGCCGGCTGGGCTGTCGGCGATCTCGAAGTAGTAGATCTCCTCGAGCTGGGTCTCGATCTCGGAGTCCTCGTCGTGCTTGTGCGCCGGGTAGCTCGACCAGTTCCCGCCTGGGGTGATCACCTCGCAGGCGATCAGCGTGTCGGCCTCGAACGTCGTCGCGGTGCCGAAGTTGTGCACCTGGCGGCTGCAGTTGCCGGCGCCGCGCAATTCCACCGGCACGTCGGCCGCCGCGACCCGTCGGTTGGGAAAGGACGTCTGGGCACGCGCGCCGCAGATCGCGAAGCGTCCGGCGCCGGAAAGGCTGTACTCCTGGCCGATGCCGAGGTAGACCATGTCGGCGGGGCCGTCGAAAACCGATGCCCGTGGCGACAACTCGAAGTTCTCACCGGCGCACTCGATGCGCCCGCCACCGGCCAGCGCAAGGATCATCACCTCGGTGTCACCGGTGCGGTGTTCGGCGGTCCGACCGTCGTCCAATTCGATTATCTGCAGAGAGGATTCGACCCATCCGGCCAGCTCGGGTGTGATGTCGACGGTGAACGGCGGCGTTGCGCTGCGCGCCGGGATGTAAAGCTTGCTGTGCATCTCAGCGCACCATCGCCACAGCCGTGGCCACTGCGGAACTCACGTCGTCGTCGCCCGGATAGAGCAGCGTGCGGCCCACGATCAGGCCACGCACCGACGGCAGGGCGAGCGCCTTCTCCCAACTGGCGAACGCTTCGTCGGGATCGGCGGGGTCGCCGCCGAGCAACAGCGTCGGCATGGTGGTCGCCTCCATCACCCGGTCCATCTCGGGCACGACCGGCAGCTTCATCCAGGTGTAGGCCGACGTGGAACCCAGCCCCTGGCCGATGTGGATCGACTTGATCACCGCGTCGGGGCTCAGGTCGTTGCGAACCCTGCCGTTCACCCGCGCGGACAGGAACGGCTCGAGCATCGCGATCAGCCCGTTGGCGGCCAGCGCGTCGACCGCCTGCGCGCAGGCCACCAGCGTCGATACCGTGTCGGGGTCGTCAAGATCGATGCGGCACAGCATCTTTCCACCGTTCATCCGGGCGGCTGCGGTGGAGGCCGCGGTGGCGCCGGTCATCCGGTCGTCGAGTTCGAACGAGGCACCGGCCAGCCCGCCGCGGTTGAACGACGAGAACACCACTTTGTCCTCGAGCGCGCCGAGCAGCACGAGGTCGTCGAGGATGTCGGCGGTGGCCAGCACTCCGTCGACGCCCGGGTCGGCCAGCGCGGTACGCAGACGGTCCAGCAGATCGGTTCGGCTGTTCATCGCGGTCGGTCGGGATCCCACCGCGAGAGCGCCGCGTGCGGGGTGGTCGGCGGCGACGATCATCAACCTGGCGTCACCGCGCAGGGTGGGTCGGGTGGTTCGACTCTGCCAGGCGCGGGCGACGGCACCGGGGTCGGTGGCCCGCACCTCGGTGACAGCGGGGTAGTCAGCACAGACGGCGTGCGATTCATCAGACATTCACGGCCTCCACAGCGGTCTGTTCGGCGAGTGCGGCGACCTCTGCGGCGGTCGGCATGGCCGTCGAGCATTCGAGTCGGGACGCGACGATCGCGCCGGCGGCGTTGGCGTAGCGCAACGTCTTCCCCAGCGGCCAGTTCCGTAATAACCCGTGAATCAGGCTGCCGCCGAACGAATCCCCGGCTCCCAGCCCGTTGACCACGTCGACTTCGTTGGGCGCGACGGTGACCGACGCGTGCCGGGTCCTGCCTAGCACGCCGCGCGGACCCTGCTTGACGACTGCCAATTCGACGCCGAGGTCCAGTAGGGCGTCGGCGGCCTTCGTCGGGTTGGATTCGCCGACGGCGATCTCGCACTCCTCGCGGTTGCCCACGGCCACCGTCACATGCTGCAGGGCGCGCTGGACTTGTTCGGTGGCATCGGCGGGACTGGACCAGAACATCGGCCGGTAGTCCAGGTCGAGCACCGTCAGTGGCGCCCGGTTCGGGGCCCGATCGTCTTCGCGAAAGCGCTCATCCCGGGCCTGCCACGCGGCGAAATGCGTGCTGCGGCTTGGCTCTTCGGAAAGGCCGGTGACCGTCGACCAGTACAGCCGGGCGGTGCGCACGGCGTCCAGGTCGAGCTCGTCGGTGCGGATCTGCAGATCGGGGGCCGATGGCTTGCGGTAGAAGTAGAGAGGGAAGTCGTCCGGTGGGAAGATTTCGCAGAACGTCACCGGCGTGGGGTACTCGCCGTGGGTGAAGACGTAGCGGTTGTCGACGCCCAGCCGGTCCAGTTCGGCACGGACGAACCGGCCGAACGGGTCGTCGCCGACGCCGGAGATCAGTGCGGTGCGGTTCTCCAGCCGGGCCGAGGCGACCGCGACGTTGGCCGCGCTGCCGCCCAGGAACTTGCCGAACGACTCGACGTCCGCCAGGCCGACGCCGACCTGCAGGGGGTACACATCGACACCGGACCGCCCGATGGCGATGACGTCGTATGCCGGAATGGTTGTAGCAGTCAAAGGGGTGACTCCCGAGTGCGGTATGCGATTGCCAGTTGCACCTGTGGTGGCGATCGGTACGCCAGGTGTCGATGTCGACTGTGCCCCTCGATCCTACCATCTGTCAATAGTTTGTTCGGACAATCTTACTTTCAGTCATTGACAGGTACGCTTGTTCGCATTCGTCGGCAACCCAACATCGAGGATCGGAGAGGGCGTGACCACGACGCTGTCCATAGAGCTCGATCGGTCGAGCCCGGTGCCGCTGTATTACCAGGTCGCGCGGGTTTTCGAGAAGGCGATTCTTGATGGCGAACTCAAGCCGGGTGACCGCTTCGAGAACGAACTCGCCCTGGCGAGCCGGCTGAAGCTGTCCCGTCCCACCACTCGTCGGGCCATTCAGGAGCTGGTGGACAAGGGGTTGCTGGTGCGGAAACGTGGTGTCGGCACACAGGTGGTGCAGACGCCGGTGCACCGGCCGGTGGAACTGACCAGTCTGTTCGACGACTTGGCCCGGGCCGGCCAGGAACCGGCGACTTCGGTGCTGCTCTACACCGTTGGACCGGTCGCTGAGGACATCGCCGGACACCTCAACCTGACACCGAGCGACGAGGTTGTCACGATGCGCCGGCTGCGCTCCTCGGGTGGGCAGCCACTGGCCCTGATGACCAACTACCTGCCGGCGGCGCTGGCACCCGAGCGCGACGAGCTCGAGCGGGCCGGGCTCTACTCGGCGCTGCGATCACGCGGCGTGCACATCCGGCTGGCCCGCCAGCGCATCGGCGCCAAGGTGGCTGATCGCGAGGAAGCCCGGTTGCTCCACGAGACTCCGAAAGCCCCACTTCTGGTCATGGAGCGCACGGCGTTCGACGACTCGGGACGTGTCGTCGAGTACGGCAGCCACGTCTACCGGGCATCCCGTTACTACTTCGACACCACGCTCGTCGACCGCTGACCGTCCCGTTTGTCGGTACCGGGCGATACCCGCTGTCGGTGGTCATTGGGTCGGCTCGGGCAGCCGGCGCCTAAGGCGTCATCGAAAAGTATTGGGCGACTGCATTGTTGGGAACTGCGGTGCGCCGTTTGACGTGGAATCGCGGTTCGGTGTCTCGTTGCCTCCGCCGCACCCGTATTTGACAAGCGGTCCTAATGTCAGAACAAAGTCTTGACTTTCCGGTGTGAGCGGTATTACATCGTCAGGGAGGCCGTGTCGCTTGCCGCTGACGTATCAGCCAGTCCGGGCGCCACAGCGACGTCTAGGACAAGGAGACTCAATGAGGTTCAGTCGACTCCTGGCGGCCGCCGGAGCAAGCGTGTTGGTGCTCGGGGCGGCCGGTTGCTCCAGCACCGGAGGCAAGCCGGAAAGCACTGGCGGGGGCATGGGTGCCGGGAGCGCCGACACCCCGCGTATCACGATCGCGATGATCACCCACGAGGTTCCCGGTGACTCGTTCTGGGATCTGATCCGCAAGGGCGCCGAGACCGCCGCCAAGAAGGACAACGTGGAACTGCGGTACTCCAATGACCCCGAGGCGCCCAACCAGGCGAACCTGGTGCAGACGGCGGTGGACAGCGGTGTCAAGGGCATCGCGGTGACGTTGGCCAAGCCCGACGCGATGAAGGCCGCAGTCGAGAGCGCGAACGCCAAGGGCATCCCGGTGGTGGCGTTCAACTCCGGTCTGGACGCCTGGCACGCCATGGGCGTCAAGGAGTACTTCGGCCAGGACGAGTACATCGCCGGCCAGGAGGCCGGCAAGCGGCTGGCCGCAGACGGCGCCAAGAAGGTCATCTGCGTCATCCAGGAGCAGGGTCACGTTGGGCTGGAATCGCGGTGCGCCGGTGTGAAGAACACGTTCCCCGCCACCGAGAATCTGAACGTCAACGGCAAGGACATGCCATCGGTCGAGTCGACGATAACCGCCAAACTGCAACAGGATCCCGCCATCGACACCGTGCTGACCCTGGGTGCGCCGTTCGCGCTGACCGCCGTCCAGTCGGTCAAGAACGCCGCGAGCCAGTCGAAGGTCGCCACATTCGACACCAATGCCGCACTGGTCGACGCCATCAAGAACGGCGACGTGCAGTGGGCCGTCGATCAGCAACCGTTCCTGCAGGGCTACCTGGCCATCGATTCGCTGTGGCTCTACCTCAACAACGGCAACGTCCTCGGCGGCGGTCAACCCACCCTGACCGGCCCGGCGTTCATCGACAAGTCGAACATCGATGCCGTCGCCGAATATGCGAAAGCGGGTACCCGCTGATGAGTACCCAGGTTGACCTCGATCTGCAGACCCACAAGGTCGTCCACGACGAACGGGTCAAGGCACAGAACAGGCTGCAGCGCCTGCTGATCCGCCCGGAAATGGGCGCGCTCGTCGGAGCGATCGGCATCTTCATCCTGTTCGCCATCGTGGCCCCGCCGTTCCGGACACCGGAGGCGCTGGTGACGGTGCTCTACGCCAGTTCGACGATCGGCATCATGGCCGTCGGTGTCGGTCTGCTCATGATCGGCGGCGAGTTCGACCTGTCGTCGGGTGTCGCGGTCACCACGAGCTCGCTGGCGGCGTCCATGCTCGCCTACAACCTGCACCTCAATCTGTGGCTGGGAGCGCTTCTGGCTCTTGTGATTTCGCTGTCCGTCGGATTCTTCAACGGCTATATGGTGATGCGGACCAAGATCCCGTCGTTCCTGATCACGCTGAGCACCTTCCTGATGCTCACGGGTATCAACCTGGCGGTCACCAAGCTGGTTGCCGGCCAGGTCGCCACCCCGAGCGTCTCGGATATGCAGGGCTTCGATTCGGGCAAGGCGGTCTTCGCGTCATCGTTCAACATCGGCAATGTGTCCATCCGCATCACCGTGCTGTGGTGGATTCTGTTCACCGTCATCGCGACCTACGTGCTGTTCAAGACACGGGTGGGTAACTGGATCTTGGCGGTCGGCGGCAACCAGGACAGCGCCCGCGCCGTCGGTGTCCCGGTGACCAAGGTCAAGGTCGGACTGTTCATGCTGGTGGGCTTCTGCGCCTGGTTCGTAGGCATGCATCTGCTGTTCGCGTTCAACACTATTCAGTCCGGCCAGGGCATCGGCAACGAGTTCCTCTACATCATCGCCGCGGTCATCGGCGGCTGCCTGCTGACCGGTGGTTACGGCACCGCGGTCGGCACCCTGATCGGTGCGTTCATCTTCGGCATGACCAACCAGGGGATCGTCTACGCGGGCTGGAACCCGGACTGGTTCAAGTTCTTCCTGGGCGCCATGCTGCTGTTCGCCGTGATCGCCAACAACGCCTTCCGCAGCTACGCGGCGAAGCGATAGGAGAGAAGACCAATGAGTACCACTGCTGAAGCTCCGATCGCCGAGACTCCGTCGGGGGGCGAGGTGCCGCTGGTCGAAATGCGCGACGTCGGAAAGAGTTACGGCAACATCATCGCGCTCAAGGGCATCAACCTGCGGGTGGGTGCCGGGCAGGTGACCGGCGTGCTGGGCGACAACGGCGCGGGTAAGTCGACGTTGATCAAAATCATCGCGGGACTGCACAAGCCGAGCGAGGGCGAACTGCTCATCGACGGCCGGCCGACGACATTCGAGTCCCCCAAGGACTCGCTGAACGCCGGCATCGCCACCGTGTACCAGGATCTTGCGGTCGTCTCGCTGATGCCGGTCTGGCGCAACTTCTTCCTCGGAAACGAGCTGCGCAGGAAGGGCTTCCTGAAGTCGCTGGACATCAACGGGATGCGTGCGACCACCATCTCCGAGTTGCACAAGATGGGCATAGACCTGCCCGACGTCGACGCACCCATCGGCTCGCTGTCGGGCGGTCAGCGGCAGTGCGTGGCGATCGCGCGGGCGATCTTCTTCGGTGCCCGCGTGCTGATCCTCGACGAGCCCACCGCGGCCCTCGGCGTCAAGCAGTCCGGAATGGTGCTGAAATACATCACCGCGGCCAAGGAACAGGGCTTCGGGGTCATCTTCATCACCCACAACCCGCACCACGCGCACATGGTGGGTGACCACTTCGTGGTGCTCAACCGCGGCGGGCAGAAGCTGGACTGCACCTATGACGAGATCACGCTCGAACACCTGACCCAGGAGATGGCCGGCGGCAACGAACTCGAGGCGCTGACCCACGAGCTGGGTCGGCGTTAGCCTCGTCCGGACCACAGAGCCCCGTCGGCCGCAGAGGTCGGCGGGGTTCTGTCCTGTCAACGGCGACGACGCGAACGCGGCGACCGGCTTCATCACGGCCCCAGCGCGCTTCTGGATGCATCCCCTGGCACGGCCGAATTGTCGCCGATACCAGGACGTCGCGGGACCGATCAGAGCGAGTGCCCGGGGTCCGGAGATCCGCCGTCGCTGCGTAGCCGCGCGGCATCCTGGCCCGGGGGTGCCCCGAACAGCCTGCGGTACTCACGGGTGAACTGCGAGGGGCTGTCATAGCCCACCCGATGTCCCACGCCGGCGATGTCGCCCGGTTGCGCGACCAACAACGAGCGGGCTTCTTGCAGTCGAATCCGCTTTTGGAACTGCAGCGGGCTCATCGCCGTGACGGCCCGGAAGTGGCGGTGAAACGCCGACGAGCTCATCCCGCACATCCGGGCAAGCTCCTCGATCCGCGCCGGCTCGGAATAGTTGTCCCGCATCCAGCCGATCGCCCTGTTGAGCTGCGACAGGTCGCTGTCGGCAAGTCCGATCTGTCGGACCATGTCGCCATGCGGACCGGTGAGCAGCCGCCACAGGATCTCCTGCTCGACCAGCGGGGCGAGCACCGGCCTGTCGGCAGGGCTGTCGAGCAGCGCGAGCATTCTGGCCACCGCATCGAGCAGATCAGCATCGGCCCTTCCGGTCGCCATCGCGGAAATGCCTGTCCCGCTGCGGGTCCGTGATGCCGAGCGGGCTCGCAGCATGAGCCCGGCAACCGCCGCCGGTTGCAGTACCAGGCCCATCGCCAGCGACGGCTCCTCGCGGACACCGAGCCAGTGACCGGTGACGGGAAGGTTGGCGGTGACGATGAGGTACTGGCCCGCACGGTACTCGTGAACCTGGTCGCCGAGCAGTAGACGCTTGCCGCCCTGGGCCATCACGACCAGCAGTGGTTCGGTCAACGCGTAGTCCGGCGCCGCGGTCCCGGCCACTTTCGACAACAGCAGCCCGGCGATGGGTGTAGTGAGATCGGGGCGCGCATGAGCCGCGATGCGACGCCGGATCTCCCCAAGTGAATCGGCCGGGCTGCGCATACATCACGGAATCATGCGCACCCCGAACGGAGCAACCTTATTCGGGATAGCAGAGCAGGATTGTGCAAGACCGAGCGAGCATCGGTCTACCGGCTCTTGTCGCGTGCAGCTTCGATAGAGACATCCAATCAGACTCTCGCAGGAGGATATTAATGTCGCTCGATCAGTACGTCAGCCTCGGTAGGTCCGGGCTGCGTGTCAGCCCTTTCGCGCTCGGCGCGATGACGTTTGGCGAGGATCCGGGGGGTGCCGGCACCAGCGTCGGGGAGTCCGAGCGAATCCTGTCGGCCTACCTGGACCGGGGCGGCAACTTCGTCGACACCGCGAACTTCTACACCAACGGCCACTCGGAGAAGATCCTCGGTGACTTCTTCGCCCGCAGCCCCGGCCGGCGTCAGCGGGTGGTCCTGGCGTCGAAGTTCTTCGCCAACCTCTTTCCGGGCGACCCCAACGGTGGTGGCGCGAGCAGGTCGGCGATCATCGCCCAACTGGAGGAGACCCTGCGCCGCCTGCGCACCGACTACTTGGACGTGTACTGGCTGCACAACTGGGACCGCAACACCCCGATCGAGGAAACCATGCGCACCCTCGACGACGTGGTGCGTGCCGGAAAGGTCCGCTACATCGGGTTCTCCAACACGCCGGCCTGGGTGACCGCGCAGGCCCAGACCACCGCGCTGCTGCGGGGCTGGACCCCATTGATTGCGCTGCAGGTCGAGTACTCGCTGTTGGCCCGCACCGTCGAGGGCGAGTTGGCGCCGCTCGCGCTCGACCAGGGCATGGCGCTGGTGCCGTGGAGTCCGCTGAAAAACGGCTTCCTGTCGGGCAAGTACCGACGCGACATCGAGGTGGTCGACTCCGCCCGCACCGCGTACGTCGGCGGCCCCGGCGAGGAGGAGTTCGTCGTGATCGATGCGGTCGCCGCTATCGCGGACGAACTCGAAACCTCCTCGGCGGCGGTGGCGCTCGCTTGGTTGCGGTCCCGGCCCGGCGCCGTCGTGCCGATCATCGGGGCGCGGCGGTTGGCTCACCTCGAGTCGAACTTGGGCGGGCTCGAAATCACTCTGGGCCTCGACCATCTCAGGCAGCTCGACGACGTGTCCGCGCCGACACTGAACTATCCGGCGTCCCTCAACGGCGAGATGCGTGCGACGCTTCAGTTCGCGGGCAGCACGGTCGACGGCGAGGCTTCCGGCATCTATCCGCCGCTGCTGGCCAGCGACGTGCGTTACTGACCGACGCGGTGTCAGACGGTGAAGGCGGTACGGAACGCCTCGAGTGCGGCGACACTGTCGCCGGAGGGGTAGGCCTCCATGCCGACCGTGCCGGTGTAGCCGGCGTCGGCCAGTGCCTTGGCCACCGCGGGGTAGTGGATCTCGCCGGTTCCCGGCTCGCGGCGGCCGGGCACGTCGGCGACTTGAACCTCGCCGATCGCGCCACCGGCCCGGCGCACGAGGTCGATGAGGTTCCCCTCGCCGATCTGCGCGTGGTAGAGGTCGAGCATCATCTTGACGTTCGGATGACCGACGGCTTCGATGAGCGCCAGGGTGTCCTTCGCGCGGGCCAGCGGCACCCCCGGATGGTCGACAATGGTGTTGAGATTCTCCAGGCAGAATGTCACGCCGGCATCGGCGCCGAGCTCACCGAGCGCCTCGAGTCCCCGCTGCGCGGAGAACCACATCTCGCCGGTGACGCGGTACTGCGGCCGGGCGGCCTGGCCGTTGACCAGCTCGCCCGGATGCACCACCAATCGCGGAACGCCAAGGACCGCAGCGGCTTTGATCGCCTCTCCGGCGGTGCGCACCACTTCGCGGGCGCCCTCGGGGTCGTAGAGATCGCCGTGCAGGTAGCCGGTCATCGAGGAGAATGTGGCGCCGGTGGCCGCCAGCGCGGCGAGGTCTTTGTCGGCAAAGCTCCAGATCTCCACGGCGAAACCGAGATCGGAGATCCGGCGGGCGCGCTCGTTGACAGGGAGGTCGGTGAACACCATCTCGGAGCAGATGGCAAGGTCAAAACTCATCAGCGCACCGCCCCGGCCAGCGCCACCGGTGCGCCGGTGCGAACGGATTCCGCAGCGGCCAAGGCGATTTCGAGCGCCACCCGGGCGTCCTGTCCGGTGACCGACGGTGTGATGCCTGCGCGCACATGCGCGGCGAAGTGGGCGAACTGGGCGACGTAGGCGTCGGCGAACAGCTCGGTGTTGAGCCGTCCCGCGTGCCCGGGATCGCGTCCCGCCAACAGCACGCCCTCGGAGCCGAACACCTCACCGCGGACGTCGTAGCCGTAGACGGCCTGGAAGCTGGCCTCGGCGGTGCCAAACGCGCCATTGTCGAAGCGCAGCTGCACCACCGAGGTGTCCAGGTAGCCGACATCGGCGTACTGAGGGTGGATCAGCGCCGCGGCCTGGGCGTAGACCTCGGTCACCCGGGCGCCGAGGTTGAGCCAGCACAGCGTGTCGAAGTCGTGGATCAGGGTCTCGTTGAAAATGGTCCACGGCTTCACCCGCGCGGCCACGTCCGCCGAGATCCCGGGGTCACGGGTCAGCGACCGCAGCAGCTGTGGTGTTCCGATGGACCCGGCCGCGATCGCATCGCGCATCGCGGCGAAGTCGGTGGCGAAGCGCCGGTTGAAGCCCACCTGCAGCGCCACTCCGGCGTCCGCGGCGGCGATGATCGCCCGGTCGGCGTCCTCCAGGGTCAGTGCCATCGGCTTCTCGCAGAACACGTGCTTACCGGCCTGTGCCGCGGCTACCACCAGGTCGGTGTGGGTGGCGGCAGGGGAGCTGATGGCGACGGCCTCGACGGTCGGGTCGGCGATCAACTCGAGCGCATCGGCATAGGCGCGGGGTGCGCTGAGCGATCGTGCCGCCTCGATGTTCGGGTCGGCGACGGCCACCAGAGTGGCGTCGGGCAGTCGGCACGCCAAGGTCCCGGCGTGGAACCGGCCGATCCAGCCGGTTCCGATGAGGCCGAAGCGAAGTTGATCGGACATGTGTGACTCTCCGGTGTACTAGAACGTTCTAGGTCAATAAGAAGTTAAGTCTTTCCAGCGGGTTTCGTCAAGGGATATCCTAGAACGTTCTAGACTGTCGAGATGCGGGACCGACCGACCCTCCAGGATGTGGCCGCCCGGGCCGGGGTGTCGCGCGCCCTGGTGTCCATCGTGATGCGCGACGTGCCCGGCGCCAGCGCCGCCACCCGCGAGCGGGTCCGGCGGGCCGCCGACGAGATCGGGTACCGGCCCGACCCGCGGGCGCGGATGCTGCGATCGCAGCGCAGCAATCTCCTCGGGGTGGTGTTCACCGCCGGCCAGGAGTTTCACGCCGACCTCATCGACGGTGTCTATCGGGCAGCCGAGTCGCGGGGCTACGACGTCCTGCTCGGCTGCGTCACCCCGCATCACAGCGAGCAACAGGCCGTGCGCACGTTGCTCGACGACCGCTGTGAGGCGCTGGTGCTGATCGGCAGCGAACTGCCCACCCGGGAGCTCGCCGACCTCGACAGCCGGCTGCCGGTGGTGGCTGTCGCCCGTAAGGTCCGTGGTGTCGACGCGGTGCGCAGCGACGACGGCTACGGCGCCGCGCTGGCCGTCACCCATCTGGCCGAGCTGGGCCACCGCGCCATCACCCATCTCGACGGCGGTCGCGCGCCTGGCGCCGCCGAGCGCCGCAACGGTTTCCGTAAAGCCGCAGCAGCACGGGGCGTTTCGGCGACCATCAGCGGCGGCGGCCTCACTGAGCGCGAAGGAGCGGCTGCGGCGACGGCGATGCTGACCGCCGAACTGCCCACCGCGGTGTTCGCCTTCAACGACAGGTGCGCCCTTGGCGTCATCGACATGCTCATCCGGGCCGGAGTCCGGGTTCCCGACGAGGTGTCGGTGATCGGCTTCGACGACAGTCCGCTTGCGGGCCTGGGGCATGTCAACCTGACGACGGTCGGTCAGGACAGCGCCCAACTCGCGCAACGGGCGGTGGCCCGGGCCGTCGATCGCATTGACGGCCCGGCGGTCAGGTCCATCGACACCGTCTGCGAGCCACGGTTGGTGGTACGCGGGTCAACGGCGCCACCACGCTGAGCCACCCCTACCGCGCGAAGGTGCGCATCCCTACGCCTGCAACGGCGCGTTGCCGCACAAATACGCACGTTCGCGGGAAAGAACAGCCGGGGTGCTACCGCAGCGGCAGGCCCGCCGCCACGTAGGCGTCGTCGATCAGCGCCATGTTCGCCACCGCGTCGTCATTGTCCACCGGCAGCGGCGCGCCGTCGCATACATGGGCCGCAAACGCCTCCAGCTGATAGGTGTACGACGCCCTGGTGCCGTGATGCTCCACCCACTCGCCGGTGTCGGTGCGGACCGTCACGCGATCATCCTCGTGCGGCTTGATGAAGTTGTGCACCAACGCTTCTCCTCGC
Source organism: uncultured Mycobacterium sp. (assembly GCA_964387245.1). GTDB lineage: Bacteria > Actinomycetota > Actinomycetes > Mycobacteriales > Mycobacteriaceae > Mycobacterium. The sequence continues at coordinate 27,615 of CAYLWH010000039.1, forward strand.
GAACCGATGACCTGGATGGTGAAGTGGTGGTCGTCGTCGAGCATGCTGTTGACGCTGACGGCGGTCGCGTCGCCGAGGCGCAGGTCGACGTCACACGTCGCATCCACACCAGCATCGCGTTCAGTGGCGCGGGCAGAGACAATCCGCGGGTCGGCCCCGATGATTCGGCCGACCACGCGGATGACATGCAGACCGTAACAACCGAGATCCATCAGCGCGCCGCCGGCGAGGTCCAGAGACCAGCGCGGATCGTCGTCGGCCGGCGCGGGCATGCCCATCGACACCTCGAGATGTTGCAGCTCGCCGAGTTTGCCGCCGCCGACCAACTCCAGCAGCCGACGCGTCACCGGGTGGTACAGGTAGTGGAACGCCTCGACAACCGGAACACCGGCGGCCCGAGACGCGAGCGCCACCTCCCGAGCCTCTACGGCGTTGCGCGCATACGGCTTCTCGGCCAGCACCGGCTTTCCGGCCCGCACGGCCGCCAGATTCCACGGCCCGTGCAGCGAGTTGGCCAGCGGGTTGTAGACGACGTCGACCTCCGGGTCGGCGAGCACCTCGTCGTAGGATCCCAGAACCCGCTCCACACCGTACTTTTCGGCGAACAGCGATGCCCGTTGCCGATCCCGGGCGGCCACCGCAACCAGTCGGTGACCCAGTTCTTGCGCGGGCCCGACGACGGCCGATTCTGCGATGCGCGATGCTCCGAGGACGCCGATCCGCAGGCTCACGACGCGGTGGCCGATCCCGCTCCCTGCAGGAACGCGACGCTGGCCTCCACGTCGGCGAGCGGACCCGGTCCGTCGGGCTCGTCGGCGAGGATGTTGTCCTGTTCCATGACATACCAGCCGTCGTAGCCGTTGTCCTCCAACGTCTTCACGATGCCGGCGATGTCGACGTCGCCCGCACCGAGCGGTACGTACATTCCGGCGGCCACCGCCTGGGTGTAGGTCAGTTCACCGGACTGCACCTTGGCGGCCAACTCGGCGTTGACGTCCTTGAGGTGGGCGTGCTCGATGCGGTCGGGCACCTGCCTGGTCAACTCGAGGGGATCGGTGCCGCCGATCAGCAGGTGGCCGGTGTCCAGGCACAGCGGAATACGTGAGCCGGCCAGCACTCGGTCGACCTCGGCGCGACTCTCCACCATGGTCCCGACGTGCGGGTGCAGCACCGCGCGGAGTCCGCGCGCCGCCGCGATCTGCGACAGCCGGTCCAGATTGGAAAGCAGAGTGGCCCACTGGCTTTCGTCGAGAGCCGGGCGGTCGTCGTAGCCGTCGGATCCGGTTGCCGCGGCCAGCACCACCACACCGGCGCCCGCGGCCACCAGGGATTGCAGTGGTCCGGCCAGATCGTCGGCGGGGTCGTGCGATGCGTCGTGCAGTATCACCGGGACGAAGCCGCCGACGCACGACAGCCCGTAACCGTTGAGCAGCGTGGTGAGTTCGGCGCTATCGGTGGGCAGGAAGCCGTCCGGTCCGAGTTCGGTGGCGGTCAGGCCGGCCTGTCGCATCTCGGCGAGCACCCGGTGCGAATCGAGCTGATAGCCCCAGCCGGGGACCTCGCAAACTCCCCAGGAGATGGGGGCGCCGGCGATCTTCACTTGCTTGCCGCCTTTCGAACCGACTCGATGCTCACCGGGACACCCCGGCGCAGGGATTCCGTTGCCGCCTCGGCGATCCAGGCGACCTCGACGGCGTCGGCGACCGTGGCACCGAGCACCGGACCGCCGTTGACCACGTTCACGAACCCGCTCAGTTCGGTGCGGAACGCCTCGGTGAACCGGTCCATGAAGAAGTGGTGCGGTATCCCGGCGGGGAAGCCGGATGGGCCTGAGTTGGACGGATCCATGTTTCGCATCGGCACACCCTGGTCCCACCCGGCGGCGACGCTGTCGTCGAAGCCGTGCACCTCCAGTCGGCAGTCGTAGCCCCGGCCGTTGTAGCGGGCGTTGGACACCACCCCGAGCGCGCCGCCGTCGAAACGGACGATGATCGCGGCGGTGTCGACGTCGCCGTACTCGGTGAACAGGGGGTCACCCTGCACGCTGCCGGTGGCGTAGACCTCGACGGCTTCCTGTCCGGTGATCCATCGCAGTGTGTCGAAGTCGTGCACCGCGCAGTCGCGGAAGATGCCGCCGGAGCCCTTTATGTAGTCCAGCGGCGGGGGAGCGGGGTCCATCGTCGTGCTGCGCACGGTGTGCAGTGCACCCAGCGACCCGGTGTCGACGGCAGCCTTGGCCGCGGCGAACGCCGCATCGAAGCGGCGCTGGTAACCGATCTGCACCGGAACCCCGGAATCCGCGATGACCGTGGCCACGTGTGCGCTCTCGGCCGCCGTGGATGCCACCGGCTTCTCGCAGAACGTGGGCAGGCCGGCTTCGACCGCGGCCAGCGTCAGCGCCGCGTGCGCCGGTGTGGCGGCGGCCACCACGACGCCGTCCACGCCGGAGGACAGCAGGGCCTCCACCGAATACACCGGCGTGGCACCGTATTTCGCGGCCACCTCGTCGACCACGTCTGTCCGTTCGTCGGTGATCACCAGCGAATCGACCGCCGGCAGACTTGTCAGGGTCTCGGCGTGGAACGCGCCGATTCGGCCGAGGCCGATCAGTCCGAGCTTGGTCACGGGGTTCTCCGTTCGTCCTGGCCGCGCAGCGCGGCATCGAGCAGCTGGGGGGTGAAGCCGGCCTCGAGTGCGGCGAGCATCACGTCCACCTGACTCGGCGGGGCCAGGCTGCCGACGGGTTGATCGCGGTCGAGGTTGGTGGGGAAGGGATAGCCCTCGGCGGTGGCCACCACCGCGTTGAGCAGTTCGTGCGCCGGCCGGCCCGCAGCCTTCATGGCGCGCAGGGCCGGATAGACGGCCCGCACCATCGCGGTACGGTCCAGTGACTCCATGGCCCGGCCGAACGGCGAAGACACCTGCAGCAGGTTGGCCATCCGCCGGATGTCGCTCGACGTGTTGGCCCCGGCGCCGTGGTACAGCGCCGGGTTGAAGAACACCGCGTCTCCCTTGCGCAGCGGGGTCTGCACGTGATGGTCGGCGAAGTAGTCGATGAACTCGGGCCGGTAGAACGCGATGTAGCCGGCGGCGAACCGCTGCGAGTAGGGGAGCAGCATCGTCGGCCCGCTCTCCAGCGGCATGTCGCAGTGCGCGACCGCACCCTGCAGCGTCAACGCCGCCGACATCCGGTGCTGATGCGCCGGATATTCCGACAGCATCTGGACGTCGACGAACCCGAGGTGGTAGTCGCGATGCGGAACCTGTGCGGCCCCACCGGGATTGACGACGTTGACCTGTGAGGTGACCTGGTAGCGCGGGCCCAGCCAGGCCTGTGAGACCAGCGCCAGGGTGTCATTGGCGTAGTACTCGGCGAACACCCGGGGGGCGTGCAGGGCGAGTTTCTGCGCAGCGTTCCAGATCCGGTCGTTGGCGCCTGGCCTGCCGAAGTGGTCGCCTGCGGCGCCGCCCGCCGCCCGTTGGGCTTCGATGAGTTCGGTGAAGGCGACGCTCGCCGCATCGAGCACGCCGGCGCCGAACGCGCCCTCGAACACCACCACGCCGGGACCGTCGGTCAGCGCCCGGATCAATTCGGCCTGCACGGCGCGCCGGTCGCCGTCGGCGACGGTATCCGCCGAGTAGACCAGGACGCCGGCGCGCACGTCGTGAGCATGCGGATAGTCGTCGAGATCGGTGTGCTGTTGCAGCGAGGCAACGAACGCCTCGAGGTCGCAGTCGGCGTCCTCGATCCAGGCGCCCGTCGAGGAATTCAAGAGTGTGCTGGACATGACGCCAAGTCTTGCTGTGCAATGAAACACAATCAACACCAAAAACCCATCAAAAAGACCTCATTTCCCACCCGCCGGGAGGGCCATGCCACACCGCTACAAGGTCCGCGAGATCGCCCAGCAGTCCGGGCTGAGCGAGGCCACCGTCGACCGGGTTCTCAACGACCGCCCGGGCGTACGCGAGAACACCCGGGCCGAGGTCATGCAGGCCATCAGCGACCTGGACAAACAGCGCGGGCAGCTGCGCCTCAGCGGGCGGCGCTACCTCGTCGACGTCGTCATGCAGACGCCCAGGCGGTTCTCCGACGCATTCCGTGCCGCGGTCGAGGCGGAGCTGCCCTCGTTCGCCCCGGCGATGCTGCGGGCCCGGTTCCACTTGTGGGAGAGCGGTTCGACGGCGGCCACCGTCGACCGACTCCGGCGGCTGCGCGGCAGTCACGGTGTCATCCTGAAGGCGCCCGACGAGCCGGAGGTGGCCGAGGCGGTGGATGCGCTGGTCTCCGCCGGCACCCCTGTCGTCACCTACACCACCGATGTCCCGGCCAGCGCGCGGTGCGGCTATGTCGGCATCGACAACCACGCGGCCGGGGTCACCGCCGCCTACCTGATGCGGCAGTGGCTCGGCGACAGTGCAGCCGAGGTGTTGATCACGCTGAGCAGTAACGTCTTCCGCGGGGAGGGCGAACGCGAGGTCGGCTTCCGTTCGGCGCTGCGGGGTTCGAACATCGGGGTTGTCGACGTCACCGACAGCGACGGTATCGACGCTGCCAACGAGCGGCTGGTGCTCGAGGCGCTGCGGCGCAACCCGGCCGTCGAAGCCGTCTACTCGGTCGGCGGCGGCAACACCGCGACCGTGGCCGCGTTCGAGAAACTGGGCAGGGTATGCCGAGTCTTCATTGCCCACGATCTCGACGCCGACAACCGCCGACTGCTGCGCGAGGGCCGGTTGTCGGTGGTGCTCCACAACGACCTGCGCTCCGATGCGCGGCTGGCGCTGCGGATGATCCTGCAGGAGCGCGGGGCGCTGCCCGCCGAACCGGCGCGTCCGGTCTACGTCCAAGTGGTCACACCGTATAACGTTCCCGGCTGAATCTGTAACGCTGAAGGCCGCTCAGCGGCAGGCCGGCCAAGTTACCCGCGCGTAATACCGATTCTTAGAGTCTGCCGGCCAGCAAAAGTGACGAAGACCACAGACTTGTCTCAGTTTCGCCATCACCCACCCACTGACCAGCGGCTTCGCAACGGCATCCAGTTCGCCGTCCGCAGTGCCGGCGTGAAGGGGCGCCTAAGAGAAGTGCAATAATCGTGACCAGCAGTGACACCAAAACTCTGATGGCCTCCTAGTCGTCGGCGCGTTCCGCTCGGGACCGCGACACGGAGGGCCGTCCGCCGGATACATTAACAACGTGTAAAACACGGGACGAAAGGCGGGGACGTGGGTCCTAGCGACACCGTCAACGTGAACGGAGCGCACCCTCGGGAAAAGCTTGAGAAGGTCGTCATCCGCTTCGCGGGCGACTCCGGTGACGGCATGCAACTCACCGGGGACCGGTTCACCTCCGAGGCGGCGCTTTTCGGCAACGACCTGGCAACCCAGCCCAGCTATCCCGCCGAGATCCGCGCGCCACAGGGCACGTTGCCCGGTGTGTCCTCGTTCCAGATCCAGATCGCCGACTACGACATCCTGACCGCGGGCGACCGGCCCGACGTACTCGTGGCGATGAACCCGGCAGCGCTGAAGGCCAACATCGACGACCTGCCGCGTGGTGGCCTCGTCATCGCCAACTCCGACGAATTCACCAAGCGCAACCTGGCGAAGGTCGGCTACGAGGCCAACCCGCTCGAGGACGACAGCCTCGAAGACTACGTGGTGCAACCCGTTGCGATGACGACACTTACCCTCGGGGCCGTCGAGGAGATCGGCGCTTCCAAGAAGGACGGTCAGCGCGCCAAGAACATGTTCGCCCTCGGCCTGCTCTGCTGGATGTACGGTCGGCCGATCGAGACCAGCGAGACGTTCATCCGGGAGAAGTTCGCCCGTAAGCCCGACGTCGCCGAGGCCAACGTGCTCGCGGTGAAGGCCGGTTGGAACTACGGCGAGACCACCGAGGCGTTCGGCACCACCTATGAGATTTCGCCCGCCAAGCTGCCAGCCGGCGAGTACCGCCAGATCTCGGGTAACACCGCGTTGGCGTACGGGCTGGTCGCGGCCGGCCAGCTCGCCGACGTCCAGGTCGTGCTGGGCAGCTACCCGATCACGCCGGCCTCTGACATCCTGCACGAGCTGTCCAAGCACAAGAACTTCAACGTGCTGACCTTCCAGGCCGAGGACGAGATCGCCGGCATCGGCGCGGCGATCGGCGCTTCCTACGGCGGTGCGCTGGGCGTCACCACCACCTCGGGCCCCGGCATCTCGCTGAAGTCCGAGGCCATCGGCCTGGCCGTGATGACCGAACTGCCGCTGGTTGTCATCGACGTCCAGCGCGGTGGGCCGTCGACCGGCCTGCCGACCAAGACCGAGCAGGCCGAC